>JAWLEV010000031.1:0-27935 GCA_041685915.1 Anaerolineae bacterium | reverse complement strand
GGACTGGTGAAATAACGCTCCGCTCACGAATTCGATTCGCAGAGAGGCACCGATTGTTACGCAAGGAGATACATCGATGACCAGAGCCGGCCGCTATGACATAGATATACGCGGGCACCAGATCTTGCTCAACGGCAAGGAGATCAAGATAATCGGTGTGCGGTGCTCCAACGCCCTGATCTCGGACGACAAGACGGCGGAGCTGATCGAAAACCTCGATCGCTTCCGTTCCTACGGCGTCAACACGGTCGCCGTGTACTTTATGGGTTCCCGCTTTGGCGACGTCAAGGGCTACCTGCCGGACGCCTCCCTCGATGACGCCTGCGCCCGCCGCATGGGCCGCATCATCGAGGCGGCGGACGACCTGGGCATGATCGTCCTTGTGGGCTGCCTCTACTGGGGCGACTCGAGAGCCAAGGAAGACCTGGATGGCTGGCAGCAGGCGCAGGCCAATCGTGCCGTGGCCAACACCGTCCGCTGGTTGGGCCAGATGGATTACCGCAACGTGATTGTGGATCCTGATAACGAGGGCATGGCATCGCGGGCCATGGGCTGGCGCTTTGAGAAGATGATCCAGGCGGGCAAGGAGGCCAGCGACCACGTCATCATGGGCTACAACAATAAACCCGACCCGCCCGACAATGCCGATATCCTCCTCCATTTCTCCCCCACGGACGGTCGCCGCCCCTACGTGCAGAGCGAGGGCACGCCGCGCAACGCCCCTGGCAACTATTGGGGGAGCTACAGCAAGGAAGAGGGATACTGTAACTATATCCGCGTCGGCAGGTACACCGAGGCCATAAAACGGGACCAGATCGCGCGTTCGCGAGAGATGATCGAGGAACACAACGGCTACGTGATGGCCTCCACCTGGCTGCAGTGTGCGCCCCACCACGGCGTCGGAGGCCCGTTCATGACTCCGGGGGGTCTGGCCGGGAATCCCCACGTCGACGAGAATGTAAAGGCCGTGCAGGAGGATGCCGGGATCCTGTGGTGGCTGCAGTGGGTGAAGGACATCTATGGGCCGTGGACGCCACCGGAGTGAGAAGTGCTTTGCCCCGAGTTTTCTCGCAGGCCTGAGCAGGCGACGTTCGTCGCCAAATCGGGTTGACCGGTCGCGAAGCAACGGCGTATAATGGATTTGGCGCTCCCAATTTCCAGCCTCAAGCGCTCGTTAGCCCCTTGGGCTCGGAGGACGCAGTACTTGTTCGTGCGCGACATCGGGAAATTGTCCGCGAACACAAAATTACCCGTAGATGAAGAATGGTGCCTGAAATGACAGGAAAGCGAAAAGTATGGCTGTACCTTCTCATCGCCCTTGGCTGGTCATGGTTGTTCTGGATTCCAGTAGCCTTGATTGACAGAGGCCTGTCAGTTCCCTCGGCTCTTGAAAGCTTTCTCGATAGCCCCTTTAATCCCGCCGCCTGGGGACCACTAATAGCGGCTTTCACAGTCACCTTTCTGGAAGATGGGAGCAAGGGAGTCAGGAGATTAGCGAGAAAAGGTCTGGACTTCCGATTTGGGATTGGATGGTATCTTGTGATTTTCCTGCTCTTTCCCGTGTTGATTGGTGGCGCTCTCCTGTTAGCCACAGTCTCAGGCGAGCCAGTTCCCGAACTTGTCGCGCTGGCAGATCCAGTATCCATCCCCATAGCTTTTGTCTACATCCTTTTTCTAGGTGGTCCTCTCCAAGAGGAATTCGGCTGGCGAGGTTATGCACTGGAGCATCTTCAAGAAGAATGGAGTGCTCTTGCCTCCAGTATTGTTTTGGGACTCATCTGGGGGGGTTGGCACCTGCCATTGTTCTTCATGCCCAGGCAGGAATTCTACTATCAAAGACCGATATGGGGGCTCGTGCTTTCGACAACCCTCGTATCAATCCTGTTCACGTGGCTATACAACAATACGGGCCGCAGCATATTGGCAGCCCTGCTGTTTCATACCATGTTCAACCTATCACACTATCTGTTCCCAACCCTTGGCTCTGATAGGGCGAGCCTTCTCCTGTTTCTCTTGCTTTTCATTACTGTGGCTATCGTTCTGGCTATCTGGGGGCCTAAGAGAATGGTTCGTGAAGGGTATAGTGGCTGAATCTGGAAAAGACGTTGCATCGGAGAACGCTTGTCGGCTTTTATGGTGTGACGCTGAGCGATTTCGGGGTCACGTTTGCCAGGTGGTTTGGCTCGGCCTTGCTCGGCTTTGCCGTGCTGCTTTGGTTCGGTAGAAGAAGTGAAAATGCGGAGACGCGCCGAGCGGTGCTCGCGAGCATGTTCACCTATTGGGTCGTCAGCACGCTATTCGCACTCCTTGGACAGTTAGCGGGGGTGATGAACGCGATGGGATGGCAGGTTGTGCTCTCACATCTGATACTGGCCGTCGCATTTGGCGTGTTCCTATTTGGATAGGTTTCTGGTAATACAGGGGTTTACAGAATGCTGAGGGGAAGAAGGAGTCTGCAACCTGAGGCTGCGCAATATAAGATCGTCCAGCAAAGGATAGCCAGATATGACCCGTTTCCAAGGGCTTTTCGAAGACGCAGGTTCATGGAGAAGGGAAACGCCCGTGAGCGATGTCAGGTACATCTTCATCCTGAACATCCTCATTTGCTCCCTGCTACTCAGCGCATGTACCAGGCGCCGAACGCCGGCAACTGAGACGCCAACGCCGACCGACGCGCCCGTGCCCACGAGCACGCGTTCCTCCACCCTCACGCCAACGTCCAAACCAACGTCAGTGCCAACAGCAACTTACATCCCAACCCAAACCCTTACCAGTCAGGTCAACTGTACGGAAACCGTCGCGTTCGTCCTCTCAAAAGTCCCAGGCGCCTTTGAGAGTACCGAACGTGGCATGGCGTGGTGTAACGAGTGCCTCAACGAGAACGGCATACCAACGCTGAGCTATGATACTGGTCCCTTCTGTAACCCGATAACCTCCGATGCCGGCAAGGTCTGTACGGACTCTGACCAGTGCGAGGGGATCTGCCTGGCGGAAGACGGGGATGCCGAGTCTGGGAGGTGCAGCCACACAGAACAAGTCATCGGGTGCGTTTTCGAGATGACAAAGGGCAAATCACTGGAGAGATGCTTTGACTGAAGGCTTATTGGATACGCAGGCACGCCCCCAGGATGCATCCTGAGGCTGCGAGAAAAAAGCCGGTTAGAAACGGGTTTCGAGGCCAGCGGGGGCCGCCTTGCCAGGAGTTGACGCTCCGCGCAGCAAGGGCGTATAATGCGTTCGGTGTGGGGGTGTGCAAGGGGGTGCACGATGTCAGGGATCATAATAGGGGCCATCGTGGGATTCTTCGTCGGCTGGCTGATCGCAGCGCTCAGGACGCGATTCACCTATCTGGGCGGCGATTATGGCATGTTTGAGGGGCCCGGTTGCTTTGCCACGCTATTGATCGAGGCGGTGTGCAGCGCCATAGGAGCCGCCGTGGGCGCACTCCTGCAGTAGGCACAGGGCGCTGTAGCGAACGTCGGCGCCAGAGCAGTACCGCCCAACAGGGGAACGCCCATCATCCAGAGCATCGTAGCCGGTTTGGGAACGTCGGAACGGTGAGGGGTTGCCTCACGATCTCGGTTGGCGACGGTACCCAGCCCGATCGTCAAGACAACGATAGGGGAGGAGTCAGTATGAACGACATCAGCACGGAGACCAGTCGAGCGATCCGCGAGCAGATGGACACCCTGGCGCAGAACGCCGTGGACCGCCAGTATGCCCTGCAGCCCGACCTTTGGGAAGCCTACGGCCAGGCCGGCTACGAGAAAAGCGTGCGCGATGCCCGCTATCATTTCTCCTATCTTGCCGAGGCGCTGGCCGCCGACGACGCCTCCCTCTTCCTCGACTATGTGGGCTGGGCGAAGGTGCTCTTTGCCGGGCTGGACTTTCCCCCGCAGGCGCTGATGGGGGCACTGGAATGCATGGATCAGGCCCTGCAGGAGACGTTGGACCCAGAGTTGGCGGCGGTGGCGGCTGACTGTGTAGACACGGCGCAGAAGCGCCTGCCCCGCATGCCCGACACGCGAGAGTCCTACATCCGCCCAGACGCCCCCCTACATGAACTGGCCCCCCAGTACCTGGAGGCCCTCCTCCAGGGAGAGCGCTCCGTGGCCAGCGCGTTGATCCTGGACGCCGTGAATCAGGGCGTGAGCGTCAAAGAGATCTACCTGCACGTGTTCCAGCCCTGCCAGCGGGAGGTGGGCCGACTATGGCAGATGAACCAGGTCAGCGTAGCGCAGGAACATTTCTGCACGGCGGCCACGCAACTGATCATGTCCCAGCTTTATCCTCAGATCTTTGCCAAGGAGAAGACCGGCCACCGCCTGGTGGCGACCTCGGTGGGCGGCGAACTCCACGAGATCGGCATGCGCATGGTGGCCGACTTTATGCAGATGCAGGGGTGGGACACCTACTATGTGGGGGCCAACACACCCACGGGAAGCGTCCTGCGCTCCGTGGAGGAGCGCGAGGCGGACGTGCTGGCCATCTCGGCCACCATGTCCTTCCACGTGCGTAACGTGCGGGGGCTGATCGAGCGTATCCGCTCCTCCTCCAGCCATCCTGAGGTCAGGATAATGGTGGGCGGCCATCCCTTCAACATATCCCAGGACCTGTGGCAGCGGGTGGGGAGCGACGGCTATGCCCCCAATGCCCAGGAGGCGGTAGCGGTGGCCACGCGCCTGGTGGAGGAGAGCCGTGGATCCTGAGAACAAACCCACGGGCATCGCCCTGCTCTGCGACGAACAGGCCATCATCCGCGAGGTGATTCGCGACGGCCTGGGGCTGAAGGGGCTGGCCCCGGGCGAGCCCCTGGGCCAACTGGTGGACGCGGCCAGCCGCCTCAAGCTGCTCAACTTTTTGGTCGAGGCCCGCGAGGAGGGAGCGGCCCTCTGCTGGGAGGTCAACGTGCCCGGCGACGGCAAGGTCACAACTCTGCGCCTCTCCGGCGTGGCCTGCAACGAGGGACTGACCATCGTGGGCGTGCGAGCCCCTGCCTACAGTCAAGAGACACGGCGGGAGGCGCCGGAGATCGAGGGCCAGGACGCGAACGCCCTGCGCGCCGCCGTAAAGGGGCAGATGGACCACAGCGAGGAAGAGGGGAACACGGCCCTTTACGATGAGATCAGCCGCCTGAACAACGAGCTGGTGACCCTGCAGCGCGACCTGGCCAAAAAGAACGCCGAACTGGAGCGCCTCTACGCCGAGGTGCAGAACCTGTCTATCACCGACCCCCTCACGGGGCTGTACAATCGGCGGGGCTTTTTCAAAGCCGGCCGAAGCGAGATGGAGCGCGCCAGGCGTTATGGGCACACCCTCTCGGCCATCATATTCGATCTCGACCACTTTAAGCAGGTGAACGACACCTACGGCCACGCCACAGGAGACAGAGTGCTGGAGGAGATGGCAGCGCGCTGTGAGAGCACGCTGCGCAAGGTGGACATCTTTGGCCGCTATGGCGGCGAAGAGTTCGCCGTGCTGCTGCCCGAGACAGCGTTGGAGAAGGCCAAAGCGGTAGCCGAACGGCTTCGCCACGCCGCCATCAGGCCCATTGAGACCGAGGAGGGCGAACTGACGGTCACCATAAGTCTGGGAGTGGCTGCCACGCGGAACGACACCACCCAACTGGAGGATCTGCTGCGACGCGCGGACGGGGCCCTCTACGAGGCCAAGGCCTCGGGCCGCAACCGCACCTGCCTGAGTCGGGAGTAGAGGCGTAAGGGTAAAAAAAAGATGGGCGCGTCCTCGTGCAAGCCGTACAAATCGCGTCCAAGGCGCTCAGAGATCGACACGCTGGCGGAGCAGTGGGCAGAGGACGGTGAGACGCTGGAGACCATGCTCCAGGCGCTGCGTGAGGACCGAGATCGGAAGGCGAGGGGATAGAACCATGATCACTCACACCCACCACTGGCAACCCCTGACCGTCCAAGAGACCGTCGACCTCCTGTCCCCTGGTGGATCGCCGGGGGCTGGGGCCATCGACCTCCACCTGGGGCGGCAGACGCGGTCCCACGAGGATATTGACGTTCTCATCCGCCGATATTGACCCCGAACCAATTCTCTGATATACTGATTCTCAGATAGACGATCAGACAGGAGGTCTGTGATGGAAAGCACCAATGTGCAGATGGCACAGCGGGGCCTCATAACCATCCCCAAGTCCTTGCGCGAATCCTACGGCCTGCAGCCTGGCGATAGCTTTACCCTGATCGATCTGGGCGGCACCTTTGTCCTAAGCCCCCGACGTTCGGAGATCGATGCCCTGGCGGAAAAGGTAGCAGATCAGTGGACGGAGGACGGCGAGACCCTGGAGACCATGCTTCAGGCGCTGCGCGAGGAGCGAGACCGACGTGCTGGATGAGATTAGAGTATTCCTCGATACCAGTGCGTTGTTCTCAGGGGTACATTCTGAGACGGGTGGCGCACGCTTGATCCTGAAACTGGGCGAGGCGGGCGCCATCCAGCTTTGGATAGGACCGTGGGTACTGCAGGAATCTGAAGCTGTCATAGAGCAGAAATCCCCTGAGAGCAAAGCCTACTTTGCCCTGTTGCTGGATCGCGCATGCGTCAACGTCGCCCAAGGGGCTGGAGAGGAAGCATTGAAGCGGGCATTGGCTGTCATCAATTATCTTCCTGACGCACAGGTCGTGGCTGAGGCATTGGAGGTAGATGTGGACTACTTTGTATCGTTTGATCGGGAGCACCTGGTTGGGAATCCGTGTGCGGACGAATTGCCTTTCCCCATGGGGACGGCGGGCGATTTCCTGGCCTGGTACAGGGGGCGCCTAGCGCACACACGAAGGATATGACCACCCCCATGCCACTGGCACCCCCTGACCGTCCAAGAGACCGTCGACCTCCTATCCCCCCTTCCCGCGCCCTGGTGGATCGCCCGGGGCTGGGCCATCGACCTCTACCTGGGGCGGCACCTGGAACAGCGCTCCTCCGAGGACCAGAACCGTTCCCATTCTTTGGCCCCGGGGCAATTGACAGCCACGAAGGAAGGCCCCCTTATACGTGCAGTATACGTATAAGGGGGCACTGATGCGGAAAAAGTTGACCATCACTATCGATGAAAAGGTATACAGAGGACTCTCGGGTCGTGGGACCGCGCAATATCAGCCGCTTTATCGAGGATCTGGTTCGCCCCGACGTCCTGTACTCCGATCTGGACGCCACCTACCAGGAGATGGCGGCGGATGAGGATCGGGAAGCGGTCGCTTTGGAATGGGCGGAACTGGGGATCAAAGAGGCGGGCGATGAAGCGTGGTGAGGTGTGGTGGGTGAATCTCGATCCTTCCGTCGGAGAGGAAATTAAGAAGCAGTGTCCAGCAGTCATCGCGAGCAACGACGCGGCGAACAGGCATCTGAATCGGGTACAGGTAGTGCCGTTGACCTCAAAGGTGGGGCGCATCTATCCCAGCGAGGCAAGCGCGCACTTTCAGGAGCGCAGGGGAAAGGCCATGGCGGACCAGTTGAGTACGGTGAGCAAGCGACGCCTGATAAATCGGGGCGGCCAACTGAGCGCCCAAGAGATGGCGGGGATCGAACAGGCGATCCGTGTTCAATTGGGCCTGTGAGGGCACGCCGTGCGCCATCTGCGTTCCCCCATCCTCGACTGTCCCGAGGGCGCATCCTTCGCAAAAGGGGTCCGGGGATGTCCTAACGCGGAGTCTAGACACAAAGCCTCCAAAGGATGTATAATATGCGGGAAAGTGGAGATCTTCACTGCTATAAAGGATATCCTCAGGAGAAGGGATGACGACGGATACGACGCTACTGGTGATAGATGACGACGCCACACTGATCGAGGCGTTGCGCATCTACCTCTCGCGCGCGGGCTATGAGGTGCACGCGGCAACGGACGGCACAGAGGGACTGAAAGAGTTCTACGATCTGCGGCCCGATCTCGTCGTCCTCGATGTGATGATGCCACAGATGGACGGTTGGGAGACATGCCGCCGCATCCGCGACCTCTCCACGGTGCCCATCATCATGCTTACGGCCAAGGGACAGGAAACCGACCGCGTCAAGGGGCTGCGGCTGGGCGCCGACGATTACGTCCCTAAACCCTTTAGCCTGAAAGAGCTGGAGGCGCGCATCGAGGCGGTCCTGCGTCGCGCCGAGCGGCGCGACCCGGGAGAGCAGCCCGTACTCTATGTGACGGACGACATCGTCATCGACTCGGAACGCTGGGAGGTGCGGCGCAACGGAGAGCGCCTGGACATGACCCCCACCGAACTACGACTGCTCCTGTTCCTGGCCGAGAACGCGGGGCATGTCCTCTCCCATCAACAAATCCTGCGAGAGGTCTGGGGACAAGAGTACGTGGAAAATGTGGACTATACCAAGCTCTTTATCTGGCGTCTCAGGCAAAAGATCGAGGAGGACCCGGGAAATCCCCGATATATCCTCACCGAGCGGGGCATCGGCTACCGCATGGCACCGGAAGAACAGTTCCGCTCCTAGAGCCTCGCCCGCGATGGCTAGGCCTGTCGCTGTAACGTGTATCCAAACTGCCGCAGGGCCTTTTCGTTACGCCGCCAGTTCTTTCTCACCCGTACCTGGAGATCCAGATAGACCTTGCTGTCCAAAAACCGCTGCAGATCGATGCGCGCATCGTGACCGATCTGTTTCAGCATACTCGCCCCGCGCCCGATGACGATACCCTTCTGCGATTCTTTTTCCACATAGATGTGGGCCAGGATATATATGGTTCCGTTGGGGCGCTCCTTCATCTCCTGAACCACGACGACCAGGGCGTGGGGCACCTCCTCGCGCAGGTGGCGCATGGCATGCTCGCGGATCAACTCGGCGACGATAAAGCGCTCCTGCCGGTCGGTAAGTTGGTCCTCCGGATAATAACGAGGCCCCCGAGGAAGCGCCGATATGACGATCTGCAACAACTCGTCCACGCCCTCTCCCAGCAGGGCGCTGATGCAGAGGGAATGGTCGAAATCCCCCAGGGCCTCATAGGCTGCTCGCCGACGCTCCCGCTCCTCTCCCGACACGCGATCCGCCTTGTTCATGGCCAGAATACGCGTCACGTCGGGGGAAAGTTCTTCCAGCAGCGCCGCCGTCTCGCGATCTCCCCGGGACGGCGGAACGGCGAGATCGACGACAAAGACTATCACGTCGGCATTTGGCAGGACGCTCTCCGCCGCCTCCACCATAAAGTCCCCCAGTTTCGTCCTGGGGCGATGGATACCAGGAGTATCCATAAACAGGATCTGGGCGTCCTCACGGGTCAGGATACCCAACAATTGATCGCGCGTCGTCTGAGGCTTGGGAGACACGGGTGCCAGTTTAGTGCCCATCCAGGCATTCAGCAGGGTGGATTTGCCCACATTGGGCTTGCCCTCCAGGGCCACAAACCCGCTCCGATGATCCTCGGGCAGTTCCTCGTCGAACAGCGGCCCCTCGTCCAGGACCGATTCCAGTTCCGAAGCATCCATAATATCTATTCCTCACAAGGGAGACAATCATCTCTACGGCATGTCATATACAGCGTGATTAATTATCCTCTCCCTTGCAAAAGGCGTCAAATGCGAGTATTGAGAAAGCAGCATCGCCAACACGAAACGAACCCATTCTATAGCTCGGGAGAGGGGCCAAAGGTGGATCGATAGTTGACACAGGCTCTGCCTGGTCACTATAATCTCCCCACTGTGTATGGTGAAAGGTGGAACCGGAACCGTGGTTTGGAAACCGCCCAAAAGATTAGGACTGATCGTCGCCCTGCTGGCATTGTTATTTCTTGTTGCCACGGCCTTTATTGTGGCGCACAGCTTGATAGAGCAGGAGATCGGTCCGGGCTTTTTCTCAAAGATATTGTGGCTCATTTGCAACGCGGCCCTGCTCATAGTGGGCCTCCGCTGGGCGGTGGAACTCGGCAGTCTCCGCTATCGGCTGGACCGCGACACATTGACGATACATTGCGGTACGCACAAGCGCATCGTACCCCTGGCGGATATCGAGGACGTGGTACCTGCCACAAAATTCCAAAAAGCGAACGGTTTTACGGGGCTCCATTGGCCCGGCTACTGGAGGGGACGTCTCCATCTTGAGAAGGTAGGCGACGTTCGCGTATATGCCACGGAGCCGACGGAACGGCTGCTGATCGCCGTCACCGATGGCGGAGGCTATGCCATCTCGCCCCAGGACGCAAAAGAGTTCCTGCGCGACTATGCCATGCGGCGCGACATGGGGCCCCTCCATCCCACCACGGAACACGTGGAATATGGGCCGGCCGCGGGATGGCCCGTGTGGCAGGACACCCTCTTTTGGGGTATCTTCGCCGCCGGGGCCCTGATCTGTCTGATACTCTCCGGCTATCTCATGTGGCGCTACCAGGAACTCCCCCCAAGACTGATCCTGCGCCTTCCTGCTCAGGGCGGGCTTGGGCGCGTGGCGTCCAAGGGACACCTTTTGGTCATCCCGGGCCTGGGGGTGGCCATACTGATAACCAACGCCCTCCTGGGAATTCTCCTGCATCTTTGGGAGCGTCTGGGGGCCTATCTCCTGATCGTGACCGCCGTGGGGATACAACTGCTCTTCACCTTTGCGCTCGTCAGCATCCTATGATTCGGGGATAAAGCCATGATACGCGATCTCCTGTTGGGACTGGGAAGCGGTCTTCTTTTGGGCTGGATCGGCCATCACGCCCGTCTCCTGTCCCGCAGCGGCGCCGTGGGGATCGCAGTGGCCGTGATCTTTACCTTTGTCGGAGGAGGATGGACATGGGGCATCCCGCTGCTCCTTTTCTTCCTCAGCTGGGGACTCTGGAGGCGATATCGCGCCCCTTATAAGGCAGTGCTGCACGAGCGATTCGATCCCCGCACGCGGATAGATGCGCCGAATGTGGGGGGGCGCGTGGGATGGGCCATGCTCATGGTTCTTCTCTACGTCATCACGGGGGAGAGGACGCCCATCTTTTTCGCTTTTGTGGGGGCCATCGCCACGGCCACGGCCGACGTCTGGGCCACGGAACTGGGAATGCTCAGCTCCCGCCCGCCCCGTCTCATCAACACAGGCGCCCGCGTGATGAGGGGTGCCGCGGGAGCGATCTCGTTGTTGGGTCTCGTGGCCTCGCTGGCCGCTGCGTCCCTCACAGGCTTTGCAGGACTCCTGCTGCAGATGGCCCAGGCATGGCTCACGCAGCGACCGTGGGGGGGAATGTACAACTGGCTGCCGCTGGCCGCCACCCTGGGCGGCACGGCCGGTTGCCTGACCGACAGCCTGCTGGGAGCCACGGCCCAGGCCATCTATTACTGTGAACATTGTGAAAAGCGCACGGAAGAACGCATCCACTTTTGCGGAGAGGAAACGAACCAGATACGCGGTTGGCCCTGGCTCGACGACAGGGGCGTCGACCTCGTCAGTTCCATCGTGGGGGCGACGGTGACGGCGGGCGTCGCCGTATGGCTTGCGCAAATCTCTGCGAGGTGGTAAAATCAGCGCCATGTTACCTATGTTAGTAGGGAACGTCTATCACGATTGCCGAGAATCGAGGAGGTTTGGTAATGGACTACAAGGAAACGATCTTTGAGGGCATCTTGAAGGGTCAGATGGAGGACGTAGAGGAGGCCGCAAATGCCGCCTTGGCCGAAGGGATCAAGGCAGGAGAACTGCTCGATGAGGCCATGATCCCAGCCATGGCCGAGGTGGGACGTCTGTTCGAGGCCAACGAATACTATGTGCCAGAGATGCTCATCTCGGCACGAGCCATGAAGGCAGGCCTGGCCATCTTGCGCCCCGCGTTGGTTGAGGAGGATGTCGAGCCCAAAGGCAAGGTCATCCTGGGGACGGTCAAAGGGGACCTACACGATATTGGCAAGAACCTTGTCTCCATCATGATCGAGGGTGCCGGATTCGAGATCATCGACCTGGGCGTCGACGTCAGCCCCGAGGACTTTGTTCAGGCTGCCCAGGAGAACGACGCCGACGCCATCGGGCTATCGGCCCTGCTGACGACCACCATGCCCAGCATGCAGGACACCGTCGAGGCCCTGGAAGAGGCGGGCATGCGCGATGAGGTCAAGGTCATCATCGGTGGCGCTCCCGTGACACAGAAATATGCCGACGAGATCGGTGCCGATGGCTATGGCCGCGACGCGGCCGCCGCCGCCAACCTCGTACAGTCGCTTCTCGGCGTTGCATAATCCCATTCCCTATACCCCGAACCAGAGGCCGAAACGGATATCGGCCTCTGGTTTATGTCAGCGACTTCCTGTGTTATAATGAGGAAAACTAGAAACACAGGAGGATTCGTGTCAGATTCGGAGCGCATCGTCTCGCCAGCGGAGAGACCGCAAGAGGCGCCCAACGAACGCAATCTCCGACCCCAGACCCTTGAGGAGTATATCGGCCAGGATCGGGTCATAGAGAACCTCAAGATCTCTCTTCAGGCAGCCCAGGAACGGGGTGAAGAACTGGATCATACCCTGTTGTATGGTCCTCCCGGTCTGGGAAAGACGACGTTGGCCTACGTTATCGCCACAGAGATGGGGGTCAATATCAAGGTCACGTCGGGACCCGTCATCGAGCGCCCCGGCGATCTCGCCGCCATCCTCACCAATCTGCGCTCCGGGGATATCCTCTTTGTGGACGAGGTACATCGCCTCAGCCGTGCCGTGGAGGAGGTGCTGTACCCGGCCATGGAAGATTATGCCCTGGATGTGGTCATCGGCAAGGGACCCACGGCGCGGAGCATCCGCCTTCAGCTGCCCCGATTCACCCTCATCGGGGCCACCACGCGCATCGCCCTGCTGACCTCCCCTCTACGCGACCGTTTTGGTATCGTCTATCGTCTCGAGTTCTACGATCAGGAGGCCATGGAGGCCATCGTACGCCGCTCCTGCCACATCCTGGAGATACCTATCGAGGATGAGGGAGCCTATGAGATCGCCGGCCGGGCACGAGGCACACCTCGGGTGGCCAATCGCCTGTTGAAACGCGTCCGCGATTACGCTCAGGTGCGGGGCGACGGTGTCATCGACGCAGAGACGGCACGGGAGGCGCTGGGGATGCTGGAGGTGGATTCCCTGGGACTCGACAGTTCCGATCGACGCGTGCTGTGCGCGGTGATAGACAAATTCGACGGCGGGCCCGTGGGTCTGGACACCATCTCTGCAGCCATAAACGAGGACGCCGACACGATCATGGACGTCTATGAGCCCTATCTCATCCAGTTGGGCTTTCTGGAGCGCACTCCCCGAGGGCGCGTGGCGACGCGGAACGCCTACGAGCATCTGGACCGCCCCTGGGATCAGGAAGAGACGGAGCAAGGTCGCCTCTTCTCATGAAAAAGGCCCGAGTACTGGACGCGCGGGACAGGCCCCTCTCCCCCTGTTCCCGGAATAAAGCCCGACGGTTGGTGGCGGAAGGTGAGGCAGATCTGGTATGTGAGGATCCTCTCACCATCCGCCTGCATCGCCTGGTGGATATCCCCGAGCCGCAGGAAGAAGAGGAAGTCAACCCCCTCGAGGGAGAGCGCGTCCTGCTGCACATCTGCTGCGCTCCTTGCGCCACCTATACGGTGAGACGCCTTCGAGCATTGGACGCACAGGTCACGGGGCATTGGTTCAATCCCAATATCCATCCCTACAGCGAACACGGGCGCCGGCGTCAGGCCCTGGTCCGCTACGCCCAAGAGATCGACCTTCCCGTCATCTGGGAAGCGAACTATGAGATGCCCGCCTTTTTCCGGGCCGTGGTGGGGCACGAGATGTTCCGCGAACGGTGCACCATCTGCTATGAATTGCGGCTGGAGAGGACGGCACGGCGGGCCGCGGAGGAGGGCTTTGCCTTCTTTACTACCACCCTGCTCATCAGCCCCTATCAGGATCAGGAACGGATACGGGAGATCGGGGATAAACATGCGGAAGCGTATGGCGTAACATTCTATTTCGAAAATTTCCGCCAGGGCTTTGCCGAGCACTATGAACTGGCCAGGGCACACGATCTGTACATGCAGGACTATTGTGGCTGCATCTACAGCGAGTGGGAGGCCCGGGACAAGGACGCCTCCACCCACCCGCATCGTGGAGGACAGGAAGGAGTGTCGACACAGGAGTAGATGTATGGCATCTGGCATGGAAGGTCTGGGACGGACGCTCATCGTCATGGGAGGGCTGCTCCTCCTCATGGGACTGTTGCTCGTGCTGGGCGGCAGGATCCCCTGGCTGGGCAAACTGCCTGGGGATGTACATATTCAACGAGAAAACTTTTCCTTCCATTTCCCTCTGGTGACATGCCTCGTGCTCAGCGTGATCCTGACCGTGCTCCTCAATGTGATATTATATTTCCTGCGTGGCTGAAAGAGTACCTATGTTGACGGAATCCTTTGATTACGATCTGCCCTCCGAATTAATCGCCCAAGAGCCGGTCGAGCCCAGGGATAGCTCGCGGCTCTTTGTCCTCCATCGGGAGGAAGAGCGTTTCGAGCACCGCCATTTCTACGATCTACCCGACTATTTGCGTCCCGACGACGTGCTGGTGGTGAACAAGACGCGGGTCATCCCGGCGCGCTTTTATGGCCACAAGGTGCCTACGGGAGGCAAGGTGGAGCTTTTGCTGCTGGGCAAGCGGGGGCCAAGGCGGTGGGAGTCCCTGGTCAGGGGACGCAAGGTCGACGTGGGACAGCGCCTGGAGATCGGCGAGGAGGATGACACTCTGAGGGGCACGGTGGAGGCCATCACCGAAGCGGGCGGACGCCTCATCCATTTTGACGAACCCGTGGAGCCCTATATGGAACGCCTGGGGATCATCCCTCTGCCTCCCTACATCCACAAGACGCCGCCCGACCTGGAACGCTACCAGACCGTATACTCTGAGGCCGAGGGTTCGGTGGCGGCGCCCACAGCGGGACTGCATTTCACCCCTCAACTCATCGAGGAGATAAGGGAAATGGGCGTGGAGTGGCTCTCGGTGACCCTGCACATCGGCCTGGATACCTTCCAGCCCGTGCGTTCCGAGCGGGTGGAAAACCACCAAATCCACACCGAGTACTGCCGCCTGGATGGGGAGACGGCCAGGTGCATCAACCGCGCCAAGGCGGAAGGGCGCCGTGTCATCGCTGTGGGCACGACCACAGTGAGGGTCCTGGAGAGCGCGGCCCAAGACAGGGATATCGGCGTGGCAACCTGGGATGGTCCCACGGACCTCTATATCTACCCCGGCTATCGCTTTCGCGTGGTAGACGCCCTGATCACCAACTTTCACCTCCCCCGCTCGTCGCTGCTCATGCTGGTCGCCGCCTTTGTCAACCTGGAACTCATCAAAGAGGCCTATGAGGAGGCAGTCGAGCGGCGCTACCGCTTTTACAGCTTTGGTGACAGTATGCTCATGCTATGAACGGGGGCGATCCGGCCCTCAGCGACGGTCGACGACGGCCCCCTCGCCTCCGGGCTCTACCACGTTATCCTCCCAGACAAAGGGTGGCATCTCGGCCTTGATTAAAAGACCGGGCGTTTCCGCACGCCGACGGATCGTATTGCCCACCACCTGCACATCCTCTGCCTCTCCTTGCAGCACGATCTCTCCCTCGCCATCACCACGGCAGTTGTCCTCCAGAGCGCACCCCTCTATGCGGTTGCCATGGGCCGCCGTGGCCCGTCCTCCCGGCCGCAAATAGATGCCAGCGCCCCCATTACGGCATACAGTCAGACAGCGGTTGAGGTGATCGACGTCGCGGGAGCCGATGGAGACGCCGTGGGACCCGTTCTCCTCAAAGGTGCACTTCTCCAGTAAACTGTCCCGCACCCGCAGACAGTAAAACAGGCCACATTCCCCGCAGCGACTGGCCCGACAGTGGTGGATGTGAAAGCGGTTGGAACCACTTCCGGGATGGAAACCGTGCCCCTCACAGTCCTGGGCCACACAGTCCCGCAGTTCCAAGTCGTCGCAGGTCTGAAAGGAGAACCCGTCGCCGCAAAAGTCGCGCACCGTCACTCCCCGCACCGTGATATCGTCGCTGCGATGGGCGAAAAAGCCGCCTCCACGGCAGCCATTTAGCCTCTCATTCTGGGCCGCCTTTCCGTCGATGATCAGATCCTCGAGGATCGCCTCCCGCACATCCACGGCGCTGACCAGGGGATAGAGGGTCCGCACCAGGCCATTGTCTCGAGCACGATAATCGTGGGCGTGGGGGACGCTGGTGAACCAGGTATCCCCCTCGCGGCGTATGAGGGTGCCCACCGTCTGCAGGAATCCTCCCGACGTATCGTCGCTGAGGAGGATGCCGTCCCCCAAGGAGAAGGCGTCGGGCTCGTCCACGACGACGTCGTAGTGGCCGTATCCCAAAAAGGTGGAGACACGGGCCTTTTTCATGGCCGCCTTGCGCAACACGGTGGAGGAGCCGCTTCCCCTGACCGTCACATGGGAGCGAAGATGCAACGCATCGGCCATCTGAAACACGCCAGCAGACAGTTCCACGATGCCCCCACCCAGCATGGCCAGGCGATCCACGGCGCATTGGATATGCACATTGGTGAATCCCTCGATATCACAGCCCTCGTCCCCGACGCTCAACTTACACAGTTCCATTTCAAGACACCTCCCGGGAGAAAAAGGACGAAAACCCCATGGACTAGTTCAATTTGAGAGGATTAAAGTCGGTATCGTAATCGTAATAGTCCTCCTGCTCCGCCCGCTTTAGGCCGTTAACCACGCGATAGGTTATGGGCGTGACCAGCGCCTCCAGGCCACACTTGAATACATAATTGGAGATGATGACGGCCATGAGGGTGGTCCGAGGGAGGATACCGTAAAAGGCGATGAGAACAAAAAGAAGAGTATCGATGCCCTCCCCCACCAGGGTGCTGGCGATGGTGCGGGTCCACAGCCACCGTCCCTTGGTGAGGATCTTCATCTTGGCCATGAGCCACGAGTTGGAAAAGCTACCCGCCCAGTAAGCGATCAGACTACCCACCACGATGCGGGGGGTGACTCCCAGAATCGCCTCATAGGCCGCCTGATGTTCCCAGCCCTCTGCGGGCGGGAGGACGCCCACCACCATCAACACCAGGGCCATGAGCAAGTTGGCGCCGAATCCCGCCCATATCACGCGGCGCGCACGGCTGTATCCGTAAACCTCGGTCACCACGTCGCCGAGTATATAACTGATGGGAAATAACAGCGTCCCCCCATCAAAAGTGAAAAACCCCAGATCGAGAATCTTGGAGGAGGCGATATTGCTGATCATGAGGGTGGATACAAAGCCGACCATGACCAGATCAAAGTAACGGTAGGGGCGCTGCCGCTCCCCGTCGCTCTGTCCCATGTGTCTCCCTTTCCAATGAGATACCACGATACGACACGTACCTGTAGAATCGTAAGACAACATTCCACGGAGGTCAAACGACGAGAAATGGGGTATTGTTTGACCGCAACCCCATATTCTGATACAATAGAGTTGGATATGAGCCGTTAGCTCAGTCGGCAGAGCACCTGCCTTTTAAGCAGGGTGTCGCGCGTTCGAATCGCGCACGGCTCATATTTTTCGTTTGTACCTCTGTTATATTTTCTGTTATACTCTGACCGGCAAAGGGATGAGGGGTATCGACGAGGTGGGCCATGTGGGACGAACGCTTTGACGATGGGGATATGGGAGCCGACACACCCTTTGAACAGGAGCGAGTGCTGGTAGGTATCGTACCTCGCGTTTCCGACTGGGAACGCATATGCCAGGAACACTGGTATCGCATCCCGGTGATCAGGGCGCCCCAGCGCATCGCTGCTGAATATCTGGCTTTCTATCATCCCAAGGCCTTCGAAGAACTGCGCTGGACCATCACCTACTATGCGCCCATCAAAGGGTACCACATGGTGCGTCGGCGAGAACTGTTGCCCGAAGAGGCGGATCATCCCCGAGCGGACGACCTCTACTACAAGATCGAGATAGGCCCTCTGCAAAGGCTGCCTGCGCCCATTCCCAGCCATAGCCTGCGGCGCGTCACCTTTATCCTGACCACCCTGCCGCGCCTGTATCGGGCCCAAGAGATCAACGACCTGTGGCTGAAAGAAAAAGGGAACGCTCCCCTGGACAGGGCCTTTCGCCTGCGCGAGGGATTCCAGATCCCCTACCCCGCCCTCTGCGCCCCCACCGCGTCTTATTCCGCCAAGATGCCGGGCACATAGATCAGTAGCGTCAGCAGCGTGTCTGACACCACAAAGATCAAAAAGGTGGAAAAGAGGGTGGCCCTCTCTTGCCGCTTCGCATATAGCCGGGTGATGCCCCCGGCCACTCCCGAGACGACAAAGGGCGCGACGTACATGAGGATGTTGGAGATGCGCAGCGGCAGACGCCTCGGCAGAGGGAGCCCTCCCAACCAGTTGGGCTGGAACAGATACTTGACAGCCACGTACAGGAGGATGGAGAGCACCAACACGATACGCGGCCCCCGCAGGCTGAGGGAGCCCTCGGCGCTGATGACACTGTATATGGCGATCAGGGTCAGGGGCAAAAAGCCCCAGACGAACAGCAGGGGAAAGAAACTGACCGCCTGTGCCACCGCCCAGGCGAGATCAAAGAGGGCGCCCATGACATCGCGGACTGTGATACGGTTCAGGTATTGGCGCACCTCGGGTGCCGTGCTGGCATGATAGACGTCATAGGTCCCAAAGCCCGCGCTGTCGATCCAGACCAGATGTAGATTCTTTCCCTCATCCCCCAACAGGCTGGGTCGCAGGGAAACGTTCCGCGTCTTGCCCACGATCTGATAGCCCCGCATCGCTCCCTTCTCCCAGAGGGTGAGGGCGGGCTGGATGATCTCCCTCGTCCGCCCCACAAGCTCCACAGCAAAGGCCACGGCCAATTCCTCTTCCGGCATGCGAATGGTGGAGGGCATATAGACAAAACTGGCACCGGAAAGCGTCTCGCCCGAGGCCAGTTGACGCACGTTGAATACGCTGTCCAGCGTCTCGTACGACGGGTCGTTGGTCACTGGCAGCTCGATATCCCGCGGTCGCCGAGCCAACTGGGGCTCTCCCAGGGGAAAGGAGACGTAATACGACTCGGCCATGGGTGGCGTCAGACCGCCACCTCGCACCTCCCTGGACCAGAATATATACGTCTCGTCGCGCGTCAATCCCAACTCGGGCCCATGCATCTTGACGCCCAGAGGGGCGGAGAAGGAGACGATCTCGTGGGGATCGCGCAGGACGGCCTCCTGCAGGTCAAAGGGAGCGTAGTAGATGGCGCCCTCGCCAAAGCTGGGCTCCTCTCGCCACGCCACGTGCATCTTTCCCGTGGCATCGACACGGAAGCTGGGCGCGAGGCCCTGCTCCCGCAAGATGATGGAATCCCCCACATCATCTCCCGTGAGCGGCGTGTAGTAAAGCCCCTGCCCCTCTCCCTCCACCACACCCCAAAAGGCATGGACGTCCCCGCCGTTCCCACGGGCCATGGTGTACGAATCGACCAATACACCGGGAAGGGAGAGTTGCACGGGGGGCGACACTTCCTCGCCCTCCTCGTCTATCCTGGCCCAGAAGAGCGACCGCCTCTTCTCGGGGCTATCGATCCAGGCCACATGGAGCCCGTCCTCCTCCGAGGCGGTCAATTTCATCCTGGAGGGAACACTGACATCAAAGGGCAGATCGTGCCGCACCAGGATCTGTCCCGCGCTGTCCAGGTGTGCGAAACGCAGCCGGGGATCCTCTCCCTCCCTGGCAATCCAGGCCACATAGGCCTCCCCCGTCGCCCCATCGACCTCCAACGCCGGCCTGTCGTTGAGCGCCGCCCGTCCCAACCTCTGTCCCCGACTCCAATCGAGACTTCCCCGCCTGCTTCTTTCCTCCCCACCCTGACACCCCACCACCCCCATACAGAGACAGAACAGGAGAATAAGCGCCACAAAGCGCCTGGTATGGACAGATGCTAAGGCCTTCATCGAGCGTCTCGCCCCCAATGCCGGCGCAGATAATCATAGTAAAACAGTGCCTTTTCCACCGGCACGTTGCTCGGTATATGATTGCCCACGGCAAAAATAAAACCCCCACACTCCTCGGCCAGGTCCAGACTGGCGTCCACCTCCTGGCGGATCTGGGCCCTATCCCCAAAGGTGAGAGTCCGAGCGTCCACCTTGCTGCCCAGGATGCAGTGCGTCTGCCCGTATTTGGCCACCACCGGCTCCAGGGACAACATGGGCTCGAAGCAGAGGGCGTCGGCCCCGGCGTCCACGATGTCGTCCACAAACATGCTCCAGTCCCCATCCGAGGTATAGACGACCTTTTTGCCCGCCGCTTTGAGGATAGCCCAGAGGGCCTTGTAACGAGGAAAAATCTCGGCGCGGTAAAAGTCGGGGTGCATAAAGGGTCCCTGGCTCCAGACCATGTCGTCGTGACACATGAAAACTTTTATAGAGGTTTCTGCCCAGGCCCTGTAATGATGGCGACTCTGTCGATAGATGCTGTCCAGTACCCTGGCAAAGCGGGACGTATCCGCCGCCGCCCGCAGTAGCATCTCCCAGCCAAAGATGGCGATGGCCCCCGAAAAGAGGGTGCGATAGTATCCCCCCGTCCAGACCTGCTCCGGGTACTCTTGGCGGGCCTGATGATAACACTGCTCGTAAAAGGCGACCAGATTCTCAAAATCGGTGAGCCCGTACTCGGCGACGGCGTCAAAGGCCCAGGCCTCCTCCACGTCATCAAAGGGACAGGGCTTGGGTTCCCGACGGTCCACACCCCCCTCCAGGAATTCCGAATGTCCCATGTCCGTCACCCTCCCGCGCTCATCCCAGGGCTCTGGGCCATCGTTGGTGGACCAGATGAAATCATAGTTCCAGCACTCATAGAAAGCGGCCTCTCGATGGGGATGATCGTCGGGCAGACGCGTGACGGCGCGCTTGAGGGCATCATTGCTGCAATACTCTGTATGCGCCAGGCGCGGCGTGGGTTTCAGATTCAGAGCGTCCATACCGATGCGGTAGCTCATAGACCATCTCCAAAGATACGGGGAATAGAGGGAGAGCCCCTCAAGGAAAAGATACCTCGCAGGTTGAGGCGTATGCTGAGGTGCCTGGCACTTTCTTCAGTGCCAGGCACCTAAACGCCTAGATGCGGTTCTCGCTCACGAAATCCCAATCGATGTCCAACCCCAATCCCGGCGCCTGAGGCAGGTGCACATAGCCCTCCTCATCGACGCCGTCCACGCGGCTCTTCAGCCACGGCCGGGCCGCCTCATAGTCATAGTGGGGATGCAGGAGCCCTCGCTCATAATACTCGCCGGGAATGCCCATGGCCCCCAGAGCGTGCAGGTTACCGTGCCCGCCCCCATGGACCTCCATGGCCACGCCATGGGCCTCACAAAGGTGAACACATTTCATCAGAGGCGTGAGGCCACCCAAGTGCACATCGTAGCGACTGATATCGCTGGCCTCGTTGACGATCCACTCGGCGCGGGTAAAGAACTGCCCCTCTGCCGTCTCCGGTCCCACCACGGGGATATCCAACTGCTCCGTGAGCCAGATGTACGACGACATGCTGGCCTCGGGCATGGGCTCCTCGAACCAGTGAAAGTCGAGTTCCTCCAGTGCCCTCCCGATATAAAGGGCTTCCATGCGACTATAATCGTGGTTGCAGTCGAGCATGAGATCGATTTCGGGTCCCACGCGCTCCCGCACGGCGGCACAGGCGGCCACGTCGCGCTTGGGATCGGGGCCGATGGGTGCCATCCAGGTGTGCAGTTTAAAGGCCTTATACCCCTCCTCCACGCAGGCCTGGGCGAAATCCGCATAGTGCTCCGGTGTGTCCAGGCCGCCCGGTATATCGTCGCCGCACATGGTGCTGGCATAAGCGGGCACTTTGTCGCGATAAGCGCCGAGCAGCTTGTACACAGGAAGCCCGGCCACCTTGCCCGCCAGATCCCAAAGAGCCAGGTCGATGGCCCCCAGATAGCGGTCGTCGAGGGCGGGACCTCGAATGCGCTGGAACTGGCGCAGTTTTTGCCAGATATACTCGCGACGCAACGGATCCTCCCCCAGGAGAACCTGCTCCGCCGTCTCCAGCATGGCCGGCGCCCCTCCCATACTGTATCCATCCACTCCCTCATCGGTGCTGATGTGGCTGATCGTACCCTGGGCCTCGTGCTCTGACCCAGGGTGTGAATGTCCCTCCGCATCGCGTACGACCCTGGAAGGATAGGTGAACCTGATTAACTCGATGTCAGTGATCTTCATACTTCCTCCATCATCCTCTTTCTAGGGAATCCACGTTTGGTTGCCCCAAAAGGTTTTTAGATGCCCAGCACTTTGGAATCGCTAGGCATCTCAATATCTTACATCTCGATGGGATAGTACCCATGTTCCTCCACAAATTCGGTCACCCAGGCGACGCGCTCGATGAGCGAGTCGGGCATCACGTTATCGGCCACGCCGAGGATAAAGGCGTCCCCTGGCGCGATAGTTTCGAACAAATTGTACATATAGTTGTGAAACTCGTCCTCGCTCACATTGGGGGAAAGGAGAGTAGAGGGCAATCCGCCCCAGATGATGACCCTGTCCCCCCACGCCTCGCGCGCCTCCTCTATGGTCAGCGGCACCATGGGCGCGGTGACGAAACACTCTACCATATCCCAGCCCGCCCGCTCGATCAGATCCAGGATGTGCGAGACATCGTTGTCGGCGTGCATGGCCACCGACTTATTATGTTCGTGCATCAGAGGCATAAACTCCTCATAGTAAGGGAGGATATATTCTTCAAAGAGGGAAGGGGGTGTGATCTGCGAGGCCAGGTGCACGCCATGCAGGAGCAGCCGCGCTGGCGACTCGGCGACCACAGGCCACATCCTTTCCTTCTGCACCTCGGCCATGGTATTCAGCAGGTGTTCCACCTCGTCGGGATAATCGTGGAGCTGATAATAGGCGTATTCATAGCCCGCCAACTGCTGGGCAAAGGCGTGAAAGGGAACATCCCCCACACCCACCAGGGGCAGCCCCTCCTCGCCGATATCGGCATCGTACGCCTCATAGGTCTCATAGGCCGGCACCCAGTGTTTGTGCTCTACCACCCATTCCCACACCTTATAATCCTCGGGTCCCTTGAGAAAATACTCCTCCACCCGCCCTGGCAACCCCTGTTGATCGAGAGTCTCGGAGAAGCGCGTCACCTGGCGTACAGAGCCCACCGGCGTGCGATATTCCGCGATGCGCTTGCCCTGTTCCTCCCGCTCCACATATTCCACGTCCTCGTACTCTACCTCAAAGACCCGCCCCTCTCGCGCTGGCGTGCCCACGCCCAGTTCCCGCTCGATCTCCCGCAGGGACAGCCCCTCCCATTTCCGGGGCATGGTGTCCGTCCGCAGGCGGGCACTGTACCACAACAACAGACGAGGGATCCAGGGTAGGCGATCGGGCGGCTTGTCATCAAGAATGGCGAGCAGACGCTCACGGGTGTTCATAGTAATTGGCCTCCTGCGATGGTTTGTTTATTTCAACCTCCCCTTTTCCAGGAGAGGATACGATAAAGGAAGGACTGTAAAGGTACTGGGGGATGCGATCTCTCGTATCCCCCAACGGTGCCGCCCTACGCCTCGCCCTTGGCTTCCGACAGCAGCCACTTGCAGGCATCGCCAAAGATACCCACATCCACGCTCAGGGATATGTACTGCACGCCCGCATCGGCCCAACGGCGGGCTGCCGCCGCATCGTCCGCAAACGTGCCCGCCCATTTGCCCGCATCGCGGATCTTGGCCACCGCTTCCTCCATTCCCTGGACAACTTGCGGATCGTTTACCTGGCCGGGGATGCCAAAGGACTGGGAGAGATCATAGGGCCCAAGGAAGATGACATCGATATGGGGCACCTGGATGATTTCCTCCAGGTTCTCGAGGCCCGGGATGCCCTCGATGTGGATGACCACCATCTGTTCCTCGTTGAGGCGACCGGTTATGCCCTCCTTACCACGGACAGTATACTCGCCAGCCCGCGTGAACAGGGACACGCCCCGCATGCCCAGGGGAGCATACTTGGAGGCCCGCACGGCAGCCTTGGCTCCCTCTACCGTCTCGATCTGTGGAATCTGCACTCCCGCCGAGCCGATATCCAAAGCGCGCTGAATCTGAGGGGCGTCATTCTTGCGCACGCGCACGATGGGCGAGAGGCCGCCCAGTTCCCCTGCACGGCACAGATCCTCCGCCGTCTCCACGGAAAGGGGACCGTGCTCCATATCCACGATGGCGAAATCGAACCCCGCCAGACCGGCAATCTCGATGAACGACGGATACTTGCAGTTCATAAACGGCCCATACACCGTCTCGCCCCGTTCCAGTTTACGTTTAAGCGCATTCTCTTTCATGGCATTTCTCCTTAGATAAGGTTCTCCACAAGCGACCAAGAATCAAACTGTAGGATAGCATAGGCCCAACAAAGACTCCCGTCAAGCCGAACCAACGTGGCGAGACCCCTTCAGTTTGACGATCTGACGAATGGGGACCATAATAGAATTCAAGTGTTTCCGTATCGGGATGGGATAAGCGGGTGGTCTGGGAGCCCTTCTGCCGCGTTTTGGCCACCGACACAACTCGTCCCATGGGAATTGTATTTGTACAAGGCCATACATACTGTGGAAAGGAGCGCATGGAAGAGGAACTGCGTGAGATCCGGCACTGGGCCAATCACGGAACCCTGGGGCAATTCTACAACGAGATCATCGCGCATGCCGGCGATGAGGGGTACGAAGCGGAGATGAACGGCAACGTCGTCACATGCTACAGAGTCCACCGTGAGGGCGGATTTCTGGGCATCGGTGGTCGGAAGGAAAAAGAGATAGTACTGAAAGCCATCGACAACGAGGACGGTACCATCAGCGTCCCAAAAGAGTCCGCCGACGAGGAATTCGTGATGCTTCTGGCAGATAGGCTTGAGCAGCACTGATCTCCTGGAGAAGGTTCATCATCCAAGTGGCTCTGGGAGTCAGACAGCAAAAAAGTACGACACGCTTCTCCTCAAGAGGCACGTCGAAAAGATCGACCCCTCGCCTTCGCCCTCTCCCCATATGTGTCAACTTGTGCAGGGTCGCCAGTTGAGCAGCATAAAACGGGAAGCGGACCGCGAAATCGAGTTTATGCGTGTGGGAAGGGGGCCAGGGACGGAAAAAGAAAAAGCCCCCTAACCGGCTGCCCCGGCACCCGCTAGGGCGCCACTGGTAAAGGCGAACTGCAAATTGTATCCTCCGCAGGGTCCCACCACGTCGAGAACCTCCCCCGCCAAGTGTAGGTGGGGAACCACCTGTGAAGCCATGGTCGTCGGCTCGACCTCCGTCACCGGCACCCCGCCCGTGGATAACTGACAGATCTCGAATCCTCGCGTCCCCTTGACGGATACGATAAGGTGTCCCGCTAATTCGAGGACATCGTCCAGATCACCCTCACCGAGGGCGTCCAGCGTCACATCGTCAGAAAGCCCGGCCATCTTGATGAGGACGAGCGGGATCTTGACCGGCAGAACGGCCCCCAGAATGACCAGTAAGGGAACGGGCTCGTCTCGAAAGCGTGCGATGAGTGATAGCAGCGCGTCCCGGGTGTAGTGCAGCAGGTCGATGGAAAGGGTCAGGTCGGTGTGGGGGCGCGTGCTGATCAGATGACTTAGGTCCATGGCCGCTGGCCCGCTGAGGCCATAGTCGGTGAACATCATATTCCCCGCCGTCTGGCCCAGAACCTCATCGCCCTGCAGCAGCGTCAATCCCACGTCCAGCCGCACGCCCTCAAGTTTATGCAGCCGCCTGACGTCGGCCACGACGGGTGCCAGTGCGGGCCGCACCGGCACCACACGATGCCCCAGATGCTCCAGCACAGGGAAAAAATCCCCCTTGGAGCCCAGGGCGGGATAGGCCTTGCCCCCCGTGGCCACCACCACGCGATCCACGGTGAGGGTGTGAGAAGGGCCACCCACCTCCAGGATGAGGCACCCCGTCGCCATGCGCACGTCGCTGACCTTGGTCTTGAGGTGAATCTCCACGCCCGCCAGATCCAGCATGGCGGCAAAGGCGTCGGCCACGGTGGCTGCCGAATCGGAGAGGGGATAGCACCAGCCGTCGTGTGTGGCATAGGTGGCGATACCCAGTTCCGCCAGGCGCTCCATGGTCCTGTCGTGTCCCCACCGTTCAAAGGCGATCTCTAAAAAGTCGCTATCGGCGCAGGCATAGGCCTCGGCTCTCACGTGGCGGTTGCTGATGTTGCACCGCCCCGCCCCCGTCACCAAGAGCTTGCGTCCCACCATGGGATTGGTATCGAACAACAGCACTTCCGCCCCGCGACGAGCCGCCTCCAGGGCGGCCATCATCCCCGCCGGACCGGCACCCACGATGCCGATGCGCCTATTCATACGCTTTCACCAGCTGGGCGAAACGAACAGCGTCCCGGGCAGAGGTCATGATGCCTCCCGTATAGCCCGCCCCCTCCCCCAGGACGTAGAGTCCGGGGGTGGAAATGGACTGGCACTCCTCGTCGCGGGGGAACTGGACCGCGCTCGAGGTGCGCGTCTCCACGCCGATCAGGACGCCCCGGTCGATGAACCCGGGCATCGTCCGATTGAAACGTGACAGCCCGGCGCGCAGGGCATCGGTGACGAAATAGGGCAGCATTTCATCCAGCCGCGCGGGGGCCACATCTGGCCGATACGTCGTCTGGGGCAAGGGGGCCGTGGGTCGCTGATGGAAAAAGTCGGGCGTGCGCTGGGCGGGGGCCACATAGCCACCTCCACCGGCCTCATAGGCACGCTGCTCCAGGTCACGCTGAAATGCGATGGCCTCCATGGCCGACGCCAGGCCGACCTGCTGAGGATTCACGCTCACCACCAGGGCGCTGTTGGATGAAGCTCCATCCCGCGCATAGCGGCTCATGCCGTTGGTGACCTGGCCGCCAGGCTCGCTGGCCGCGCAGACGACCCGTCCCCCCGGACACACGCAAAAGGAATAGACGCTCAACCCTTTGTGATGGGCCGTCAGCTTGTAGTCGGCGGCAGGAAGCACCTCGGCAGCTTCCCTGCCATATTGAACCTCATCGATGAAATCGGCGGGATGCTCGATGCGCAGCCCCAGGGCAAAGGGCTTGGGGCGCATGGCCACCCCCACCTCCTGCAGCATGGCCACTGTATCCCGCGCACTGTGGCCCATGGCCAGGATGACGGCATCCGTGGAAACTCTGCGCCCCGACACGGTGAGGGCCTCCACCGCGCCGTCCTGCAGGTGCAACTGCGTGAACTTGTGCCCGAAGCGGATCTCGCCCCCCAGGGCGGTGATGCGCTCCCGAAAGTCGACCACCACGCGCCGCAGATAATCGGTACCGATGTGGGGCCGATGGCTGTAGAGGATCGTCTCCGGTGCCCCGGCCTCCACAAAAGTCTCCAGGATGAGGCGATCCAGGGGCGGGGACTTGCCCGTGGTCAACTTGCCGTCGGACCAGGTACCCGCGCCCCCCTCGCCAAACTGCAGGTTCGACTCGGGGTCCAGATCGCCCTCCTCCCACAGGGCACGCACCGTCTCGGCGCGCTGATCGACACGTTCACCCCGTTCATAAATAATGGGCCGATAGCCCTTGCGCGCCAACTGCAGCCCCAGGAACATCCCCGCCGGCCCAAAGCCCACGATGCGCGGCCGCTCCGGCAGCGCTATGTGGGGCTCTGGTTGGGGGATCGGCTTCGGATCATAAGGCTCCACCTCCCCGGAGGCCAGCAACTCGCCCAGACGCGGCGTCTCGCGGGAGACGGTGAAGCGCAGGTTATACACGTAGGCGATCTTGGATTTGCGACGGGCGTCCAGGGACTCTCGCTCCACGGTCACCGTCTCGATCTCGGGCAGGTCGAGACGGCGCACCAGGGCCTGCCGCAGGCTCTGAGAGCCGTATATCGATTTGCGCAGTCCCCTGTAGACGTATTTCATCGTGTCACATGGTACCATGGCCACTGTGGAATGCAAAAAGGAATACTGCAGAGTCGGGA
>JAWLEV010000112.1:1253-6545 GCA_041685915.1 Anaerolineae bacterium | reverse complement strand
GGATGCAAACTGAATCAGGCAGAGATCGAGTCCCTGAGCAGGCGCGTCGAGGCGCTGGGGCACGAGGTGGTGGCCGATCCGCAGGAGGCGGATTGGGCCATCGTCAACACGTGCACGGTGACCCACGTGGCGGCGCGAAAATCGCGCCAGTTGATACGCGGTTTGCACAGGGAGAACGAGGAGCTCAAGCTGGCCGTGACGGGCTGCTACGCCGAGATCTCGTCACAGGAACTGGAGGCTATTGAGGGCGTCAATCTCGTCGTATCCAACGCGGAAAAGGGCGCCATCGTGGCGCGCATTCTCTCCCAGGAAGACGAGGAATGGCCTGAGGTCAGAAAGAGGGTGGCGCGCCCTATTCGACGATTGCGGCATGGCCACACGCGGGCCTTGGTCAAGATTCAGGAGGGCTGTGATCAGCGTTGCACCTACTGTATCGTGACCATCGCCCGAGGGCCCTCCAGAAGCCGTCCGCCCCAGGAGATAGTACGGGAGATAAGGCGGCGGGTTGAGGAGGGCTATAAGGAGGTCGTCCTGACGGGGGTCAACATCGACGCCTATGGCCGCGATCGCGGGAATGATGCCCCCTTTCTTCAGGAGGGCTGGTCCCTGTGTAAGTTGGTACGCACCATACTCGAGTGCACCGATATCCCACGGCTGCGCCTTTCGTCTCTTGAGCCTTGGGATGTGATGCCGGATCTCTTGGGGCTCTGGCCGGACGAGCGTCTCTGCCGCCACCTCCACCTCTCTCTGCAGAGCGGCTGCGATGAGACGCTGCGGCGCATGGGACGGCAATATACGACGGCGGACTTTGCCCGGTTTGTACGACGTATCAGGCTTAAAGTTCCGAGGATCTCTATAACCAGCGAGGTCATTGTGGGGTTCCCGGGGGAGACGGAGGAGGAATTTGCCGAGAGCACGGCGTTTATCGAACGCATGGGCTTTGCACGGCTTCACGTCTTTCGCTATTCGCCCCGAGAGGGTACCCGGGCCGCCGAGATGCCCAATCAGGTGGATCCTCGTGTCGCCAAGGCGAGGAGCAAATGTCTTCGAGATCTTGGACGACGGATGGCGTTGGATTTTCATCGCCGCTTCGTGCACCAAGATGTGGAGGTGCTGTTCGAGTCCTACTATCGCGAGGCGGGCGCGTTGCGCTGGAGCGGTCTTACCGATAATTATCTTCGCGTAACAGTGCCCAGCGGGAAGGGTCTGGAGAATACCTTTGGCGTCGTACATTGTCTGCGGGCCGATGAGGAGGGGCTGGAGGGGGAACTTGTTGCGCCTGGAAGATCGTCGTCGGAATAGGGGTGCGTACTTGGGCTCCCTGTTTCTACATGCTATAATCAGGTGAGTTATGTTAGGGTGAGGTTTTTTTGTGAGCGAATATTCTTTTCAAGCGTCGGCTATGAATTCCCCCGAGACAGACGCGACAGGACTAGCGAAACAGACCTGGCGGCGGGTGGTGGTCAAGGTGGGCACCAGTACGTTAACTGCAGAGTCGGATCGCCTGGACCCGCCCCGCATGGTCGATCTGGTGCGGCAACTCTCCCAGCTGCGTGACGCAGGAGCCGACGTGGTGCTGGTTTCGTCGGGCGCCCAACAGGCGGGGCGAGAGCGGTTAGGATATCCCGAGGAGCAGAAGAATATTCCTTTTAAGCAGATGTTGGCGGCCGTCGGTCAGGGACGTCTCATGCACCTGTGGGAGCAGTATTTTGATCTATATGGTATCGTTGTCGCCCAGGTGTTGCTCACCCGCCAGGACATCGAGGATCGACAGCGCTATCTGAACGCCAGGGATACGTTCGAGAACCTATTGGCGCGGGGCATTGTCCCCGTGGTTAACGAGAACGATGCTGTGGCCACCGAGGAGATCAAGGTGGGGGAGAATGATACCCTATCCGCCATGGTGGCCAATGTGATAGAGGCCGATCTGCTTGTGCTTTTGACGGACACCGACGGCCTGTACACGGCGGATCCCGGGACGGTACCCGATGCCGAACTTGTGGAACGTGTCGACAGAATCGACGAGAACCTCTATGATCTGGCCAAGGGTGCCGGGTCGGAACTGGGTACGGGGGGCATGTACACCAAGATTCTGGCCGCCGACATGGCCATGCGTTGTGGGACGTCGGTGGTCATCGCCAACGGCGGCCGCGAGAACGTGCTTTCGGGTATATGGTCCAAGACAATTCCGGCCACGTGGTTCCCATCGCGTATCACCCCCACAGAAGGACGCAAGCGGTGGCTGCTGGCCCAGTCGGTCACGGCAGGTAGCGTGATCGTCGATAGGGGGGCTGCAAAGGCCATCATGGAGGCGGGAAGAAGCCTTTTGCCCGTGGGCGTCGTACGGGTGGAGGGGCATTTTGAGCGGGGGGCCATCATCAGCGTGCGGCGGCGAAATGGAGAGGGGATCGCTCGAGGGCTTGCCAATTACAGTGCGAACGATCTGGGGCAGATCCTTGGCCATCAGTCGGAGGATATCGGCGATATTCTGGGCTATGACTATGGGCCAGAGTTCATTCACCGCGACAAGATGGCGTTGCTTTGAGTTGATGTAGGACGGTTTGTGATGCTATCTGAGGCAGAAGGAGGATAAAGTGGCAGAAGTGAATTTGCGTGATATGGTCCAAAAAGCCAGGGGAGCAGCGCACGACTCGGGCTTGTTGCCTAGCGGCGTGCGGGATGGTGTCCTGGAAGAGATCGCCCAGCGTCTGGATGAGGTGGGAGACGAGTTGTGGGAGGCCAACGAGGCCGATGTGGCCGAGGCCAAAGAGGCCGGCGTGGCGGCGCCCCTCGTGGACCGCTCCACGCTCACGCCCGAAAAGGTTGCGTCTATGGCGCAGGGATGTCGCGATGTGGCCGCCCTGGAAGATCCTCTGGGCAAAGTTTTCGACGGCAAGACGCTGCCCAATGGCCTGTATGTGGCCAAGAAGCGGGTGCCCCTCGGTGTGCTGGGGGTGATCTTTGAGTCGCGTCCCAACGTGACTATCGACATCAGCGCCCTGTGCATCAAGACGGGAAACGGGGTGATCCTGCGCGGGGGCAAGGAGAGCCTGCGCACGAATATCGTGCTGGTCGATCTGATAAAGGATGCCTGCGAGGCCAGCGGCGTGCCCGCCCATGCCATCCAATTGATCACTTCTACGGATCGTTCCCTTGTACCCGAATTGTTGGGCATGGACGATCTCATCGACCTTATCATTCCCCGGGGTGGCCCGGGTCTGCAGGGGCTGGTACGGCAACATGCCAAGATGCCCGTGGTCTATGGGGGCATCGGCGTCTGTCACCTCTATGTGGACGCCTCGGCGGAGGTGGAGCGCTCCATCCCCGTCATCCACAACGCCAAAACCCAGGCGCCCTCTGTCTGTAATTCTTTGGATACAGTGCTCGTTCACCAGGACGCAGTTGATGAATTGATGCCCCCCATGGTGGCTGCATTGAACGAGTCTGGCGTCAAGGTGCTATGCGATGAACCCTCCATGCGCGCCCTTGAGGGAGCGGAGGAAATAGATCCAGACCTTGTGGAATCGGCCACCGAGGACGATTACGGTCAAGAGTTTCTCTCTCTGGTGCTTTCCGTCAAGGTGGTGGATTCCGTCGACGAAGCCATTGCTCACATTGGCGAATATGGCACCAACCATTCCGACGGCATCCTGACCAACGATTACAAAAATGCCATGCGCTTCCTGAATGCCGTGGATTCGGCGGCGACGTACGTGAACGCCAGCACCCGTTTCACAGACGGCGGACAGTTCGGACTGGGCGCCGAGGTGGCCATCAGCACGCAGCGCATGCACGCCCGCGGACCCATGGGGCCCGAGGAACTGACCACCTACAAGTGGATCATCCAGGGCGACTACCACGCCCGTGATTGAAAGGAGAGGAGGATGAAAATGTCCACAATTAGGGAGCCCTCGCGGGAGACGCCCATCGTTGCGCAGGCGGACGTGGTTGTGGTGGGTGGTGGGCCGGGCGGCTTTCCCGCCGCGGTCGCGGCGGCGCGCCACGGGGCCAGAACCGTGCTCATCGAGCGCTACGGTTTCATGGGTGGCCTGGCCACGGCTGGCCTGGTGGCGCCCATGCTGGCCCACACGGCCTCCGACAGCGACACGCCCATCGTGGAGGGCATCCTGCGCGAGGTCACGGAGCGCATGCACGCCATCGGCGGCGCACCGGCGTGGGAAGAGACGCTGCAGGAGTGGGGCATCCGCTTCGACGCCGAGGCCCTGAAGGTGGTCATCGACGAGATGTGCCAGGAGGCGGGCGTGGAGGTGATGCTCCATACCCTGGTCACGGACGTGGTGCGCGAGGGGGAATCGATCCAGGCTGTCATTGTGGAGAACAAGTCGGGCCGGGGCGCTGTGAAGGGAAAGGTGTTCATCGACGCCACCGGCGACGCCGACGTGGCGGACCGCGCCGGCGCCGCGACGCGCCATGGGCGCCCCTTCGACAATCGCGTCGAGTCCATGGGTTCCTTCATTCATCTGGCCGGTTTCGAGGAGATAGACGACGACCGCGCCCAGGAACTGCGCGAGCAGATCGAACACGAGATGGCCGACGGCCGCTTTCACTTTTACAATGCCGGCTTTTTGGGGCGTAACACGTACCACCAGGATCATACGGCGGCCAACATGACCCGTTATGGCGGCGATCCCGTCGACGCCTCCGCTATGACCGAGGCGGAGTTGAGCATCCGCCAGGACGTGTGGGAGTTAGTGCGCTACCTGCGAGCGAACGTTCCCGAGTTTGCGGACTGTTACGTGCAGCAGACGTCTCCCCAGGTGGGACCGCGCGAGAGCCGTCAGATCGTGGGCCCCTATGCCCTGACCGGCGAGGACGTGCACCAGGGAAAAAAGTTCGAGGACGGTATCGCCCATGGCTCCTGGTGGATCGACATACATTGTCCGCTGGGCAATGCCTATCCCGTGCATCTCTGTGTGGTGGAATGCCCCAAAGGCGCCGACTGTCCGTATTGGGCGGCGGAGCATGAGAACATGCGCTCCCGTGAGGAACTGCGTCCGCCAAAGGGGGACTGGTACGACATCCCCTATCGCTCCCTGCTATCTGTGGACGTGCCCAACCTGCTGGCCTCGGGACGCTGTATCTCGGCGACCCACGAGGGGATGGCGGGGTCGCGTGTCATGGCCACCTGCGTGGCCATCGGCCAGGCGGTGGGCACGGCCGCCGCGCTGGCCGTCGGCGAGGGCGTGGCTCCCGCCGAGGTGGATGTGCAGGCGCTTCGGAAACAGTTGCGGGAGGATGGGCAGTTGGTGTAGGGAGTAGAGTGGAAAGCGG
>JAWLEV010000112.1:0-1153 GCA_041685915.1 Anaerolineae bacterium | reverse complement strand
TAGATCCAATCGATCTCGGCGAAGCCAACCCTTTTTCCCAGAGGGTAAAGTTGACGATTCCAGATATCCAGGCAAGAGTCGACCATGGCCTCGGGATAGCGCAGGGGACGTCGTGCATACTGGTGGTTGAACAGATAGTGAAACGTTCCCGCCAGGTGCGGAAATATGGATACCGAATCGCCATGAGGAACGGGCGCCACGCACCCCTTTCGCAGAAAGCCGCTCGTCGGGTCCCACGCCTCCCAGAGCCAGGAAAAGTAGGCTTCTTGCCAGGCAAAGGATACCTCGTCGGCCAGCACCAGGGCCGCGTATATCCCCGCTCCCTGGTGTGAGGCGCTCCAGGGATTTTCCTCCCAGTCCAGATTCTCTAAGAAGTCGGTCATCTTGGCGCGGTCCCGCAAAGGAGCCAGAGATCGCAGCGGGTGCAGGGGGCGGGCATCAAAGAGTTCCAGGGCCGCGATACAGTGCGCTGTGGTATGGATCTCGTGATGGGTCGGCTCGTGAAAAAGACCCGACTCTGGGTCCTGTAAGCTCTGCAGGATCTCGATCCAATGCCCTCTTTTCCCTGGATCTCGTGGAAAGCGTCCTATAGAGTATAGGATATTGGCGGCATCGGCGCAGCCGTAGGGGTTCAGACCGAGGTCTCGCTTCCTTTGCTCATCCTGCCAGTTCCAGCGCCGGTAGGCGCCGCCGCCCAGACTGTGGTTGGCGACGATTTCCTCGATGGTGTTAACGAATTCGCGGATGTCGAACATCTCTCCTCCTGATTCTACTCCAGCATGTCCTGCAGAGGGCTGCCCGCGCTGTTACGCGGCCCCTGGCAGCCGAGAAGGTGGGCGATGGTGGGTGCGGGATCGCACATGCGGACGGGTCCCAGGGTCTCCTCGTCACGGCGGTAGCCCTCGCGCACGCCGGGCCCCCAGAGGGCGAACATGCCCATGTTGGTCCACAGTCCCCGTGCCGCCGTGGGTACCTGGGGGCCGTGGTTGACGCTGGGAATGCCCGTGTGCACGATGGACTGGCCGGGGGGCAGCTCTCCCCACACGAACCCTTCATTGTAGATGAACTGGACATCCCCGGCGGCCTCTCCCCAGTAGTCGAGGAGGACGGCATCACGCTTTGTGAGGGCCAGGGCCACGGCGCGCTCGCCGGT
>JAWLEV010000030.1:0-28057 GCA_041685915.1 Anaerolineae bacterium | reverse complement strand
TCGGCAATGAGCTCTCGAGCAAGAGTATATGAGGGCAGAAAGCGACGTTGATGTCCGATGGCGAGTTTGACGTCGTTGCGTTGACAGGCGGTCATCATCTGCTCGGCACGCTGTAGGGTATCGGCCATCGGTTTTTCACAAAGGATGGCCTCAGGCTGCCGGGCTGCAGCAGCGACGGTCCAGGTGGCGTGCCCCGTGTGCCACACACCGATCGACACCACATCGAGGTCCTCTTCGTCAAGCATCCGTCGCGCATCCGTATAATGGCGAACGGATATATCGAATGTCTTCTCATACTCGATCATGGCCTCCTCATCCAGGTCGGATAGGGCCACGATCTCGTAGCGCCCGCAATTCAGATAGCCACGGACATGGTTTTGAGCCATCCCCCCGCAGCCAATCACGCCCACTGTGAGTTTGTCCATCATGGATTCAACCCCTTCCACAAACCTGCTGCCAGTGCCAGAACGACTCACTCCATGATACAGGATGGGAAAAGGTATGGCAACTACTTTTTCACTATACTCCAGGCCTTTTCGAGTTGCTCCTCCACAGCGCTCTGGGACGTGCCACCGGTCACGTCGCGGGCTTCGACCGAGGCCTCAAAATCAAAGAGGTCGTACACGTCGCGCTCAAAAGCCTCCGAGATGTCGCGGAAAGCGGCATAGTCCAGTTCCCCAAGGGGAACGTCCCGCTCCTCGCTGGCCAGGACGGCCTGCCCCACCAGGTCGTGGGCCCGGCGAAAGGGAAGGCCCTTTTTCACCAAATAGTCGGCCAGGTCCGTGGCCAACATGGCCTCGTCCAGCGCCTCGCCCATGGTCTCGGGGTCGATCTCCAGCGTATCTATGACGCCGGCCACCACGGGCAGGACCATCTCCAGGGTATCCAGGGTGTCGAACAGGGGCTCTTTGTCCTCCTGCAGATCCTTGTCATAGGTGGAGGGAATACCTTTGCTCACCACCAGCATCTGGGTCAGATTGCCCACCAGCCGCCCCGTCTTGCCTCGCACCAGTTCCATGCTGTCGGGATTGCGCTTTTGGGGCATGATGCTAGAACCTGTGGTGTAGCGCTCGTCCAGCCGCACAAAGCCATACGAGGGACTGGACCACAGGACCAGATCCTCCGCCAGGCGGCTCAGGTGCGTGGCCAGCAGCGCGCCCCAACTCAACGTCTCCAGGACCATATCGCGATCACTGACGGCGTCCACGCTGTTCTCTGTGACGCCCGAGAACCCCAGATCGCGGGCCAGTTCCCGACGGTCGATGCCGTAGGCATTGCCCGCCAGCGCGCCGGCCCCAAGAGGGCACACTGCTACGCGCTCCGACAGTTCCGTCAAGCGCTCGTGGTCGCGCTCCAGCATCCAGAAAAAGGAGAGCAGCCAGTGGCTGAAACGTATGGGTTGCGCCGGCTGCAGGTGGGTGTAGCCGGGCATGAGCACCTCCAAACGTTCGTCGGCCACGGATACAATCCGCTCCTGCACGTCCCGCAGTAACTTGCCGAGTCGAGGCAAGGCCTCCATGAGATAGAGGCGCACGTCGGTGGCCACCTGGTCGTTGCGGCTCCGTCCCGTGTGCAGCTTGCCGCCGACGGCCCCCACGATCTCGGTTAGACGGCGCTCGACGGCGGTGTGGATATCCTCATCCGTGGAAGTAAAGGAGAATTCTTCCTCGCGAAACTCATCGGCCACCCGCTCAAGCCCCGAGACGAGGGTATCCACTTCCTCCTGCGTCAGCACTCCCGCCTGGCCCAACGCCCGAGCATAGGCCATGCTGCCCCTGATATCCACCCCGGCCAGGCGCCGGTCAAAGTCGATGGAAGCGTTAAAGCGCCACATCAGGTCGTCCGTGGCGCCCGTATAGCGGCCGCCCCAAAGTTTACTCATGGCATCCAGCCCTACGACTCGTCGTCCATATCCAACAGGGCACGCACCTTCATGGAGAGGCCAAAGAGGTTGATAAAGCCTTCGGCATCGGCCTGATTGTACACCTCGTCCTCGCCAAACGTGGCATAGTCCTCGCGATAGAGGCCATAGTCCGACTTGCGGCCCACCACGGAGCAATTCCCCTTGTAGAGCTTAAGGCGCGCGGTGCCCGTCACGTTCTTTTGCAGCACCTGCACCAGGGCATCCAGCCCCTCCCGCAGGGGGGTGAACCAGCGACCGTTGTACACCAACTCGGCATATCGCTGAGCGATAAGGTCCTTATAGTGCATGGCCTCGCGATCCAGCACCAGGGTCTCCAATGCACTGTGTCCCGCGTAGAGGATGGTGCCGCCGGGCGTCTCGTACACGCCCCGGGATTTGATGCCCACCAGACGGTTCTCCACCATATCCACGCGCCCCACGCCGTGCTTGCCGCCCATCTCATTCAGGGCAGTGACGAGGGCCACGGGTTCCATGGCCTCACCGTCCAGGGCCACCGGGATCCCGCGCTCAAAATCCACCTCCACGTACCCGGGCGTGTCAGGCGCCTCCTGGGGCGAGGCGGTAAGCACGAACATATCCTCGCTGGGCTCTTGCCACGGATCCTCCAGATCGCCCCCCTCATGGCTGAGGTGCCACAAGTTGCGGTCTCGACTGTAGATGGATCCCCTGCTCTGGCGAACGGGGATGTCATGGGCCTTGGCATAGGCCAGTGCATCCTCACGGGAACGGATGTCCCACTCGCGCCAGGGCGCTATGACCCGCAGATGAGGGTTCAACGCCTTGAAGGACAACTCAAAACGGACCTGATCGTTCCCCTTGCCCGTGCAGCCGTGGGAGACGGCGTCTGCGCCCTCGGCCTCGGCGATCTCGACCATGCGCTTGGCGATCAAAGGACGCGCAAAAGAGGTACCCAACAGATACTCGCGCTCGTAGACGGCGCCAGCCATCAGGGTGGGAAAGACATAATCCTTTACAAACTCCTCCCGAAGATCCTCGATATAGATCTTGCTGGCGCCGCTGGACAGGGCCTTTTCCTCCAACCCACTCAACTCCTCCTCCTGGCCCAAATCCGCCGTCACACAGATCACCTCACAACCATAGTTCTCCTTCAACCAGGGAACGATGCACGAGGTATCTAATCCACCAGAATAGGCTAGAACACACTTTTTCACTTTTTTCATCATCCTTCCTCCTCCTCAAAATCCAGGATCATGGCAATCTCGTCACAGTTCGGAAACTTGGGGCAGTTCAGACAATCCCCCCATATCTTGTGGGGCAGGGACTCTCGGGGTACGACGTGAAAGCCGAAACGTTCAAAAAATTCCTGCTGATACGTCAGGGTAAAGACGCGGGGCAGGCCCAGATCCCGGGCCTCTTTCAAAAGCACCTCCACGATGCAGCGCCCCACACCCCGGCCATGCCAATCCTCTTTTACGGCCAGGGAACGCACCTCGCCCAGATCGGCCCACACGATATGCAGGGCGCCGCACCCTATGACCCCGTCGCCATCCTTTACCACCACAAAGTCGCGCAGGTACTGGTAGATCTGATGCTGGGACCTGGGCAGCATCAACTCCTTGTCCGCAAAATAGTTGATGAGATCGGCCATGGCCGGCACGTCCTCGACACCAGCTCTTTGAGCCACCACGTCCACCTGACCACTTAGACACTCCTTTGGTTCTCGCGCCTCAACCTCGACTCGCATTTCCCCCAACTCCCAACATCTCGATATAAACTCGCCCACTGCAAGACCTTTTTAGTGGATAGGCATCAAGATTGGGATTGTGTTCTGCACAACCCCAATCTTTATATTCCACTTTTCGGTTCCTTTGGGGCGCCAATCACTAAAGACCTGCAAAGGCACCATCTATGATCTCTATAGCCTCATCCACGTGCTCCTCCGTGACGATCAACGGCGGCACCAGACGCAGGACGTCGTCCCCGGCCTTGACGGTCAAGAGTCCCTCGTCATAGCAGGCCTCCACGACGGGGCCCACATCGATGTCCGTCTGCACACCCACAATCAACCCCCGTCCCCGCACCTCTTGAATGCAGTCATGCTTCTCTTGCAGCATAACCAGTTTGCCCACGAGATAGTCGCCAACGGAACGGACATGTTCCAGGAAGGCGGGATCGGAGATTTTGCCAAAGACCACCTTGGCCGCGGCGCACACCACGGGGTTGGCCGCAAAGGTGCTGGCGTGGTCGCCGGGTTCCATGACATCGGCCACCTCCTGGGTCATGAGGGTGGCCCCGATGGGCAATCCGCCTCCCAAGGGCTTGGCCAGGGTCATGATGTCGGGGGTCACGTCATAGGCCTCATGAGCCCAGAGGGTGCCCGTCCGTCCCAGACCGCATTGCACCTCATCAAAGATGAGCAGGGTACCCCGATCGTCGCATAAATCGCGCAAGCCCTCCAAAAAACCGCCATTTGCCGGGTTCACGCCCCCTTCGCCCTGCAGGGGCTCGACGATGCAGGCACACGTGTCGGCATCTATAGCCTCTGCGGCGGCCTCCAGGTCGTTGTACGCGGCGAACGTGACGCCGGGCATCAGCGGACGGAAGGGATCCTGATAGTGGGGTCGCGGCGTGAGGGCCAGTGAGCCCATGGTGCGTCCATGAAAGGCCTCCGTAAAGGCTACAAACTCGGTCCGCCCCCCTTCTCCCTCGGTCACCCTGGCCCACTTGCGCGCGAACTTTATCGCCGCTTCCACCGATTCGGTGCCCGAATTGCAAAAGAACACCTTGTCCGCAAAAGAAGCCTCCACCAGCATCCCGGCCAGTTCGGCCTGGGGTATAGTGTGATACAAGTTGGACACGTGGATCAGGCGCGATGCCTGCTCGGCGATGGCCTCAGCCACATCCGGATCGGTATGCCCCAGGGCGTTCACGGCGATTCCGGAGACAAAGTCCAGATAGGCCTTTCCCTCGGTGTCATAAACGTACACTCCCTCTCCCCTCTCCAGGACAAAGGGCGTGCGCCCATAAGTATGGAGGACATACTGCTCATCAAGTGCCTTGATCTGTTCCGTGTTCATTCACCGCTCTCCTATTGTCTAGTGTTTTCCAATAAATCCACTAGACCCTAAAGGTTTTTGTCAGAGACTGTTATCTCTTTTTGCTCGTCTGGCAAAGTAGAGAACCCGCAACTTTGTCCGAAACCTTTAGGGTCTCACTAACCCTCTACATCCGCACCCAGGTACCCGTATCCGCACCAAGCCCCTCAATGTCGGTGATGCGCACGGTACCCACGCCGTCTTCCAGGGCCCGCAGCGCCGAACGGGTCTTGGGAATCATGCCTCCCGTGATATCCCCACTCTTGATGAGGGCCAGAGCCCTGTCAGCACTCAGTGTGGATAGCACCTCGCCGTCAAGCATGACGCCAGGCACGTCGGTGAGAAAGATCATCTCCTCCACCCCCAGTGCACCGGCGATGGCCAGTGCGGCATGGTCGGCGTTCACGTTGTAGGGACGACCATCCTCTCCGAGGGATATGGGTGACACGACGGGCGTGAATCCCAGCCCAAGGAGTCTCGTCAGACGAGATGTCTCCACATGCGTGATCCTTCCCACACGGCCCAGATCCCCCTTGGGATGCACCATCCGCTCGGCGCGCAGCAGGCCAGCGTCCACCCCACTGATGCCGATGGCCCGCACCCCCTTTACCACCAGGCGGGCCACCAGGCGCTTGTTGACGGCCCCCGAAAGGGCCATCTCTGCCGCCCAGAGACAATCGGCATCCGTCACACGAAGCCCCTCAACAAAGTGGGACTCGAGGCCCAGGCGCTCCTGAAGCCTGGCGATATCCGCCCCGCCGCCGTGCACGACGATCAACGGCCGCTGGTGGACAAGGTCCGCGAGGGTTTCGACGAGGGACTCCAGATTGTCTCCCTCCTGCACGTGTGCGCCACCGACCTTTAGCAACGCAAGCTCGCCCATCTCCTCCTCCACAACCTATCTAACTCTTCAATCCCAACGTCTCGGGCACGTCAAACATGACGTTCATATTTTGCACCGCCTGTCCTGAGGCTCCCTTGAGCAGGTTATCGATGGCCGTGATGATGATGAACTGGCCTTCCATACCCGCCGGGGCGATGGAAAGAGCACAACGATTGGTATTCACCACGTGGGCCAGGGTGGCCGTCTTCCCCTCATCCAGAACCTGCACAAAGGGTTCCCCCTCGTACATCTCGCGCCACACATCGAGAACCTCCTCGGCCTCCACATCAAGATGCACATAGATAGTGGAGAGGATACCCCGCGACACGGGGAGCAGATGGGGCGTAAAGACAGCACGGGGTGCCCCCTGCCCGTAACGGGCCATTTCCTGGTCGATCTCGGGCACGTGACGGTGAGCGCGCCCCGCCTTGTAGGCCGAAAAGTTGTCGTGCACGTTCACAAAATGGGTGGTGAGAGAGGGCTTGGCCCCCGCCCCAGATACGCCGGACTTGGCGTCGATGATGACCCTGTCTCCCGCCACCACTCCCCGCTGCAGCAGGGGATAGAGGGCCAGCAGGGGCCCTGTGGGATAGCAGCCAGGATTGGCCACCAGACGTGCCCCAGCCACCTCGTCGCGATAGACCTCTGTCAGACCATACACGGCCTCGTCGACGAGTTCCGGCACGGAATGCGTCGTGTACCAGGTCTCATAGACATCCAGGTCGCGCAGGCGGAAATCGGCCGACAGATCCACGCAGCGCGCCCCCGCCTCCAGCACTTGCTGTGCATAGGGGGCCGAGGCCCCGTGGGGCGTGCACAAAAAGACCACGTCGGCCTCCTCCAGGGACACCTCGTCAGGCGCCACCAGCGTATGCTCATAGGGACAGGGATAGACATCCGAATACCTGGCCCCGGCATAACTTCTGGAAGAGGCGAACGCAAGTTCCACCTGGGGATGGCGGGCAAATATCTTGAGGAGTTCATAGCCCGTGTATCCCGTCGCACCATATATACCCACCTTGATCATTCCTTCACCTCCTCGACGAAATAGCCAAACACAAAAACCACCAGCTCCCCATCTGGAGAACTAGCGGTTGTAATCGCTGACGATTAGCACCCAGGCAAAAACATCCAGACGGACCGTCCGGCTAAGGCCTGCGGCTCCTCCTCAATTGTGCCACGTCAAAAATGTCCATCGCCATGACATACCTTCCAACTCAGAACAAAGGCATTGTACAGCAGAAAAAGGGGGCTGTCAAAAAGAAGTCGAATAATTGAATAAAGTCCGATAGGAAAACGAGGGTCCAAAGTGCCTGGCAAATTACACCGAATGCCAGGCACTTGATCTTTTTCAGTCCTTTATCCGGCTATAGTACGAATGGCTGGTGTACAGCACGGCGGCCGGATTATGGCCCGTGACGCGATCCTTGGCCACGAGCACGGTGACCGGGACCTCCGAATGCTGGAAAAAGAGGCTGTCATGGCCCACACACAGCCCCACCACCACGTTGAGCTCGGTGCCCACCTCGGCCAGCAACTTGGCCTGACCGATGGGACTACAAAGGGCCTCGAACTGACCGGGATGGATCTTTTCCTCGTCGGCCAGGCCGATCCCCTCCTTGGGAATGACGCCCACCTTGCAGCATACAGAATGGACCTCAAACCCGTTGGCCTCGCAGATCTCCTGAAACATACGCGCCTCTTGAATAAGGCCGATACAGGAGGCCACGCCCAACCGCTTGGCGCCGATGCGTCGGGCAAAGCTCATCACCTCCTCAACACGGGGCTCCAGGGGATAGCGGTCGGCCTCGGTGCGCGCGGCGGCCAGGGCCAATTCTCGCGTCTCCTCATCCTCATAGGCCTGTCGGGCCTCCTCCAGAGTCTCCGTGGCCTGCACCATGGGACAATAGGCGGGATACGCCACCGTCCCCGGCTCATGGCTGCAAGCCTGCACGCGGCAGGTCGCACATCGCAATTCCATCTCCCTCTCCTTTCATTGATCTCCTCACGCCCAGAACTCGCCGGCAGACAAGCCGTGATTTCCGAATAGGCGAAAAAGCCCATGGGCATTTGGGGGAATTTACTGAAGACAAAACGTCCCCCATATCTTATAATATGTGTGCGTTAGAAAGAAAGTGCGGATCTCGACGACCGGTCTTCATTTTCTTTTTCGACGCTCGGCTGGAGCTCTTGCGACGAGTGTGACAGCCGTTCTTCTCCTCCTTATAGTGGGCCCGCCGGCCGAGAGGTGCGGCGGGCCCACCGAATTTTGTACCCCCCATCGCGTCGGCATTTGTAAACCTTATCCCATCCCCCCATCCCGCATGTTCCAGCACCGCCCATTTTCGGTGATATCAGCCAATGGCGAGACAACCCCTTTTCAGAAGTGGAGAATATGCTACGCAGTGCGCCCTACACTAGATCGACGAGGGTATGCCGCAGGAGATACCGGGCCAGGGCCAACAGACTTATGGCGCCGAGTACAAAGACGACGGTTATCTCGTTCCAGGGATCGGCGACGAAACCCAGGGCCAGACCCGCCGCCGGAGGATGTCCGGTATCGGTGGCAAGCATGATCAGGATGGCCAGTCCAATGGCCAGGGCCCCAAAGATGATCAGCCTCGTTCTGGGGGTCAGCCCTGTGGAGGCGGCCAGGGCACAGTCGGCGGCGAGGGAACAGAGGGTACCACAAAGGGTGCCCACTATATACCCTCCCACCAAGGCACGGGAGCGCGCCGGACGCGAATGGGGCATGGCAAAGACGATAAACGTGGAGGCTCCCAACGAGGATACCAGCGTACTGCGCAGCAGGACGTCAAGAAGAAAAAAGATGCCCAGAACCGTCAACGTAGCCAACGTACACTGCAAAATGCAGCGCCCTGGTTTCTCCCGAAATCCCCCTTTGGCGATGCGCATGAAACCCCTCGTACCTCCCTAATTGTCCTCGAGCATTTTCTACAAGAATACTATGGGTCCGGAGTCTCCCAACCAGCACCGACTGTTCACAGCGGTGCGTCTCCGGCCTTGGCCGAGCGGGCCGCGCGCAGGTCGGAGTGACACTCCGACGCTACATAAGGGCCTCCACCACATCGCCCATCCGCGAGGCCAGGCTCACGGGAACGCCCAGGGTCTCCTGGATATCCTCACGCGTGAGGTCATCCAGGGTACGGTGCCTCTCGCTGCCGAACATGGCCCGCGGCAAAAAGATATGCTGTCCCACATCCTCCCCCTCCAGGGCAGCAAGGACGTCTTTACCCATGAGCAGGCCGGATACGGTGACGCCGCGCCCAAAAAAGTCGTTGGGTACGGCGATCACGCGCACGGTCCCACCCCAGCGCGTCGATAGTTCATCGGCCAGCCGACCCAAAAGGGGGGCGATCAGCGTGCCGCACACTAGGGTGATGGACGACGCCTCCCCTCCTCCCGCCACGTCGGCGCGCGCCGCCTGCCAGTCTTCCAGCAAAGCCCGTATCAATCCGGCCCCGTTCTCCAGCTGGGCGTCGTCCTCGTAAAAATCTGCAGGGGGCAGGGGACGCTCCGCCAGCAGATACAACTCGTCCGACGGATACAGCCATGTCCGTCCCACGCGTTTCCGCGCCTGGGCAATGTACTCATCGGCCATATCCAACACAGCGGCAGCCTCCCGGGGATGCAGGGCTCGCAGGGGCGCGGTCTGAAAGCGCGTCAGCCCCACAGGTACCAGGGCCAGGGTCTGCACTGTGGGATAGAGGGCCAGGAGTTCCTCGATGGACGTCCGCAGGGCCTGACCATCGTTCATGCCCGGCACGATGACGATCTGGCCATGCACCTGAATGCCCATCTCCCCCAGACGCTGCAGTTGCCGCAGGATGTCCAGCGCCCGGGGGTTCCCCAAAAGTTTGCGGCGCAGGAAGAGGTCAGTGGCATGTATGGAGACATACAAGGGTGTCAGATGCTGGGCGCCGATACGCTCCCAGTCCGCCTCGGTGAGGTTGGTGAGGGTGATGAAATTGCCAAAGAGGAAGGAATAGCGATAGTCGTCGTCCCGCACATACAGAGAAGGGCGCAGACCGGGTGGCATCTGTTTCAGAAAACAAAAGGGACAGCGGTTGTTACAGCGGCGGATACCATCAAAGACGGGCTCGGCGAACTCCAGCCCCAGATCCTGGCCATAGCCGCGCACCATCTCCAGACGGAGGCGTTCCCCATCGCGGATTATCTCCAACACCAAATGCTCATCTGCAGCGTGGTAACGATAATCGATGACGTCGCGCAGGAGATGACCATTGATGGCAAGCAGGCGGTCGCCAACCTCCACGCCGCTCGCCGCGCCCAGGCTATCCGGCCTCACCGCAGAGATGACGCCCCCTTGCGTTTTCATATCTCGCGGCATACCCTCGCTCACAGACAATCCGTCGCCTCGCGAACGATGGCCTCCGCCCGCGCCACCACCTCTTCTATGCGCTTGCCGGTACTATCCACCACCACGGCGTCCTCGGCGGCCTGCAGGGGCGCCTGTTCCCGGGTACTGTCGATGCGATCGCGACGCCTTAGATCCTCCAGTACCTCCTCGTAACCGGCGGACTTGCCACGCTCCAGGATCTCCAGATGGCGCCGCCGGGCCCGCTCCTCCACGGTGGCGTCCAGATATATCTTGACCTGAGCCTGGGGCAACACCACGGTGCCGATATCTCGCCCCACCATCACCACGCCACCAGCGGCCCCGATGCGCCGCTGCTGCTCAGTCAGGGCGGCGCGTACCCCGGGGTAAGCCGATACCGGGGATACGTGGCGGTTCACCTCCGGCGTGCGGATCTCCCAGGTGACGTCGCGACCATCGGCGCGGACCGTGTATTGGCGCCCGTCGTCCTCTGTGGGGGGCACCACCTCAATGCGCAGCGACTGCGCCAGACCCGTCACGGCCATCTCGTCCCCTATGGGAATGCCCCGATCCAGCGCCGCCCAGGTCACCGCCCGGTACATCACCCCCGTGTCGAAATAGAGATAGCCCAACCTTTGCGCCAAAAGGCCACCTATCGTGCTCTTGCCCGCCGCCGCGGGCCCGTCAATGGCAATGGTGATCTTGCCCAAAGCCCACTCCCTCCTATTCGCCTTCTCCTAACCCTACAAGTCGGCGCAATGCCTCGACTTCCCCCTCGTCGAGCCAGCGTCCCTCTCCCGAACGCAGGTCACCCAGACGTAACGTGGCCATACGTACCCGCACCAGACGCTCCACAGGATGCCCTACCGCATTCAGCATGCGTCGAATCTGGCGGTTGCGTCCCTCATGCAGGACCATCCGCAGCCACTGGCTCCCTCGGGTAACGTCCTGCCCCCGCCAGCGCCATTGCTTATCGGGCCGTAAAACTCGCGCGCGGGCCGGCCGCTTCTTTTGCAGGCGCACGCCCTCCTCCAGGCGCGCCAACTCGGCAGACGAGAGCCGCCCCCGCACCAGGACCAGATACTCCTTTTCGTGTTCGTAGCGCGGATGAGTCAGGCGATGGGTCAACTGTCCGTCGTTAGTCAGGAGCAATAACCCTTCGCTGTCCATATCCAACCGCCCCACAGGATAGACGCGCGCCTTCGTCGGAACCAGATCCACCACCACGGGCCGCCCGTGAGGATCGTCGGCTGTGGAGACATAGCCCACCGGCTTGTACAGGGCATAATAGAGACGCTCCTGCTCCACCTCCACGGACTCGCAGTCAAAGGTGATGCGATCCACGCCCGGGCGCACCCGAGTTCCCAGCTCGGTGACCACCTTCCCATTGACCCGCACTCGCCCCTGGAGCATATACTCCTCACACGTGCGGCGCGAGCCTATTCCTGCATGGGCCAGTACCTTTTGCAGGCGCTCTGCGTCCCGCTCCTCGCATCGTTCATCCCGTTCAGCGCACATAGAGGGGTAGCTCCGAAAAGGGCTTATCCATCAGGCGGATCTCGAGGGCACCAACGGGTTCCTGCGCATCGGGGTTGGTGTTGGGATTATTGATACGCCGGTAAAAGGAAACGGTCCTCACCTGCCAGGGGGTGACCAAAAATATCTGGGGTTCCTGCAGGCCAAAGGCGTGCCACCGTCCTTGCCCATCCCGATAGCGGTTCTGCGGCGTCTCCCGCAAATCGGCGCTCAGTTCAGCAAAGTTGGTGTAGAAATAGTCCAGCATGAGACGCGAATCCCCGAAACGGTCCTCCGAGCCCATCACCACCAGCAGCGCCTCGCCCTGGGGACGATCCACCATACTTACCAAACATTCGCCGGCCAGATCCGTGGTCCCCGTCTTGACTCCTATGGCGCCGGGATAGGTACCCAAAAGCTCGTTGGTGGACTCCAGAATTCTGAAAGCGGCGATGGCCTCGGAGCGTCCCACAATATCGGCAAAGACGGGATCCTTCATGGCCTGCCAGGCGATGAGAGCCATGTCATGGGCCGTAGAATAATTGCCCTCATCATCCAAACCGTGAGGATTGGCAAAGTGCGTATCCTGCAGGCCCCACTCGGCGACCAAGTCGTTCATCCAGCCCACGTACGTCTGCACGTCGCCCCCCAGCGCCCTGGCGATGGCCACGGCCGCCGCATTGTCCGAGGGGATCAGCATCATGAAAAGCAACTGCCGCAGACTCAGTTCCTCGCCGCTTTGCAGATGGGTCGCGCTGTACACACGCAGATCGCTGCTCTGGATCTCTATCTCCTGATCCTGGCGACCCCTCCGCAGGGCCACCAAAGCGGTGACGATTTTGACCAGACTGGCAGGGGAGCGGCGGACGTGCTCGTTGTGCGCCTCCAGTATCTGTCCTGTGGAGGGATTCACCAGGATATAGGAGACGGCCGAGATCTCGGGCAGGGACATCTGCCTCATGACCCCTATCTGGTCGGATGTCAGCCCGCACCTGGGGATATCTGCGTCGCTCAGGATCACGGGGCTGAAACCGAGACAAAGAATGTTCAAGACGGCGAACAAGAGACAAGAGATACGTCGCGTCGGCATATCCTCTCACATGTCAATACGACCACGTTGTGCCATTCTATGCCAAGAAAAGGGGAACGTCAAACGGCGCCGTAAACGCTTGACAGGCGCGTTCACCTGACGTTAAATCCCTCCAAGACTCGCAACGGTAAGGAGCAAGTGATATGTCCAAGGCAGCGTTTTTCACAGAGGCCGAGTTGTTCGGCATCGATAGATCCCTCGTCTATGAAAATGAGCAATTGCGCGAGATCGCCTTTCCCCTGGGCGGCCTTGGCACGGGGTGCGTGTCCCTCTCCGGGCAGGGTGGCCTCGTGGGCTGGGAGATTTTCAACCGCCCCAACAAAGGCTCCATCCTTCCCTACACCTTTTACACGATTTGGGCCCAGGCAGAAGGCCAGAAGCCCGTGACCCGGGTAGTCCAATCGCCCCCCATGCCACCCTTTGCGGGACAGGGCAACGGCAGTTATCGGGGACTCGGCTTTGGCGTGACGCGCGAGGACGGCTCCGGCCTGCCCCATATGCGCGACGCCACGTTTCGGGGAGAGTTCCCCTTTGCAGAGGTGGCCTTCCAGGCAGACCTTCCCATACAGGTCTACCTGGAGGCCTACAGTCCCTTTATTCCCCTCAATCCCGACGACTCGGGCATTCCCGTGGCCGCGCTGCGTTACCACGTACGTAACGAGGGGGAACGTCCCGTGGAGGTGAGCCTGGTGGGCAGCATCTTCAACCCCGTCGGCTACGGGGGTTCCGGCCCATTCGTGGGAGATCACCTGGGAGAGAATCGCAACACCTATGTGGACGAGGAAGACGTGCGCGGCCTGCATCTGACATCTGACAAGTACGCGCCCGACGATCCGGCCTACGGGTCCATGGCCCTGACCACGACCTGGGAGGATGTGTTCCATCAGACTTGCTGGCTGCGCTCCGGGTGGTTCGATGCCATGCATGACTTTTGGAATCATTTCTCGGCCACAGGTATCCTCCCCGAACGCGATTATGGCCCCTCGGAGGAGGGCGAAAGCGATATAGGCTCTTTGGGACTGCGGACCACGCTGCAGCCAGGGGAGACGGCCATGCTACCCTTCTATATCACCTGGCATTTTCCCAACTTTATCAAGTACTGGCCTGGCCGAGGGGGCAGTTGCGAATGCGATCGTGAGTGTGAGACGTCCAATCCAACCTGGAAGAACTATTATGCCTCCCAATGGGACGACGCCCTGGACGTGGCGCGCTACTATGCCGCAGAGAAAGAACGACTCTATCGGGAGACGCGGCGCTTTCACGATATCCTGTTCGATTCCACCCTGCCCTCCCACGTCCTCGACGCCCTCTCCAGCCAGGCATCCATACTGCACAGTCCCACGGTTCTTCGTCTGGAGGACGGCACCTTTTACGGATTCGAGGGCTGCCACTGCGACAGCGGATGCTGCGAGGGCTCGTGCACCCACGTGTGGAACTATGCCCAGACGGCGGCCTTTCTCTTTCCCTCCCTGGAGCGCTCCATGCGCAAGACGGACTATGCCTACAACATGCGCGAGAGCGGCGAGATGTGCTTCCGGCTGCAGCTTCCCTTGGGCAGCCCCCTGTGGGATTTTCACCCTGCCGCCGATGGGCAGATGGGAGGCATCCTCAAGGTCTATCGCGACTGGCGCCTCTGCGGGGACGACGAGTGGCTGCGCGGGCTGTGGTCCAAAGTGAAAAAGGCCCTGGAATACGCCTGGAAACAGTGGGACGACGACCGGGACGGCGTCATGGAGGGCATCCAGCACAACACCTACGACATCGAGTTCCATGGCCCCAACACCATGATGGGCAGTTTCTATCTGGGCGCCCTCCGCGCGGGTGAGGAGATGGCCCGACACCTGGGCGATACGGAGGCCGCCGACACCTACCGCCGGGTCTATGAAAAGGGCCGCCGCTGGGTAGACCGGGAGCTTTTCAATGGCGAGTACTATGTACAAAAAGTGGACGACGAGGACATCAAATACCAGTACGGCCAGGGATGCCTGTCGGATCAACTCATCGGCCAGTGGTTCGCCCACATCGTGGGGCTGGGGCACCTATTCGATGCCGGGCACGTGCGCAGCGCCATCCAGGCCGTCTTTGAACACAACTGGCGAACCGATTTCTGGGAGCACGCCAACCCCCAGCGCATCTATGCCCTCAACGATGAGCAGGGCCTGTTGCTGTGCACCTGGCCCCATGGTGGGCGCCCCGAATTTCCCTTTGTCTACTCGGACGAGGTGTGGTGTGGCATCGAGTATCAGGTGGCCTCGCACCTCATCTATGAGGGATTTGTCAAAGAGGGATTGGCCATCGTCAAGGGCCTGCGCGCCCGTCACGACGGCCTGCGCCGCAATCCCTGGAACGAGTTCGAGTGCGGCAGCCACTATGCGCGCTCCCTGGCCTCTTGGTCGCTGCTCACCGCCCTGTCGGGATACCATTTCGACGTGCCCAACGGAACGTTGGGCTTTGCACCCCGTTGGCGAGCCCATGATTGGCACAGTATGTGGTCCACGGGAACGGGCTGGGGCACCTACTCTCAGCAACTGCAAGGGATGGAAGGCACGGCAAGGCTGGAGGTAGCCCAGGGCGAGCTGTCGCTGGGCAAGCTACTGCTGGGCAGCGTGGACACGGGAGCAACGGCGCAGGTCTCCGTCGGAGAGGAGCCCATCGATGCCGCATCCAGCGTGGAAGAGGGTCAATTGGCGCTTTCCTTCGCGCCAGCGGTGACACTTTTGGCGGGCGACGCGCTGACCATCGCGCTCACGTGGTAAGCGAAAGGGCATAACCAGATCACCGGCTGCAAACTCCCGCGATGCGTTCAATTCATGCACTGCCCGGACGCAGGAGAGGGGCAAGCGGGAAAGTCGCAAAGTGGCTTTCCCGTTTGTCCGTAGGTCGGAAAGCTGTTCCGACCAGGGCGGGTTGACAATCCGCCCTACATGGCCCATCCGATTCCTCTTTCTAACAGGCCCACAGACTGCAACACCTTCTTGCATCCTTTTTCCCCTACTCCACTTGACATACCCTACCCCCCTATGGTATAATCGTGATGGATTTCACGAGGAGTCACATCATAATAGGAGAGAAAAAAGATGAAGAATTATGTGATCGTCGGCGGTGTCGCTGGGGGCGCGACGGCCGCTGCGCGCCTCCGTCGCCGCGATGAAGATGCCCACATCGTCATCATCGAGCGCGGCCCTCACGTGTCCTTTGCCAACTGTGGCCTACCCTATCATATCGGCGAGGTCATCACAGAGCGCGATGATCTGTTCGTATCCACGCCAAAAGACCTGCATGACAAGCTGAACATCGACGTACGCACGCGGCAGGAGGTCGTGGCCATCGATAGACAGGCTAAGGAAGTGGAGATACGGGATCTGAAAGAGGAGCGCCTGTACACGTTGTCTTACGACAAACTGCTCCTTTCGCCGGGCGCCAGACCCTTTGTGCCGCCAATCCCGGGGGTGGACGCCGGGGGCGTATTTACGCTGCGTAACGTCGCCGACATGGATAGGATCAAGCGGCGAATCGACGCCGAAGAGATCGGGGACGCCATCATCGTCGGAGGGGGGTTTATCGGCCTGGAGATGGCCGACAACCTGGCCCAGCGCGGCTTGCAGGTGACGGTCGTGGAGATGTTGGACCAGGTGATGTCCTCTCTGGACTATGAAATGGCAACCATCCTGCACCGCCACCTGCGGGAACAGGGGATTCGGCTGGAACTGGGCGACGCCTTGGTGGCCATCGAAGCCGGGACAGAGAAGCAACTAAAGGTCTTCCTCGCCAGCTCGCGGACCATGGAGACGGATCTCGTCATCCTCGCCCTGGGCGTGCGGCCCGAGAGCGGCCTGGCCGAGGATGCGGGATTAGATCTGGGAAAGAAGGGGCACATCGTCGTCAACGAATTCATGCAGACGTCCGACAGGGACATCTATGCCGTCGGCGATGCCGTGCAGGTGACGGATCCCGTGACCGGAACCGTCACGGCAGTGCCCCTCGCCGGACCGGCCAACCGGCAGGCGCGCATCGCTGCCAACCACATCACCGGCCTGACAGAGAGTTACAGGGGGACCATGGGGACGTGCATCGCCAAAGTGTTCGAACTGACGGCCTCCTGCACAGGCGCCAACAGCCATAAGTTAGAGCAAAACGGCATAGACTTTGTCAGCAGTATCACCCGCAGCCAAAATCATGTGAGCTACTATCCCGGCGCCAGACCGCAGACTATAAAACTGCTCTATTCTCCGCACAGCGGCGAGCTGCTGGGAGCCCAGGTGGTGGGCCATGAGGGTGTCGACCGTACCATCGACGTGCTGGCTACAGCGCTGACGGCAGAGATGACGGTCTTTGATCTGGAGCACCTGGAGTTGGCCTATGCCCCTCCTTACGGCGCGGCCAAAGATCCCGTCAATATCGCCGGCTATGTGGCCAGCAATCGCCTGCGAGGCGACACGGACCTTATCCAATGGCACGAGATAGAGGATCTGGATCCGGAAACCCAGGGCGTCCTGGATGTGCGCACCGATGTGGAGAGAAGCCTGGGATATATTCCAGGTTCCGCCCATATCCCTCAGACTGAGCTTCGCGAGCGCCTCGACGAGCTATCCAGGGACAAGGAGTGGATCGTCTACTGCGCCGTCGGGCAGCGGGCCTATGTCGTCGAGCGTATACTCAAACAGAATGGCTATCGCGTCAAGAACCTCACCGGCGGCTGGGAGATCTACTCTATAGCCACGGAGGAACAGAGCAACCTTAACACAGAGCACGAACGGGATGTCGAGGAGATGACATCTGAAGATACCGTCATGATCCCGGCATTGGCAAGGGAAGATCAAAAGGCGCCCGTCTTCTCCACCGCAAACGCCATAGATCTGGAACTGGACACCTGCGGGCTGCAGTGTCCCGGCCCCATCATGAAGGTCTATAACGAGATGCGAGAGATGGAACGGGGCCAAGTGCTGCGTGTGCGAGCCACCGATCCGGGATTCCGGCGCGACGTGCGGGCCTGGTGCGAGCAGACGGGAAATACGTTGTTGGATCTGGAAAAGAATAACGGACACACTATAGCTCTGCTGCAAAAAGGGGAAGCGGTGCCCCTGCAGGGCACAGAGAGCGGCACACTACCCAAAGGCAAAACCGTCGTCGTCTTTTCCGCCGATCTCGACCGCGCCCTGGCCGCTTTCGTCATCGCCAACGGGGCCGCCGCCATGGGCCAGAAGGTGACCATGTTCTTCACCTTCTGGGGGTTGAACGTCTTACGTCGTAAGGAGCGCATCCCCACGCAAAAGAATATCGTGGAAAAGATGTTTGGCTGGATGCTGCCCAAGGGACCGGATGCCCTCAAGTTGTCCAGGCTGAACATGGGGGGTCTGGGAACCGAGATGATGAAGCGGGTGATGAAGGCCAAGAATGTGGATTCCCTGTCCCAACTCCTGGCCGCTGCGCAAGAGAATGGGATCAAACTCGTCGCCTGCCAAATGTCCATGGATATGATGGGCATCAAGGAAGAGGAGTTGATCGACGATGTGGAGGTGGGAGGTGTGGCCACCTACATTGGCGAGACCGACAAGAGCAACGCCAGCCTCTTCATCTAGGGCACAAGCGAGAAGAGAGATCCGCATCGCAGAAGAGCACTCTCTCTGGGGGTGCCCTTCACATACCCGCCCTACTGACGGTAGATAGCCTCGTACCTACGGTATTGGCTGTAGATCTTCTCCACATATCGCTGCGCCTGACTCCCGGGGAGGGTCTCGTAGAACAGATCGTGATCGTCAATCGATTCGCCGTTCGTCCATCGTTTCAGCTTGCCCGGGCCCGCGTTGTAGGCCACCAGCGCCGCTATCCAATCGTCCTCATAACGATCGAGAAGAAATCTCAGAAACCACGCCCCATATCGCACCCCAATCACGGGTCGCAAAGCAAAGCCGTGTTGATAGGCGTCATGTCCGATACGCGAGGCGATCCACGTGCCGGTATCGGGCATGATTTGGGTCAATCCCTCCGCGCCAGCATAGGAGACGGCGTACGTATAGAAGCGACTCTCCTGGCGTATGAGGGCCAGAAAGAGGAGGGGATCCAGTGCATAGCGCTCCGCCTGCGCACTCACCAGATGCCCATACGCCGTGGGGTAGGCCAATCTGTCTAGTGCCCAGTGGATCTCCCGTACTCCCTCCTTGCGAGCGAGAGCCGCGATATACTCTGCACAGGAGATGGTGATCGCATGGGCTCCCATCTCGTCAGTGATCCGAGCGAGCGCCAGCAGTTTCTGTGCATCATCCCCGACGCGGTCCCGCAGCTGCCACAGGAGCGTCATACTCTCTTTATGCCAGCCCAGGCGCCATAGGGCAGCGGCCCGAAGCATCAGGGGATCCGTCTCGATTCTCCGCTCTGCCTCCGCCTGCGCGCCCCCCTCATGCCAGCCGGCGATCCAATCCTCGATCTCCTGCCATGCTTCCTCCGCGAGATCCCCCTCGGGAAGCGCCCACGATTCGGCAGGAGTCAGGGACGGGGAAAAGGATTGGCGCAGATCCCGCGCCCGCCATCCATAATAACTCTGAGAAGCCGCTGCTTCTCCACGCTGCCAGTGCTCCCGTGCGTCCTCCTCCTCGCCAAGGGCCTGGGCAGCCAACCCCAGCCAGGTCAGCAGGCGCGCCTTTTGTTCCCCATCGCTCGTCCCCTCCAGCACCTTTGACCAAAGATCCATGGCGTCCTCAGGGAAGCCCGCCGCATAGGCCATAAGCCCCTCGCGGAAAAGGGCCTCTGGCGCACGTTCATACTGTGGATAGAGTTCATGTATCCGCCGATAAAAGACGCGGGCACGCTCCCACCCCCGTTCCTGCTCCAACGCTGCGCCGGCCCGCCACAGGGCCTCTGGCGCACGGGGATGTTCCTCGTACCCTTGCCAGAACTCATGATACACTTCCGAGGGATCGCCTCCGCGGGCCTCTTCCACCCTGGCTTTGGCCATCCACACGTCGGCGATACGCTCGCTCTGGGGATAGCCCTCGATAATCCTATCCCAGGCCTGTAGGGCCGAGTCGTAATCCCTCAACTGCTCATGAGCCAATCCCAGGTAGTAATTCACAGTCGCCATATCTCGCTTTTCATCAGAGAGAAGATAGCGCTGCAGAATCTCGACGGCATCGTCGTACTGTTTTCCATAAAAGAGGATCTGTCCTCGCTCCAGGTCCGTCACCTCAGCGGCCTCCATCTCGTCAAGGGCGGAAAGGGCCAGATAGGCGCTATAGACACGGGGATATATCTCCACTACACGTTCGAATACCCCTACTGCCTCCTCCCCTCGTTCTGCCTCGCGGAGCGTCTCCCCCTGACGGTACAAAGTGATGGCACGCTGATCATCGTCGCGGGAAACGACTAGAATGCGCTCATAGAGCTCCAACGCCCCCTCATAATCCTCCATATGCCGCAGGACCTGTGCGTGCTCTTCCAAGATCTCGGCCTGCAGCGCGAGGGGCAGGCTGGACAGGTCTATGGCCGCAAACTGCTGAGCAGCCGCCCCCTCCTCCCCCAACGCTTCATAGGCCTTGGCCATATGCCACTGCACATAAGGTCTGGCCACATCGTCAAGGTCCAGATGCTGCTCATACGCGCCGATGGCCTCGTCCCACTCCCCCTCCGCCTCGTACGCACGGGCTAATAACCCCCACGCGTCAGCCCGCTCCTCGGTCGAGACGGTCGCCGTCACCACGCGCGTCAGATACGAGACGGCATCGCCCGAATTTTGGGCACCCAGATGGGCACGACCAAGGGCCAGTTCCACGCCCGGACGCTGCGATGGGTCAGCAGACTCCAGACTCTCCTCAAAAAGATCGATAGCCCGCTCATAGTCTCCATCATCCAGGGCGCGCTCTGCTCTCTCGAGCCGCACCTCCGGGGCGAGGGTGGGGGTAGGAGTGGGTATGACCGTAAAAGTGGGAGTTGGCGTAAAGGTGCTGCTGGCCGTCGCCGTCGGCGAGGGCGTTCTCTCCAGTGATCGCCGAGTCGGGCTTGTAGACTCGGATTGCTCCCGTTGGGGCATGGGGGACGGCGTCACCGTCACACGCGTCCCCGTCGCCGACGGGGAGAGGCGCCGGGCCGCATGGTCGGCCACTTGACAACCACACAAGAGCACACACAAGGTCACCAAAATCAAGAGGCGATCTGAAATATACCCCCCTCTCAACATCACAATCTCCACTGATCTCATCGCTCAAGCGAGCGCATCATAGCCGAGACCGCGAGATGTGTCAAAGTGAACACGACACCATCATCCGCCGTCCCCAGCTTTGCTTTCTCGCCCCACTTGTCATACCATACCTTAGATGGCAGAAAAGAGGCTTACGGAGAGCATGAGGATCGGATTCAGCGGCACGTTCTGGGGTCAAGAGAACACCGGAAGCGGACAGTACACCCACCGCCTTCTGGAGGCACTGGAGGATCATGCAGGGATAAAAAGTGTCCTCTTTTTGCCCCGCTATGCGGATCCGGCGAAGGACGGGGAGATACCTCCCTTCGCCCATCCCGTGACGACCCCTCTGGATCGCTGGCATGATAATCTGGCCAAAGCGTGGTACGAGCAGATCAGTTATCCCCGCGCATGCCGCGAAAAGGAGGTCGATGTGGCCCACGTGCCCTATTTTGCCCCACCCCTATTTCCCACCACAACGACGGTGGTGACCATCCACGACCTGATCCCCCTGATCCTGCCCTCCTATCGGGGATCGAGCGCCGTACGCCTCTACATGCAACTCGTATCGCGTGCGGCACATCGCGCCACGTTGATCCACACCGTCTCGCGTACCTCGGCGCGCGACATAACGCAACTGTTGGATATTCCTCAGGAGCGGCTGCGCGTCATCCCCCAGGGCACCGATGCCGCCTATCGCCCCTTGCCTCCTGAGGACAGGAAGCCCGTCCTTCAACGCCTGGGCGTCCCATCCCGTTACCTTCTCTATCTGGGAGGATTCGACCAGCGCAAGAACGTGGACGGCCTGCTTCGGGCTTATGCACGGGTGCGAGACGATCTGGATGACGTTCCTCTGGTCATCGCGGGGCGATTGCCCGCAGAGGACACGCCCTTCAACCCCCATCCCAAACGCATCATGGAGGAACTGGGTATCAGCACGCGCGTGCACTATACGGGGTGGGTGCTCGAAGCGGACAAGCCCGCCCTCTATTCCGGGGCCACAGCCTTTTGCTTTCCCTCGCTATACGAGGGATTCGGCCTGCCCGTCCTGGAGGCCATTGCCTGCGGCACGCCGGCCATCGTGGGCAGCGGCAGCTCCCTGGAGGAAGTGGCAGGCCCGGGAGGCATCGCCGTGCCCCCCACAGACATCAAAGCCCTGTCCGAGGCCCTGATCCGCGTGGTGCAGGATGCCGATCTGCGCCAAACCCTTGCCCGCAGGGGACTGGAGCACGCACGCCGCTTCTCCTGGCGTGCCACGGCAGAGAGGACGGTCGAGGTCTACTACGAGGCGTTATCTATGGATGAGCACCGCTGACGAACGATGACAGGAAAAGGGGACGCATCATCGACCATCACGAGGCAACGGATCGCATCCCGGACCCCCGCCCTCGCCGGGACGAGCCTGGGACTTTATGCCAGCCGCCTCGTCGCCGAGGGATTCGCCGGGCCGCGATCCATGATCGTTCTGCTACCTCTCATACTGGCGTGCGTGGCTCTAGGGCTTTATATAGCGCATCTCATGCGCGGATGGCAGTTTTCCCCCTGGCCCCTGATCCTGCTGCTGGGGTACGTGCTCTACCCCCATCCCACTCCCATGCTGGCCGGGGGCATCCTCCTTTTTGCAATAGTAATCTTTGCCGCCCTCCATCCCCCCAAGATTCAACCGCCCTGGATCGAGGTCGGCACGTTCCTCACCAGCCTGGGCCTCTATGTACACACCCTGGCACCCACGGTGCTCCCGGCCGACAGCGGCGAGTTTCAACTCGTGGCCCCCGTGTTGGGTATCGCCCACCCGCCGGGCTATGCCCTCTACACCATGCTGGGCAAACTCTTTACTCTCATTCCCCTCGGCGACGCGGCTTACCGCATGAACCTGTTCGCGGCCGTCTGCGGTGCCCTGACTTTGGCCCTTCTCGTGCACCTGGTGCGCCGCGCCAGCGACTCTACGGGGGCGGCCCTGATCGCGGCGGCGATGCTGGGTCTCAGTCCCACCTTTTGGTCCCAGAGCACGACGGCCAACATCCGCAGTATGACGGCCGCCTTTACCGTCCTGTCAACGGACCTGCTGCTGCACTGGGGAAAGAAGAAGGAGCCCAGATACCTGATCGCCTTTGCCGCCTGCTTTGGGCTGGGCATCGGCCACCACGCCTCCCTGGGGCTACTGGGATTCCCCTTTCTCATCTACATCATCGCCCGCGCACCGCGCATCCTCATCCAGCCCCGCCGCTGGATACGCCCCATCCTCGCCCTCGGCGCCTCCTTTACGGTTCTCCTCTACCTCCCCCTACGCAGCGGTATGGGCACCCCATTTGACCCCACGCCCATCCGCTCCTGGGGGGACTTTGTAAACCACGTGTTGGCCCTGGGATTTCGGGGGGACATGTTTTACTATCGTACCCTACCCGACCTCATGGCACGCCTGGACGTATGGGTCGAGATCGTGAGATTGCAGTTCGGGCACCTGCTCCCCTGGGCCACGCTCCTGGCAGCGGTAGGGAGCCTGATCCCACGCCGCAAGAGGGACACCGCGGGGCTGTTGGTGGGCATCTGGGCCGTCAATACCCTGTCAGCCGTGACCTACAAAGCACCCCAGACCGTGGAATACCTGTTACCCTCCTACGTGGCCATGGCCGCCTTGCTGGGATATGGCCTGGCCATGGTGCGACGCAGAATGCCCCGCTGGACGGGGGCCCTGCTCATGGCCCTTCTCATCGTCGCCATCGCCCGGTATGGAAACGTCCACTATGGCGACTTTCGACAATTGCACGAGGACAGATCGGCGCGCGCCTATGCCGAATCGATCCTGGAAAATGCGCCGGCCGACACGCTGGTGCTCTCAAACTGGCACCGCGCCACCACCTTCTGGTATCTACAGACAGTGGAGGGCATGCGGCCCGATGTGGAGGTGCGCTACGTCCATCCCGAAGGAGCCACGCCCAATCAGGAGGTGTGGCTTGAACGCATCGGGGATAACGTAGAGGAGCGCCCCGTGGTGGTCACCAACCGCTTCCACGCCTTCCAATACAGCGATTACTATTGGACTCCCCTTCACGAGGCCTGGCTGGTGCGCCGCGAACCGCCGTCCCAGCCACCCTCGAACGTAACGGAAAGGAAAGCCACATTTGGCGCGAATATACGCCTGCTGGGTTACACCATAGAGGAAACGGAACTGACGCCGGGGCAGGAGGTCTGCGTGCGCGTCTACTGGCAGCCCACGGGCGCCCTGGAACGCTCCTACTCCTCCTTTGTGCAATTACTGGGGCCCCAAGGCGTGGTGGGGCAGGACGACATCGCCCACGAGACGGACTATGCACCCCACAAACTCTGCGTGGACACCTACCGCTTTCCCCTGCTGCTACACACACCACCAGAAAGATATCACCTCATCACCGGCTTTTACTATGCGGAAGGAGAGGACTGGGAGCGGCTACCGGTGGAGGGGCAGGATCATCTGGTCCTGCAGGAGATAGATGTGCGCGCCACAGAGGAGCCACCGGCCACCCTGCAAAGGATGAACCAACCCTTTGCCGACGGCCTGCACATCAGGGGCATAGATTATGACCGGAGCGTGGCGGGGGAAACGCGGATATACCTCCACCTCCACCAGGATACACCCGCCGACGAACAGGCGACGGTGCATCTGCTGCATGAGAGAGAGCCCGTTGCACAGCAGAGGATACCCACACTCCCCGCTGGCGCATCGACGACGCTGGCCCTGGACGTTCCTGACGATATACAGGCCGTCTCCCTCATTATGACGAATCGGGAGGAAAGGCCCGTCACCCGCCTGGGGCCCTGGCATCGCCCCACAGGGGATCTGCAAATCTTTTTGCCTCAGCGTACCGTGCAATACGTACCCCTGGGTGGAGAGATGGCCTTTTTGGGCCTTGACCGTCTCCCCCAGAGCGCGGAGCCAGGGAACAGCGTAGACCTCACCTCCCGCTTCCTCAGCTTGCGCTCCCTGACGAGGGATTACTCCATATCCGTGGGATTAAAAGATCGAGCATCGAACTGGGAACGAAAAGCCGACGGCACGCCGGCCATGGGGGCCATCCCCACCCTCAAATGGCTCCGCGATTGGCGCGTGGGAGACTCGCGGGAGCTCGTCGTCCCGGACCACGCGCCCGCGGGCACAGCAGAGGCGACGGTGAGCGTGTACGATGCCTTTACGCTGCATCCCCTGCACGTACTGGACGAGCGCCTGGTGAGCAAAGGCTACGGCACGCATCTGTCCGTGGACACGCTGAAGATCGAGGAATGAGGGGAGAGGGCGCCATCCCGTAGGTCGAGGAGCCGCTCCGACTGGGGGAACAGGAGCGCCCCTTTTTGGGCTCCGCCCTGAAGAGGTGGAGCTGGTTTATCTCTTTCTCAACATCTCTGGTCGTGATGTTACACAGCGATAGTATGCACGCTCCCCAAAAGTGGTGAGCATGGTGGGATTGACAATCCGACCCGCGCGCCCCAGATGGGATGAGATCTAAAAGACGCTCATTGAGACATGGACATCGTCACCGTGCCCGCCCCCTTGAGGGTCAGGCGGTCATAGAGCACCACCTCCACGTGATCCAACACCCTCTCATCCACGTCGGAAGGGAGATGGAGAAGCACCCGGTTGGTAACGAGATGGCCGGGCGTCCACAGGCTGGTAGGATAGTTTGGCGAGAGGGTCATATCGCGGGAGGCGATCCTCTCCCCCTCTGTATCGTGAACGCGCAACGACAGGGCATAATTCAGGGGTGCTTGACGCTCGCTGCGCCAGGTCAGGCGCACCCCCAAGGTGTCCTCATCGAGGCGATACGGCGTGGCCTCCAACAGGGCGATCACGGGGGGCTCCCTCTCCGGCCCAAAGGTGCCCAACGCCTCCTCCTGCCCGCTGGCCGATCTGCTTCCCTCCACCTCCACGGGAGCAAGGGCCAGCCGGTGCATTTCCCTTCCCCTCGCCGTGAGGATAGGCTGTTCCTCGCCATGCTCGACGGCCTTTAATCGAAGCACATACAGTCCGGGCGGCACCTCCTGCGGCAGGGATAGCCGCAGCGAGGACGTATCATCGGCGATGAACGCGGATGCCTCTGCCCATACCGGGCTGGGCTCCATCAGATGTGCTACGGCGCTCACGAACTCGACCTGCAGCCGAATGTTGGGAGCGGCCTGGTCCCAGCCAAACTCGACCTCCAGATCGTCGCCGGGATGCAGCCTTCTAGTAGCCAACGAATAATCCCGCAGATGGGCCTCTCCAAACCACACCCCCTCAGGTTCGGGATGAAGGTAAGGAGCGCGGGCAAAATCCATGACCAGGGGGCCTGCAAGCCATTCTTGATGGGACACCGGCGGACCAAGAGCGATCCACGCGGTCAAGGAAACGACGGCACAGGCTGCGATTAACAGTCCGCGACGATACGCGGTATAGCGGAGGGCCGGATAGATCGTGAGGAATAGCAAAAGACCGAGCCCCGCCAGGGAGAGCCAGGCAGCATATCGTCGCACGGGCGTGGGTTCAAAGTGCAGCAGCACCCGATGGCTTCCCGAGGATAGGCGCAGGCCCACCAGGCCCAGGCCAGCGAGGGATTCCACCCCCTGGGGCACGCCGTCCACCGTGGCCTCCCATCCCGGATAGTAAGCAGTATGAAAGGCCAGAAGCGCCCTTTCTGCCACATCGACCTCCCACACCTCCCGATGGGGATGACGCTCCAAAAGCCCGGCCCCCTTTAACTCTCCCTCAAGAACCAAAGGAGGCGGCTTGCGCCCGCCATTCAACTGCACCGCCGAGGTAAAGGGCCGGGGCACCATCTCCCGGGGCAGGTATTCGTGACGCACCGTGCCTCCGATATTTCCCGAATAGGTCTCATAGAGCATGAGATGCTGCGGCGTCACATCATTCTCGGATAGGGGCAGGTAATCGACGCGCAGCCCGGCCAAGGCCGCCACAGTGGCAAGGGAGGCAAGGAGTATTCCCAGGACCATGGATGGGGGACCTTTCAGGAGATCGGGCAACTGGCTGGCCAACAGAGCGATGGCAAAGGCCTGGATGGAGAGAAGACGCCAGGGAAACTGCACAAAAGGCAGGAGGGGAACGTGATCCCAGACCCACTGCGACGAGGGCGTCATGAGCCAGGTGGACAGGAGAAGGACGAACGCGGCCATAAGGAAGGAAGAACGTACCTTTCTCCCTTTGACCACACGCAGCACGAGGGCGAGAAGCCCAAGACATCCCACGGCGGCCTGCACCAGGCCCATAGCAAAGGGATCGCGTCCGCCTGCGATGGTATAGTCGTGGATCACGCTGCCCTGCACCAGATCGGCCCCCCGGAAATGGCCGGCATAGTGAAAGTAGCCGCTCGTCTGCTCCCCCAGCTGCACCAGCGAGGTCTCGCGCAGAGCGGGAAGCCAGAACCAGGCACTAAGCACCAATCCCAGGACTAAAGCGCCCGCACCCGTCGCAAGGATGCACCATCGCTTTCGCCCGTCCCGCGCCAGGGATTCGATCAGCAACCACAATCCGAGGAGGGGACTGAACAGCAGGGCCGAGATATTATGCGTCAACATCAGGGAGGCATAGGCCACCGCCAGAAAGGCCACGGAGCGTAGAGAGGGCCTACGACAGAGACCCAACATAGCCCAGATGAGCAGGGGAAAGAGGGCAAAGGCGTAGAACTCGGAGAGGGCGTCGCCCCGCACATAGACGTTGACCAGATGAAAGGGAGCAAAGGTATAGACGGCGCTCCCCAACAGGGCACCGGGCCCCCGCATGTCAAGTCGCCGCGCCAGCAGGTACATCATCAGGCCGGCCAGAAGAAAGCCCAGGGTCTGCGTCAGTTTGATGCCCCAGATGATGCCGAATCCGCTCAGGTCGAGGAGGGAAGCGATATAGTAGGGAAGGGCAGCATAGAAATTAAACGCGGGATAACCGAGCCCATAGGCTCCATAGGGCATCCAGCGAGCGGGAAACACGCCGCCACGCAAATTCGCGCTGCGCGCGTCTACACGCTTGTCGCCGCGCAGGTTCGCGCCGAGTTCGTATACGCGCTGCAAGAGAAAGGGCGAATCGCCCCCGGCCCGGGT
>JAWLEV010000029.1:0-28232 GCA_041685915.1 Anaerolineae bacterium | reverse complement strand
GGAAGCACTATCGGGGGTCGAGTGGGAACCCACCGCGGATGTGGTCGAGGGCCTGCGTATGACAAAGGATGCGGAAGAGATAGGCCTCATCGAGGAGGCCGTGGCCATCGCGGACGAGGCCATGGAGCATATCATGGGATGGATTCGCCCGGGCCTGACGGAGCGCGAGGTCGCCTGGGAATTAGAAGTGCACATGCGCACTCACGGTGCCGAGGCACTCTCCTTCCCCACCATTGTGGCCTCCGGTCCCAACAGCGCCATGCCCCACGCCACCACGACGGAGCGGGTCATCGGACGCGGCGAGCCCATCGTGATCGACATGGGCGCACGCTATGAGGGGTACTGCTCCGATATGACCCGTTCCTTTTGTGTTGGCCAGGCGAGCGAAGAATACCTAAAAGTCTGGAACACGGTGCTGGAGGCGCAGCAGGCTGCGGAAGCGGGGATCAGGCCCGGTATGTCCGGCGTGGAGGCCGACGCCCTGGCGCGCGATATCATCGATGAAGCGGGATACGGAGAAAACTTTGGCCATGGTCTGGGCCATGGTGTGGGGTTGGCCATACACGAGGGGCCGCGCGTCAGTCACACCTCTGAGGATATGTTGCAGGAGGGGGCAGTGGTAACCGTCGAGCCCGGCATCTATATCGCGGAATGGGGGGGCGTTCGTATCGAGGATACAGTAGTACTCACCGATAAAGGGTGCCGTGTCCTGACCCAGACGTCGAAAGAACCGGTGATTTGCAAGAGTTGAGGCTGTTTGATGACCTCAACTCTTTTCGAAAAGCTGTTTCGCACGTCAAGCCTCTTTGCTTGTTTGTTCATTTTTATGTCAGTCTCGTGCAAGATGTTGTGTGTCGTGGGGAAACGCTGATCAACGTTTCCCCACTCTTAGAAGGAGCCCCCACCAGGAAAGGAGCTTGGCGCCTGTTGGAGGAGGGTGGCCAGGCGCATCTTGGCCAGAACGTACAGGGCATCCTGGCCCGCGGACTGGGCCAGATCCGCGGAGCGTTGAAAGTCGTCTATGGCCTCGGTCCTTTCCTCCATATTCTCATAGATGCTGCCACGTACCAGGTAGGCACGGGCCGCCTCGGGATCCAGTTCTATTGCTGCATTGGCTTTGTCCAGCGCCGTCTCGTACTCGCCAGCCGTTGTATAGGTTTGTGCCACGGTCATCAAAAATTCCTGACGATCGCCCAGCGCCTCCTCGGCCGCTTTAAAGGCTTTTTCCGCTTCCTCCGGACGTCCCTGCAGTTCATAGAGGACGCCCAGCGCGGCCTGCGCCTGGCCATCGGAGGGTGTTATCTCCACAGCCCTTTTATATTCTGCGATGGCTTGCTGATAGTTCCCCTCTCGGAATTCCTGTTCTGCTTCATTGATATAAACTCTGGCTTCCTTTTCCTGGGAACTCAGGCCAAAGAACCTGTCCATGAGAAAATTCGCTGTGATAAGCACGACGAGCACGCTCACGACGATGGTGGCCGTCTTGATGATCTTTTTGCGGCGTTTTTCGGCCACGTATTCGTCCAGATACCACCACCAACGCGACTCTGGAGGATTCTCCTCCTCACGTACCGCCTGCAGACCGCCCACCTTTCGTGCCTCGCGGGCGATGGTGCTCGCCTCTCGTGAGAGGATATTGTCGATGGTCTCTATACGTGTCTTTTCCGGGCGCAGGTCGAGGCCTTCTGATTCTAACCGAGACATTTCCTCCTCGATTTGGTCGCGTCGCCGGAGCAGATCGATGACGCCTTCTCCTGCCTTGTCTAGATCGGGTAGGTCCGTTTCAAAGTCGTGGAGCATATCTCGCAGTCCGGCTGCTGCCGTGGAGACCCTTGTGTCCTCAACAGCTCCCTTGGGCATAGCTACCGCCCCCAATTCTGCATGACTCATCAAAAGAAATAGCAGGTTACCACATTATCTACAATACCACATTATCGTTCGAAGGCTTTGCCTTGTCAAAAAGAGTCGTGAAGGGTTAAAAAACCTCCCTTTTGTTCTTTTGACACCCCCCATCTATGCATGTATGATATGGGCTGATTTGGCTATCGAACAATGATGTTCTTTGTGTCCTCGCTGCATCGCCGCATATGGAGACAAGGTGCCTCGAATTTAATAAAGGGACCTGCCCCGTTGTCCTGGTGTTTCAATCGTCTGTAAGAGGTTCCCCCAGTAATCTGGGGTACCTCAGAGGAATCTCAGTTTTTTTAGATTGTGGGAGGTGGAAATGGTTTGGGAAATCGTAATACTTGTCTCTAGTATAGTCTCCATAGCGGTGGCGCTATACCTGTACAAGTGGGTTTTGGCACAGGAGAACGAAAGTGAAGCAATGCGGGAGTTCTCTCAGGAGGTACAGGAAGGGGCAGATGCATATCTGAAGATCCTCTTTACTGCTCTCGGTTTTTTGGCGGTCGGCCTGGCCGTGGTCATACTCATCTTGATGGGGTGGCGGATGGCCTTAGCCCTTTTGGTGGGGGCGGCCAGTTCTGGCATCGCGGCTTATGTGGGAACGTTCGTGGCCACGCGAGCCAATGCCCGTGTGGCCTGGGCGGCCCGCTCTGGCCTGAGAAAAGCCTTTCCCGTCGGGTTTTACGCCGGAGGGGTGATGGGCCTGTCCGTCGTCGGTTTTGCTGTTCTTGGCATGATCATTGTGTATATGATCTTTCGTGATCCCGAAGTTGTCTTGGCATTCAGCTTTGGGGCCAGCACTGTCGCTCTGTTGGGAAAGGCGGGGGGCGGCATATATACCAAGACGGCCGATATCGGGGCCGATCTCGTCGGCAAGGTGGAATTCGGGCTGGAGGAGGATGATGCCCGGAATCCGGCTGTTGTGGCCGATAACGTGGGCGACAACGTGGGTGACGTCGCAGGCATGGGGTCTGATATGTATGACTCTTATGTGGCCGCCGTTGTGGCGGTGATGATCTTGGGGGCCGTGCTCTATTCAGAACCGTACGTTCTCCTTCCCCTGGCGATCAGTGCGGCGGGCATATTCGCCTCTTTGTTGGGCATGCTCTTTGTGGGTAGGAGTAGCACGAGCGATCCGGGACGGGGCCTTAACATGGGGACAATTGCCACGGCGATAATCTTTGCCCTGTTCACACTGGGCGTCGTTTTCGCGATGGATATCGACCAGCCGTGGGGCGTCTACTGGCCCACCATTGCCGGGCTTTTGGCCGGCGTTGTGATTGGCTTCACCTCCGATCGTTATACGGCTATCGATCAAGGACCTACACAGACCACTGCCAAGTCTGCGCAGACGGGGGCGGCCATCGTCATCATCAATGGCTTTTCCTTTGGGCTCCTGAGTCTGGTGCCGGCCATCGTGGGTATTTGCATCGCCATGATAGCGGCCTGGTTCCTGGCCCAGCGGTTTGGTATCGCGGGCACCTATGGTGTATCAATGTCCGCCGTCGGCATGATGGCCATCACGGGGATGATCATGTCCTCCGATGCCTATGGCCCCATCGTGGATAACGCCAGGGGGTGCGCCCAGTATGGTGGTGAAGACGAGGAAACTGTCGCCGTCTGTGACCGCCTGGACGCGGCGGGCAACACGGCCAAGGCCATCACCAAGGGCTTTGCCATCGGCGGGGCCGCGCTGACGGTCCTGGCCCTCTTTGCCTCCTATGCGGAGACGGTGGCTGTCAGGGTGCTGGATCTGCGTACTCCGACGGTCATGGTGGGCCTCTTTTTGGGCGCCCTGATGCCCCCTCTGCTGTCTGCCCTGCTCATGCTTTCCGTGGGGCGCAACGCGGAGTTGATGATTCAGGAGATCCGCCGGCAGTTCAATGAGGTACCGGGCATACTCGAGGGGACAGTTCGACCCGATTCTGCCCGGTGCGTCAGCATCGCTGCGAGTGGGGCACTGAAAGAGCTCATCCTGCCCGGTGCTTTGAGTTTGCTTACCCCTGCTTTGGTAGGCGTGTTCCTTGGCACCCATGCCCTTGGCGGTTTCCTGGGCGGCTCGATTTTAACGGGCATCATCTTTGCCCTGCTGATGGCCAACTCGGGCGGGCTTTGGGATAATGCCAAAAAGTTCATTGAGGATGGCGCCTATGGCGGCAAGGGATCCGAGGCACATGCGGCCGCTGTGGTCGGCGATACCGTCGGCGACCCCTTTAAGGATACGGCGGGACCGTCTTTGAATACGATGATCGTCGTGATGTCTCTTAGCGCCAGTGTGTTTGGTCCGCTTATCGCCATCACCGGTTTATCCCTTTTGGGCTGAGGGCAATAGAGTGATCATGACGTTCTCTCTAAAGATATATTGAGAGAATGTCGATCGAAAGAACAAGCCCCCGCTTGAAAAAGCGGGGGCTTGTTGGTGTAGAGGTGAACTTGCTCTAGCGGCCGTGGTAGTAAACGTCCCAGCCCAGGTATTTGGTAAAGGCCTCGTAGAGGGCGCTGGCCGTTGTGGATAGATTGGTGGCCACATGGTGCTCGAACCCCTCTGCGCAGATAAAGTGTAGTAGCTTTTGAAAGTCCGGCACCTGGATGACGCCGTATCCCCCAAAGGTATCCACGGGATCGTCGGTGATCCTCGCTTCCCCCAGGTAGGTGCGGATATTTCCTGCCAGATCGTCCGTCGAGATGCGGCAATAGGTGACATCGGCGGGTTTTACCCTCCCGACGATGGTTCCGAACGTGTTTTCCTTGCCCACATCCCCGGCGATGATCTCCTGATAGTCCATGGCCCCCTCGTTGGCAAAGAATGCCTGGGGGATGTTGCTGCAATGGAAGAACACGGCCTTGTTGGGATCCTCGCCATAGTTATTATTCCAGTCGAACAGTGCGCTGGGGCGTCCCGAGGCGAGAACCATGGCGTACATGCCCAGCAGCCCTGTGACATCGGTCTCGCAGGCGCTGGGTACAAGTTGATTACTCAACATGCTCATGACGGTGCAGGGTACCACGCCATAGTACTCTTCCATTGCTGTCCAGCACTGTATGGCCGTACCCACGAGTTCATACTCGTCGATCCATGCTTCCAGGACGATGGCCAATTTGGCCATCTTGGTGATGGCGTCCTGTGGTACGTTGCCTGTGTCCGTATAGTCCACGATCTTCTGGCGCTTGTTCTTTACGCCCTCATCATCCTCGGAGAGGGCGCTCGCTCGGCCAAAGATCTCCGATAGGTCTATGGTTTCCACAGAGACACCTGCATTCTCCAGGATCTTTTCGCTGTACCGCACGGTGTTAAAGTTGGTCGGACGGGCTCCCACCTGGCCAAAGCGCGCGCCGCGCACACCGTCCACCACGCGGCAGACGGCTGCAAAGTCGTGCAGATCCTCGCGAAAGCTCTCGGATTCCGGATCTACGGTGTGGAGCGTCGTCAGGCTGTAAGGAATGCCGTACTGGCTCAGGTTATTGCATGCCGACATCTTGCCGCAAAAACTATCGCGGCGATGGTCGATATCCATGTTGCCCAATTCGTCGGGGAAGGCCTGCACCAATACGGGGAGATCGAGATCTGCGAGGCGGAGCGTGTTGGCGATGGCTCCCTCATCGCCAAAGTTCGGCAGAGTGACTATGATGCCGTCGATCTCATCCTCATGGGCGCGAAAGAGTTCCGCGCATTCCTTCGCCTCTTCATAGGTCTCCACCGAGCCGTAGGATGTGTCGTTTGGGGACAGGGCAATGGCTTCATACCCTTCCTCCTCGAGAACGCCCAGCATCGTTTCCCGACCTTCCTCGCACAGTTCAGCGGGGAAAAATCCACGGTTGCCGACGATGACACCAAAAGTAGTCATGTGAGTTCCTCCTTCACAGATATACCTATTTTCTTCCCGCATCTTTATTATCGCAGGGAAGCCATGCTTTGTCCAGCTATCCAGAAAGCCGGTCGGAGGATGAAGGGCCGTCCTTTTCTTCCGTTTCATGTTCGCCATAGGCTATCTGCAATGCCTTTTGCGAGACGTGCTGGTAAAGCTGGGGCAGATTCTGTTCCAACATCTCCTCATCTACAAAGGAGGGGATGCCCAGTAATTTTAGAACCTCCATATGGATTTCTGGTGGCTTGACGTCTATTTCCACATCTTTTATTTGTGGTCCCATTTTCCAGAACGTGTGGCTATCACTGGGGAGCGAGGCACTGGCCAGGGGGGCGCTTCCCTGCTCTTCATAGCTTTGGCGGTCTCGCTCGTGTTGTGAGCGGCTCGCCCTCCTCGCGCGAAAGGCAGCAAGCACTTGCTCGCGAGTTCTTCCCCGCATACGAAAGAGGAGGAACGGATCCTCGTCAAGACGTTGTGCCAGAAGATGATATACGCCCGCCACGTGCTCGCAGGGGACAATGGGAGAGCCACAGGAGCAGTGGCTGCGCAGATCGCTTCGGGTGCCCGGAAACAGGGAAAGGCCAACGGAACGAAACACCACCTCTATGTCAGGGGGCATCTCGTCGTTGAGAAGTTGAGCGGCGTACCCCGCCTGTTGGAACATGGCATCCAGGGCCTGTTCCCACTCTTTGTCGCCAAAGGTATCGATCTCTATGTGGATCTGATAGGGTTGCAGGGTGGTTCCTTTTATATGGGCCACCACCGAGCCGGCGTTTATCTTTAGCTTTGAGGGGTAATCCTGCTCGACATATTTTTCCCCTTCAGCGAGCCTCCCTGCATCGATCCACTGGGTCAGGGTTCGCAACCAGTGTGTGGCCCACCAGCTGTTGAGGGTTGCCTGTTGTTCCGGGGGCGTCTGGCCGTTCTTTCCATCGTCGCGTGATATGTCCAGGGCGTCCTCGTTGGCCATCATCTTATTCCACCTCCACAGCTTCAGCACGTAAAGAGATCAGATCGCGCAGCTCTTCGGTGTCCAGTTCCGTGACCCAACCTTCGCCCTGTCCCACTATATTCTCGGCCAGGGCACGCTTGCTCTCGATAAGGTCGTCGATCCGCTCTTCCAGGGTGCCCAGGCAGATGAACTTGTGTACCTGGACGTCCTGCTTCTGTCCGATACGGTAGGCGCGGTCGGTGGCCTGATTTTCCACGGCGGGATTCCACCATCTATCATAGTGGAAGACGTGGTTGGCGCGCATCAGGTTGAGCCCTGTACCCCCCGCCTTGAGCGAGAGCACAAAGATGGAAGGGGCATGAGGGTCCTCCTGAAAGCGCGTGAGCATCTTTTCTCGCCGTTTCTGGGGCGTACCGCCGTAGAGAAAGAGCACCTCCTGCCCAAAAATATTCTGCAGGTGGCGTTGAAGGATTTCTCCCATCTGTGCGAACTGGGTAAAGACCAAAGCGCGCTCCTCTACTTCCAGGATCTCTTCCAGCATCTCGCAGAGTCGGTTCAGCTTTCCAGAACGCATGGATATTCGAGAACGGTCTCCCAGAAAAAGTGTGGGATGATCGCATATCTGCTTGAGCCGTGTCAACATAGCCAGGATGACGCCGCGCCGTCTCATGCCGTTTTCCCTATCTTCCTCCAGCGTATTCATGGCGTCGCGCACCACGGCCTCGTACAGCGTCGCCTGCTCCCGGGTAAGATTGCAGTAGACCTTGGATTCGAACTTTTCGGGTAAATCCTGAATAACCTGAGGATCCGTCTTTAATCGGCGCAGGATAAAAGGTTGCACCAATCTGCGCAATTGCTCGGAGGCCTCTTCGTCCGCATATCTTTCGATGGGTATGGCAAAAGTGCGGCGAAAGCTCTCCAGGGAGCCCAGATATCCGGGATTGAGGAAGGACATGATGGACCATAGCTCGGTCAGGCGATTCTCTATGGGTGTGCCCGTGAGCGCGAGGCGATAGTCCCCGGGGATGCGACGGATGGCCCTGGCCTGTTTGGTATGGGGATTTTTGATGTTCTGTGCCTCGTCCAGGATGACATCGCTCCAATGGACCCGCTGCAGGTCTTCGATGTCTCGCCTTGCCAATCCATAGGTGCTGATCACCAGATCGTGTTCCTTGCTCTCCTGGACAAACTCTTGGCCCTCGGAGCGGCTGCTCCCGTGGTGTACCAGCACCCGCAGCGAGGGAGCGAAACGGAATACCTCTCTCTGCCAGTTGCCCACCAAAGAGGTGGGGCAGATCACAAGGGAAGGGGGCATATCGGGATTCTCCTGGCGTTCATGTAGGAGCAATGCGATGGTCTGTATCGTCTTGCCCAGCCCCATATCGTCGGCCAGACAGGCGCCGAGCCCCCACTGTCGGAGAAAGTATATCCACGAAAAGCCACGAATCTGGTAGGGACGAAGGGTCCCGACAAAATCCTCAGGAGGATCCAGTTCCTCGACTTTTCTCTCCTGTTTCAAGAGGCGCATCAGTTCGGATAGCCAGCCATCGGAATCGACCTCCTGAACGGGGAGGCCCTGTATTTCGGTCTTTGTACCCAGGGCAATCTTGAGCGCCTCATCCAGGGAAGTCTGCTCGTTCTCCCTTTGTTTCTCCCAGAAAGTGATGGCCGCCTCTACCTGGTCCGGTTGGAGCAAGACCCAACGTCCCCTCACCTGCACGAGGGGGGTTTTGAGGGCCGCCAGGCGCTCGAATTCCTCTTCCGAGAGTTTTTCATCTCCCAGGGCCAATTCCCAATCGTAGGATATCAGGGACTTCATGTCCAGAACGCCCATACTGCTCGACGGGGAATCACTCTGTAACTTGATGCGTACTTGGAGGCGCGCATCTGGTTTGTTCCACCAAGGGGGTACCTGCACGCCAAAGCCTGCTCGCTCCAGCAAGCGGACCGTTTCACGCAAGAAGGTGTAGGCCTCCCGGTCCGTTAGGGTCGTCCCTTCCGGCGATTCCTCTTTCAGGCTGCGCCGTATAGCCGGGCACAGGCGTGCGGCGATGCCCAGGCCCTCCAGGAGTGTTTCCTGGGGGTGGTTAAAGTGACGATTGAGATAACTGAGCACGCTTCCCCGCTCTTGCCATACCTTTCGCGCGGGGATTAACAGGCTCGGATCGTCGACGGCCTGCAGGAAATAGCGCAGTTCCCAATCGGGAGAGATGACGCGCTTTTGGTCGGTGTCGAATTCTGGAGGTGTCAGTCGAAAGCAGACGCGGAAAGAAGATTCCTCTTTTTGCTGTTCCCCATAACTCCAGTTTTGCCATTCCTGATACAGGCCTGCCAGAGAGCGACGTTGCGGCGTAGGCAGATCCACCTCTCTGTTCTCGGACCAGAGGGCCTGCCACCAGGCTCGCGTGGGCTCCGAAGCCCCACCGGGTTGACGGGAGGAGCGTTTTCGATAATCTTCGGCCGAGGCGGATCCCCACTCGCGCACAAAGTTATCGATCAGTTGCTCCATAAAGGTCTGGAGCAATGTCTCCTGTCGTGCGACATCATCGAAGGCCATCTTGGCCCGTTCCCGGAATATGGCGCGGCAGGCGGGGGGCATGGCCTTGGCCAGGTTGAGAAGCCGTTGATGGTTCTCGGGGCTCTCCAGCATGGGCACCCACATGGCGCGCATGGCGCCGTTCTGGGGGCGCAGCCCGGGGAGAAAGCGTTCCCGTGCCAGGAGTTCCAGGGTGAACTTGGCCACGAGGCCCCAGTAACGAAGGTCGTCTCCCAACCGGTTGGCGGTGACCTGGCGATCTCGCAGGGGGAGAGAGACAAGTATATCAAGTATGTCGAGTATGGACAGGTCCAGCCCCTCGACACGCCAGGGTCTCAGACTGACCTGTTGCTCGTGATCTCTGTCCCCTTTGGAGAGCCAGCGCGGTACAATGGGCGCCCTTTTGTAGGAGGGCAGTAGCGCGATACGCGTGACGCGTTTGGCGTTTCGCCAATCCGGGCCAGGGGTGTAAAGAGGGAGCAGGTCGGCTATCTCGATGGCTGTGGCGGCATAGAAATGGCGCTGAACGCGGTTGCCATTGGCCCTCGGCGCATCGCCTTGCGATGGCCGCTCGGCCCACACAAAGAACGAGCCGTCGTTCTCGTTCTCTGGAGCCATAACCCAGGTTCCATGTAAGACTGATTTCATAAGAGTGTACACTCCTTGGAGCGAGTGCAATGATCAGGATCGAATAGATAATTATATCGCACTTTTGCTCCTCTGTCCAGAAACTGTAGTTTCTTCTTTCAGGATGCCAAAGGTTGACGTTATATCTGCTGGGGATATAATGCGTCACAAAGCGGTGTCAGTGAAGATGGAAGGCTAAAATACTTCAGGGGAGGGTAGAGTATGGATTTGACAGACCTGTTCGTATCCAAAGACATGGTGGAGGTGGCCTCGGGATTCGAATTCACGGAGGGACCCGTGTGGCATCCCGATGGATATCTGCTCTTTAGCGATATCCCCGCCAATACGATCTATCGTCTGCAAGAGGGAAAAGAAGCCGTGCCTTGGCGTAGGCCGAGCGGGCATTCGAATGGCCTTACCTTCGACCGGCGGGGGCGCCTGGTGGCCTGCGAACATGCTAACAGACGTGTTACCTGCACAGAAGCGGACGGCACCCTGACGGCACTGGCGACGCACTATCGGGGGAAGCGGCTGAACAGCCCCAACGACGTCGTCGTGCGGAGCGATGGAAGCATCTATTTTACGGATCCTCCCTATGGCGTCGAGCCGGATGAGCGGGAACTGGCCTTCAACGGTGTCTATCGCATCTCGCCAGATGGTAGCGATCTCGAGTTGCTGGCGGATGATTTCGAGCGACCTAATGGCCTGGCATTCTCGCCGGATGAAAGTGTCCTATACATCGACGACACGTGGAGACGGCACATTCGCGCTTTTGCTGTGGCAGAAGATGGGAGACTATCCAATGGGCAGGTCTTTGCCGAAATGCCCTCGGATATGGAAGGGGGGCCGGATGGCATGAAGGTGGATGTGAAGGGCAACATCTACTCCACGGGTCCGGGAGGATTGTGGGTCTATCAGCCTGACGGTCGGCTTGTGGGAACCATTGTGGGACCCGAACTTGTTGCTAATCTGGCCTTTGGTGGCCCGGAGCGAAGGAGGCTGTATCTCACGGCGCGTACCTCAGTATATAAACTTATGACCAAGATCGCGGGGATTCCCGTCTTTTAGAAATTCCTCTGACATTGTGTAGAGGGTCAGGTATTTGCCATTGGGCCCCGATGCTTTGGTAACCATTTTGGGCCGGTGGCCGTTGACAGGTCCCTTTGGGCGCCATAAAATGCTCATCACGTTGATGAAAGGTAAAGGAGGGAGTGAGGATGACCGACGTAGAAAGCTATGATGTGCTGAAACGCTACAAATATTTACGTGTGGTTGACGTGTGCGATGCGATGGATGGTTTGGGCTATTTCGATATTGGTCTGGTGGATCCCGATATAAGGCCGTTGTGGTTGGGAATGCAGTGGTGGGGTGTGGCTGTGACCTGCAGATGTGTGCCCGCGAACCGTCCCATGTGGCCTCTGGAGAGTACCGAGGATATCGTAAATGCCCACGGGATATGGTTCGACGAGGTGGGCCACATCAGTGTGGGAGAGCACGTGCGGGAGGGCAGCGTCGTCGTGACCGATACGGGGGGCAGCGGCGAGGTGGGGTATTGGGGATCGAATAATGCCCTAGGCATGGTTGCCAAGGGGGCTGTGGGCATCGTCACCGATGGCTATTGCCGGGATACCTACGAGTTACGGTTGCAAAAGACCCCCGTGTGTGCGCGGAAACGTGGTCGCACCATCATTCCCGGGCGGATCGAGACGGTGGAGACCCAGGGGACCATCGCCTGTGGCGGCGTGCAGGTGCGACCGGGGGATCTGGTGGGATGCGACGACGACGGCGTTCTGGTGGTGCCCTATGAGATTGCCAAAGAAGTGAGCGTGCATGCGGCGGCGATACTTCTTGCGGACATGAGGGGGCGCAGGGCGCTTTATGAGAGGCTGGATATGCCCCTGGATGAGACGGTGGATGTGGAAGAGGTGGAGGAGTATTACAGCCAGTTCTAATACAATGGCAGCTCGACCGTGGCGTATCACACGGTCGAGCTGCTTTTCCCGCCAGATTGTTATTGTATTCTCGTTAGGGTTTGATGACCGTGCCGTCGATGCGGCGGATCTCGGGCCAGGCGGCCGATCCCTCTGGGAAGGGGTATTCTGCCGCCAGTTCCTCGTCGATGTCGATTCCCCATCCTGGCTTGTCATTGGGCCACATGGCGCCATGGTGCACCTCGGGACATCCAGGGAAGACCTGTTTTGTTTCCTCTCTAAAGAGGGATAACTCCTGAATACCAAAGTTGGGGATGGCCAGATCCAGGTGCATGTTGGCCGCATGACCGACCGGTGACACGTCGCCAGGACCGTGCCAGGCGGTGCGCACGCCCATGAACTCGCAGAAGGCAGCCAGTTTGCGTGCCATGGTAAAGCCACCAATATCCGAGATGTGTACGCGGATAAAGTCGATCAGGCGATCCCTGATGAGGGGCTCATATTGGTTGTGGCTGACAAAGAGTTCGCCCATAGCGATGGGCGTGGCTGTCTGTTCGCGGACCATGCGGAAATACTCGATATCCTCGGGGGCAAATATATCCTCCAGGAAGAAGAGGCGGTAGGGTTCGAGGGCTTTGGCGAGCCACACCGCCTGGATGGGCGGCACGCGCTCGTGTACGTCGTGAAGCAACTCGATGTCCTCTCCCAGCTCTGTGCGCAGGTATTCGAACAGTTCGGGTATACGTCGTACATAGGGTGTGGGTTCAAAAGTGCGTTTTTGATTGGGATCCAGCGCCTTGACGACCTCGCCTCCTCTGCTGCCATAGGTGGTGAGGCCGGGAATGGCCATCTGACAACGTACGTAACGGTAGCCCTGCTCCGTATACTGTCGCGCTTTATCCGCTACCTCCTCTTTGGTCTCGCCCGAGGCGTGGACATAGACCGGCACCGCTTCGCGGCATTTGCCTCCCAGGAGCTGATACACGGGCATGCCCGCGCGCTTGCCTTTGATATCCCACAGGGCCTCATCTATGCCGCTGAGAGCGTTATTGAGTACTGGTCCCTCGCGCCAGTAGGAACTGACGTAAGCAGCCTGAAAGATATCCTCGATGCGATCCACGTCGCGACCTATGACAAAGGACTTCAAATAATCCTCGATGGCCGAGGCCACAGCCAAGGGGCGTTGTGTAAAGGTCGCACAGCCCAGGCCATAAAGTCCGGGTTCACTGGTAAGCACTTTGACCACGACCAGGCGGATGTTATTGGGCGCGGTCAGTATGACCTTGACGTCCTCAATCTTTGTAGGGGGAACACCCTTTTCCGACATGATAAGACCTCCATAGAATAATGTGCCAACGAATCTATCCCTTGTCTAACGCGATCTACTATACAACGGTTTCGCACATACTTCAAGATGGGGAGCGATCTCCTGTTTAGCGTTTCCTCTGGAAGGGGTGGCATTTATTTTGTCTACTTTTTTCCAGAGTATATAATGTAGAGACTACCTCGCTTTCGTGTCCATATACGGAGGAATTGGCGATGTTAAAGACGCATACGTGTGGAGAGTTGAGACGTGAGAATGTAGGGGAAAGAGTCACCCTGGCCGGTTGGGTCGATCGCCGTCGGGATCATGGAGGGTTGATCTTTATCGATCTGCGGGACCGTTGGGGTATAAGCCAGGTGGTATTTAATCCCAAGATATCCTCCGATGCCTACGAGATAGCCACCGATCTGCGCAACGAGTATGTGATTCAGACAGAGGGAGACGTGGCTCTCCGTCCCGAGGGCATGGCCAATCCCGATATGGATACGGGTGAAATCGAAGTGTTCGCGGAACATGTAAGGGTGCTGAATGAATCCAAAACCCCCGTCTTCTATATCAACAGGGAAGAGGATGTGGATGAAACGCTGCGATTACGTTACCGCTACCTAGATCTGCGACGACAAAGGGTGCAGCGCAATATAATACTGCGGCACCGCGTGGTGCGCTTTATTCGCGATTATCTTTCGAAACGAGATTTCCTAGAGATCGAGACGCCCATCCTTATCAAGAGCACACCGGAGGGGGCGAGGGACTATGTGGTGCCCAGTCGCTTGCATCCGGGGCGATTCTACGCTTTGCCACAATCTCCCCAGCAATTGAAGCAGTTGCTCATGGTAGCGGGATTTGAGCGCTACTTTCAGATCGCCCGCTGTTTCCGCGACGAGGATCAACGGGCCGACCGCCAACCCGAGTTTACCCAGCTTGACCTGGAGATGGCCTTTGTGGAACAGGAGGACGTGATAGGGCTGACAGAGGATCTGTTCACGGCGCTCGTGAAGACGCTTTCCGATAAGCGTCTGCTGCACACTCCCTTTCCACGTCTCACCTATGATGAGGCCATGGAAAAGTATGGTACCGATAAGCCCGAGATTCGCTTCGATATGTTCTTGGCGGATCTATCGGATATCGTGGGGGAATCCGAGTTCCGCATCTTTCGCGGAACAGTTGCGTCGGGGGGGCAGGTGAAGGCCATCTGCGCGCCCGGTTGTGCGGATTATTCCCGTAGCCAACTCGACGACCTGGAAGAGATGGCCAGGAGTTATGGGGCCAAAGGATTGATATGGATGATTGTGGAAGGGGATGAGGTTCGCTCGCCTGTCTCCAAGTTCCTGTCGGATGCCGAGGTGCGGGCCATAGTGGAGCGCGTGGGAGCGGAGGCGGGAGACCTGATACTCGTCGTGGCCGATGAACCGCCGGTGGTGGCCGAGGTCCTGGGGGGGGTGCGGTTGGAAATGGGGCAGCGTCTTGGACTGCTCGATGATGACGTGCTTGCCTTTGCCTGGATCACAGACTTTCCCCTCGTCGAGTGGGACGAGGAGGAGGAGCGCTATACAGCCGTCCATCATCCCTTCACCGCTCCCCGCGACGAGGATGTGTCCCTTTTGGAGACCGCTCCCGAGCAAGCGGATGCCAAGGCATACGATATTGTGGCCAACGGCTACGAGCTGGGGGGAGGAAGCATTCGTATTCATCAGCGAGATGTGCAGGCGAGTCTGTTCCGGGCTATTGGACTGACGGAAGAGGAGGTCGAGGCACAGTTTGGGCACATGCTGGAGGCTTTTGAGTACGGTGCGCCGCCTCACGGAGGGATCGCCGTGGGTATCGCTCGTCTGGTGATGCTCCTGGCGGGTGAACCAAATATCCGCGAGGTTATGGCCTTTCCCAAGACCCAGAGTGCCGTGGATTTGATGACCGAGGCGCCGTCACCCATCTCCGAGCGGCAACTTGAGGAACTGCACATCGAGCTGTCTATTTCGGATTAGATGGGGGCTGGCAGGCTAGGGAAGATATGATAGACGTGGCACAACGAGATGAGGCGCTGGCCCGTTTCCAGTCGCAGATAGGTGTGGATTTTGAGAACGCAGCGCTTCTGAATGAGGCGTTGACGCATAGTTCTTTTACGAATGAGCATCCCGAGTGTGATATCAGGGACAATCAGCGCCTGGAGTTTCTGGGAGATGCCATCCTTGATTTCCTGGTCGGGGAATGGATCTATATACACTATCCCTCTGCGCGGGAGGGTGTCTTGACCAGCGTGCGTGCCCATATTGTGCGTACAGAGGGGCTTGCCGCCTTTGCCGAACAGATCAATCTAGGGGAGTATCTGCGCCTTGGCAGAGGCGAGGCGGCCAGCGGCGGTCGGTCGCGGGCTGCCAATCTGTGTGCGGCATTTGAGGCGTTGGTGGGAGCCATCTACCTGGATCAGGGTATGAAACGGGCGCGTGCCTGGGTGCATCGTTTCCTGGAGCAGAGAGGAGAGGAGGTTTCGCGTCATTATGGCCCGAGGGATCCCAAGACGATGCTGCAGGAGTATGTGCAAGGACGCCTTCATGTCACTCCTAACTATCGTATCGTTCGCGAGGAGGGGCCCGACCATGCCAAGATTTTCACCGCCCAGGTTTTGGTGGATGATCAGATCTGGGGGGAGGGGGCAGGACCCAGCAAGCGCGAGGCCGAAAAGGCCGCTGCGAACGCCGCCCTGGAAGCCCACAGTGTCTCTCGTTGAGGAAATTGTTTTTTTGATCGTTCACAACGGAATGCCATGCGCCTGAAGACCCTGGAAGTGTACGGCTACAAAAGTTTTGCCTCGCGTTACAAGTTCTCCTTTCCCGATGGTATCACGGCCATCGTGGGTCCTAACGGTAGCGGCAAGAGCAATATCGCCGATGCGTTGCGTTGGGTGCTTGGGGAGCGGAGTTTTAGCCTGTTGCGGGCCAGTTCTACCGATGACATGATCTTTGCCGGCAGTCGCCATCGGCCCCGGTTAGGAATGGCCGAGGTGCTGATCACCCTGGACAACGGGGATGGAACGCTTCCCGTAGAGTATACTGAGGTGACTATCGGGCGTCGCGCCTATCGCTCCAGCGAGAACGAGTATCTGTTGAACGGTAGCCGCGTGCTCTATCGCGAGGTAATGGATCTGCTGAGCAAAGGGGGATTGGCCCGCAGTACGTATACGGTGATGGGGCAGGGGATGGTGGATGCTGCCCTCTCGCTGCGTCCTGAGGCGAGGCGGGAGCTCTTTGAAGAAGCGGCAGATATCAAACTCCATCTTCGCAAGCGCGAGCGTGCTCTGAGAAGGATAGAGGAGACGGAGCATAATCTGGAGCGTGTCACGGATATCCTGCACGAATTGCGCCCCCGCGTCGATACACTTTGGAAGCAGGCCGAACGGGCGGAGGAACGCTCTCTATTACAGCAGGATCTGCGCGAATTGCAGCGTATCTGGTACGGATATCGATGGCAACAATGTCGCCGTGCTCTGATGCGGGCCGAGGAGCGCGTAGCGCATCTGCGGAAACAGCTGCATACGCGGCGGGCGCAGGTCCGCGATCTGGCGAGGGAGCGACGGGAGAATGAATCTCAGAGGGCGGCACAGCAGGAGGCCATAGAGGACGGAAGGCGGCAAGCCGCCAAGTTACGAGAGCGGGGCGATGCACTTCGGCAGGAGCTGGCGGTCATGGAGGAGCGCAGACGTCTCCATGAGCGGCAGCGAGAGGCTTTAATAGCGGAAGTCGACGATATGACCTCGCGTTGCGGCGTGCTTGAGGAAGAGGTCTCTCGCGCCGAGGAAGAACTGGCAGAGCAGAAGCACGTTCGCGATTTAGGGAAAGAAGAACTGGTTCGCCTTTGCGATCGACTGGCCAGTGTGGACGGCAGGCGAGTTGAACTGCAAGAGAGGATCGACCTGCAGCAACAGGATCTTGGAAGGGTGGCCGCCTCCATTGCCGACAGTCGAGCGCGCTTGGGACAATTGGACGAGCGCCGAGGAGAATTGACCTCCGAGATTCGAGAGATGGAGGGAAAACTGGATCGCGTGTCGAAACGGTTGAAGGAAGTCAATACTCTAAAAGTCCAGCTGGAGGATCGAGAACGGGCCCTACGGGAGCGGGAAGAGGAACTACGGGAGGAGCGGGAGGATCTGGAGGGGCAGGTAGCGCACCTGCGAGCCCGGCTGCGTGAGGATGAAGAAGAGATATCTCGGATCAGGAACAGGCGAGACGAACTTGTGGGGCGCCAGGAGGTGCTGCGTACCCTCCGAGAGGATTTAAGCGGCTACTACCCGGGCGTGCGCAGTGTGTTGTCGTCCGATGCGGGGTTATCGGGTTTGTTGGGCACGGTGGCCAACTTGATAAAGGTGCCCCAGAAATTGGAACGGGCCGTCGAGTCTGCGTTGGGATCGCGATTGCAAAATGTGGTGGCCGAGACTTGGGAGGATGCTGAGGCGGCCATCGAATATCTAAAGCGCCGACAAAGCGGTTGGGCCACCTTTTTGCCCCTGGATACTGTAAATCCGCGCCCTAGCCTGACGGTGCCAAGGAGCGAGGGAGTGGTGGGCGTGGCGAGTGCGCTGGTCGACTTTGCGCCGCACACCCGCCCCGTCTTTGATCTGCTACTGGGACGTGTGCTGGTGGTGGAGGATTTGCAGGCGGCGCGGCACCTGTTGGGCGAGGATCTCAGCGTCTCTCTGTTCGTGACGCTGGACGGGGAGACGGTACGTCCGAATGGCAGCCTGAGCGGAGGGAGCCGCAAGGGAAGGGATCGGCTGTTGGCACGGGAGCGCGAATGGCGCGAGTTGCCGGAACGCATCGACGCTGTCGAGGAGGCGTTATCCCAGGCGTCGGGGGAGCATGAGGGACGGGCGGAGCAGTTGCAAGCGTTGCAGCGTCGTCTCCTGTCCTGTGAAGAGCAGATAAGCCAGGTGCGATCCGGGCGTGAGGCCGCCCATGAATCTCTTGTGCAGCACCGGGAGGATGTCCGCGAGTTGGAACGTGAGCGCGAGTGGTTGGTTTCGCACGTCGAGCAGTTGAAGGAACAGCGCAACCGTTTGTTGGTTCAGCGGGAAGAGGTACGGGAGCGCTTGGACGACGCCCGGGCAGAGCAGGATACTCTTCAAAAGCGTTTGGATGCTTTGCGAGAGCAGATGGCCTCTGTGGAAAATGAGGGATTGCGCGAAAAGGTCGCCAGGCTAGAGACCCGCACGGCGGTGGCGGAACGGGCGATATCCAGTCAACAAGAGTTACTGGAGAGTCACCGCAAGAGTCTGGCGCAACTTGGAAGACAGATCGAAGAGAAACTATCTCAGAGGACGCAACTCGAGGGAGATCTGGACGATCTGGTCCGAGAAATAGAGACCAAGGCATCGGAGAGAGAAAAGGTTCAGGGGGAACTCGCCGATGTTCAGGCTCGCGTAGGGCCCGCGCAGCAAAGGTTGGAGGCTTTGAGGCGGGCGCTGGAGGATCTCGACGAGCGACATGTGCGGGCGCAGGATCAGGTCCACGAGGCGGAAACGGCCCTCAATGAGGCGCTTCTCGAACGTGATCGTTTGGAGGATCGTCAGGAGACATTGGTACGGGACATCGAAACCACCTTGGGAGACGTTGCGCTTCCTGATGAGACGGTCCACCAATTGCGACTGAACCTGGGCGAGGCCGTGGTGGAGCTTTCTCCGGCGAGGGATATTCCGGCGAGTTTGGAGCAGGAGATTCAACATCTCAAAGGGCGTCTTCAGCGTTTGAGCAACGTTAATCCCCAAGCTCCACAGGAATATAAGAAGCTGTCGGAGCGACAGGCGTTTTTGGAGAACCAGGTCTCAGATCTGCAAGAGACCATCGATGCCCTGTATAAGGTTATCAGGGAACTGGATCGTACCATTAAACGGGATTTCGTGGATACCGTGGAAGAGGTGGACGAGGCTTTCGAGGACTATTTTCGAGTTCTGTTTGGGGGCGGTAGCTCCCATCTTGAACTGACGGATCCCGGCGATGTGACCCATACGGGGATAGAGATTGTCGCGCGCCCTCCCGGCAAGCGGACACAGGATCTCTCCCTCCTCTCAGGAGGGGAGCGTGCTCTTACGGGCGTGGCCCTCCTGTTCGCGCTGTTGCAGGCCAATCCGGTGCCATTTTGTTTTCTCGATGAGGTCGACGCGGCCCTGGACGAGGCGAATGTGGGGCGTTTTCGCGAACTCCTTGAGGAGCAGGCAAAAAGGACGCAGTTCGTATTGATCACACACAATCGTCAGACCATCGAGGCCGCATCGACCATTTATGGCATAACCATGGGGGAGAGTGGAGTCTCTCAGGCCCTTTCTCTAGAACTTGGTGATGAGCGGCTTGAAGAGATGGAGATCGCCTAAAGGGTGCGTGTCAGGGGTAGACTTATGCCCCTCTATCGCTCAGATCCTTGAGTTCGGGAAGATCAGGAAGTTCTTCCAGGGAGTCGATTCCAAAGTATTGAAGGAACTCGAAGGTCGTCCCGTAGAGGATGGGGCGGCCGGCCTGTTCCAGACGTCCCATGGATTCGATGAGTGATCTGCCATCCAGGGTACGCAGAACACCGCTGGAGTCGACGCCGCGAATGGCCTCGATCTCGGCCCGGGTGACCGGTTGTCGATAGGCTATAATGGAGAGGGTCTCCAGGGCTGCGGAAGAGAGACTGCGGGACCGGTCGATGCCGAGGAATCTCTGTATGACGGGAGATGCCTCGGGTGCCGTGACCATCTGTACATGAGAGTTTTGCTGTACGATGCGTACGCCCCGCTCCTCTGCGTCCCGGGCCAGGTGCGCCACGGCCTCTTTTACGGTATCGCGATCCGTCTGCAGCGCGCTGGCCAGGTCTTGGAGGCTCACCGGGTCTTCTGCGACGAACAGTAGCGCTTCTACAAAGCGCTCAATATCCGTTGGGTCCAGGTCGTCGTCCTTCATCCCGTTATCTCGAACCAAGGTTTGCCTTCACTATCCAGTTCCCCAATAGGGACTGACCCTTTTTGTCTTCCCCTTTTCCAAGGCCAGTCCCTATGATGAAAGATCGCACTTGTCTACCAATCCGTGGATATCTCCGATGCCCCTTTGTCGGAGGCCGTTTCCTCGTTGGAGGTTTCCTCTTCTCCCCCCTCCTCTTGTCCCGTGGATGCCGGCTCGGGCTCGGCCGTCTCGGCCTCTTTTTCCTCCCGTTCCTCGGAACCTGGAGTCTCCAGGACGGTTTTCCCTTCTTCTTCTTCTTTGCCAAAAGGTTCCGTCGAGGGCATCGTCCCGCGAGGATAGGGTTCGTGTTTGACGTTTACCTGCACCTTGTTGTGGATCTTGACCCCAAGCTGGCCTTCAAGGATGTCACGGCATAGGTCTACGACCTTGGCTGAAAGTACGGGAACATTCACGGGAGGGGTCGTGTCGAGGTCGATGACCACGTCGAGATCCTTGCCCCTACTTTTGATCTTTGGTTTGACCTCGCGTACGCCGGGCAGCTCATCTATGCGGTATTCCAGGCTCTGGGCTATCGAGGAGGTGCTCAACTTTGCCCTTCCACCGCCTTCGATATCGACCTGTACAGAGTCTCGCGTGCGTTTCCGCAATTCGAGCCAAAGGAGAATCAGGAGGATCAACTCGATACCAGCGGCGACCCCCAAAAAGATGTAGAAGAACTGCTCGTCGAACAAACCCTCTTCAAAGTACTGTAAGCCCAGCCTGGCAAGCTCGACTGCTTCAAGGGGGCGTGCCATGATAGAGGCGACAGTAACCAACGCCAGTATGATGGCCAGAACCATTATGATTCGATTAAAAGTATTCATGACCTCTCCTTCCTAGTATATCGGCGGATACCCACTCCAGCACCTGTCGAATCCATTATACATGGAGTGTGACGATTCGTCTAGCAATAGTTACAGATTATCCAAGAGATGGTTGAGATGAGTCTCGCGACATTGTTGGCATCCATTCTACCCGATACTTCTTGCATTCGCGAGGGCGGCCGTTTAGTGGACAGGGGGCCTGGAACAGATATCATATGGACAAGATATGACTTCTATAGGAGGCTTTATGATTGATATCCGAGGGGGAAAGGGACGGTTTGAGGAGGATCTTTCGGCGCGAGAGCGCTTTGACCGTACTATGCATTACCACCACGTGGATTATGTCTCACATCTCGAGTTTGGGTATTGGGATGAACTGAAGGAGGCTTGGATGGAACAGGGGCATCTGCCCACCTCCTTCCGACAACCCGATGGATCCATTCCCAACCGCACCGTAGAGGAGTATTTTGGCGTAGAGCAGTTCGAGACGTTCGATGCCCGCATCGGCACGCTGCCCGAACGTCCTCGAGAGGTGGTAGAACGCACCGAGGATAGCATCGTCTACCGAGATGAGCTTGGGGTTCTCAAGCAGGAACAGCTGCACAGAACGCGCACTATTCCCCACTTTCTCGAGTTTCCCATCCATGACCGCGCCTCCTGGGAGGATTTCCGGGACGAGTTCCTCGACGTGGATCATCCGGCGAGGGTCATCCCGGAGGAGGAACTGCGGGCCAAAGAGGAGATGTCTCGCCATAGCGAGAATCCCGTGAGCACGAACTTTGGCTCCTTTATCGGCTGGATACGGGACTGGATGGGATTTGAGGGACTGGCCTATATGTCCAAAGATGATCCCGATCTCGTCGAGGAGATGGTTGAGCATCTCTCCAACATGCTCCTCGAATTGCTGCCACCCGTTCTGGCGCGAGGAAAGTTCGATGCCGCTGCGGGTTGGGAGGACATATGCTTCAATAGTGGACCTATCCTCAGCCCCGACTTTTTTACACAGCGTATCATGCCTCACATGGAACCCGTCATGCGTATGCTACGCCAGTATGGCATCGACGTCATCTGGACCGACTGTGATGGCAATATACTCGACCTGGTTCCCCTCTGGTTGGATGTAGGGCTTAATTGTATGTTTCCTCTGGAGGTTAATCCCGGCAATGATCCCGTGGCTCTCAAACGAGAATACGGGCGCGATCTGCTGATTCGGGGCGGTTTCGACAAATTTGCTCTTCACGGGGGGCGGGAGGCTATCCTGCTGGAGCTCTTGCGGTTGGAGCCCGTGGTGGCCGAGGGAGGCTTTATTCCCCATATCGATCACCGCTGTCCGGGAGAGGTTCCGTTCGATACCTACTGTTATTATATCTGGGAAAAGTGCCATATGCTTGGCTGGCCGGAGGAAAGGATCGAAAGCTTTCCGGCCTTGCGGCAGTGGACTCCGTAGCCGCTGCTTCTGCCGTCATGCCATAAGCGGGGGATGGGGGGAGAACTTGTTTCCCATCCCCCGCTGTGAAAGTTTGCTCAGAACTGTGCCTGATGGCCTTCCCTTTACCCTTTGCGCACGGCTACTGGCGTGTCATCGGAGGGAATTGTCTGTACATAGTTGATCAGTGGCGCTCCCATGTCGGAGAACTCGATCTCTATTTTGTCGCCGTCCGCGAGGGGGCCGCGGCTTCCGTAGGAGAACTTGGAGGTGCCGAAAAAGTATAGGTGAACGTCCCCGGGGATGCGGAACTGGGGATGTTTGAAATGGTGGTCTTCCAGATTTGCCAGGGAGTGGCTCATATGCTCCTCGCCGGTGAGGAGCTCGCCTGAATCATAGATCGTCTCATCTCCTCGATATATGCGGCATGCGCCATGGATGTCCTGGAAGGGATGATCGGTGATCAGTTCGGGGCCTATGCTACACGTTCGCAGTTTGGAGGGAGCGAGCCACAGATAGTTGACCTGCTCCATGGCATGGTCGGACCATTCGTCGCCTATGGCGAAGCCGAGACGATAGGGCGTGCCGTTCTCGCCAATGATATAGCAGCCCACGATCTCTGGCTCTTCTCCGCCGTCCTTGGCAAAGGAGGGGATATCCAGAAAGCCGTTGTGGGGCCGCATGATAACGCCCGAGCCCTTGTAAAAGCACTCGGGGGCGATACCCCTCTCTCCTGGGGCGGGCTTGCCGCCTTTGATTCCCATGGCGAACATCTTTTCCGAGTCCGTCTGCTGAGCATCCTGATCCTCGTGCATGGCGTCTCGCTGAGCCATGCTGCCCGTATGGGTCAATCCCGTGCCGCCGATGATGCAGTGAGCGGGATCCGGATGATCCAGAGGAGGCAGGAGCCAGCCTCCGTCGTTGCCCGGGCGGTTCTGCCAGAGTGGCTCGTAGGCCAGTTTGGGGGCTCGATTCTGTTCCAAAAGGGATTTGATCTGTTCTTCCACCGTGTGTCCTGCCTTTTGCGCTGCACGGAAGACGTGGTAGAGATAAGTCCATTCCTCGCGCAGAGCGGTTAGATCGTGAACGGCGTCCTCCTCAACGAGGCCGACGCGTCGACCGCGGTCAGAAAGTGTGAATTGTATCAGGCGCATATTCCGTTGCCTCCTATGATCTGTAATCTGTAATTGAGCATACGTGAAAGTGCGGTTAAGAAGCAACACAGGATAATGGGGGGGAAGCGGTATGTCAAAGTTGTGGTATCAGTTGACGGCGCTGCGATATTCCTCGATAATGATAGGCGCGTTGTTATGTTGGCGGCTACAACGAAGGGAGAGAGATGCTTTATCGAGAATTCGGTGCTCTGGGATGGCAGGTCTCCTCGATCGGTATGGGAACGTGGAATATTGGCAATCAGTGGGGAGAGTTGGACGATACGACCGTCTGGTCTACGATACGGGCCGCCTTTGAGAAGGGGGTGAACCTCTTTGATACGGCAGAGTCGTACGGTATTCCCAACGGTCTATCGGAAGAACGTCTGGGTGTAGCCCTGGCCGGCATACGGCATCAGGTCTATCTGGTGAGCAAAATCGGGCATTGGGGTAAACGTACGGGGCAGGGGGTGCCCAAGACGACGGTGGATATGATCCGCCTCTGTGCCCACGCCTCGCTACACCGCCTGCAAACGGACTGGATCGACGTGATGCTCTGTCATGAGGGGGACATCGAGGACCCCTCTGTCTATCTGGAGGCCTTTGAATGGCTCAAGGATCGGGGGCGTATAAGAGCGTATGGTATCTCTACCGACAGTCCAAAAGTGCTCAAACGTTTCAACGCGAACGGGACATGCAGCGTTGTCGAGGTCAACTACTCGTTGCTCAACAGGGATCCTGAGGAAGATATTCTTCCCTATTGTCAAGAGCAGGGCATCGCCGTCCTGATCAGAGGGCCATTGCATAGGGGACTGTTGGCCGGGAAGTATTCTTTGGAGACGGAATTTGAGGATTCGGTGCGCGACGTGTGGAATGTGGGTGGTGCACGGCGCGAGGAATATGAGCGTGACATCGCTTTGGTAGAGAACCTGAAAGAAGTAGTTGACCCGGGTCAGGAGATGGTCCAGGCGGCGCTGCGCTTTGTGATCTCGCATCCCGCAGCACCCGTGGCCATCCCGGGGGCCAAATCCCCGGAACAGGCCACCATGAATGCGGCGGCGGGAGATCGCGTTCTGACACAGGAGGAAAAGCAAGAACTCTTGGCTGCACTGGAATAAGGGCCTGAAAGGGGCGCTCAACCAGTTAGCGGCAAAGCGCTGGTTCGCGCGAACCGACGCTTTGCCCCTTCTTTACTTGGGCATAGCCTTGAGCGCATTGTATGCGGGACGGGGCTTGAATTCCGGCCAACTGGGATCGGTGATGGCCCACCAATATTGCTCGTCCTCGGGCGTCCAGTCCGGATTGCAGATATAGATCAGGCTCATGAGGCCGATCCAGGGTGACCAGTTCTCCTCTGCGTACTGATAGGCGCGCACCAGATAATCCGCCTTGGTCTCCTCGCTCACGGCGTGCCAGTTGTAGGGCGACTCTGGCCGGGGATCGCTGGTCCAGCCAAACTCGAGCAGGGCGATCTGTTTATCCTCGTCGCCATGTTCCACCATGATGGCACGAAGGTCCTCCACGCGGCGGAAACAATAGGCTCTGGAGCCTCCCAGATCGGGATTGGCAGCCACCTCTGCAGGATCACGCTCCGGTGGGCTCTTAAAGCCCGCGCCGTGGACGCCAAGCACGTCAAAGTATCCATCACTGTCGTCGGCCATGGCGATATACATATTCTGGAGATAGGTATCGTCGGGACGGGCCTGGTCGCTCCAGGTGTCGGTTGGTGACAGCCCGGCGCTGATGACCATGGCGTCCGGGTCCGTGTTTTTTATGGCTCTATAAGCCACTCCCAAGAGTTCTACATAGGCTGCCGGATTCGGTGTCTTGCCGCCCCATTCTCGTGCCAGATTAGGCTCGTTCCATACCTCGTAGGCACGGATGCGTCCCCTGTAGCGTTCGGTCAGGGCCGTCAAGAAATCTGCCAGGTCCTGATAGTTGTCCGGGGGGCCGTTGACGGGATGGCCGCCGCCGGCCCATGCAGGTTGATGATCGACGCGCACGACCAGATCCAGTCCCACATCCTCGGTCATTTCCACAATACGATCCGTGTGAGACCAATCAAAGGCTCCTTTGGCCGCTCCCTCGATGTCGCGCCAGCCAAAGTTCACCTTGCACCAGCCGAAGCCTGCCTCGTGGATTTTCTGCAAGTCGCGGCTGGCCACTTCGGGGCGCCACCAGGGGAAGGCCTGCATGCCGTACTCGGGGGATTCCATGCGCAGAGATTGCTTGGAGATCGGCGTCTCCGTCGTCCTGGGGGCAGTGCTCTCGGCGGGCGTTATCGTGGGCGCCAGAGTGGGCGTTTCGGTACCGGATGTGGGGGTAAAAGTTGGCTTGGGTGTCTTCTCTTTCGTAGGGGTTGACGTCCTTTGCGCCTGTTCTGGCACGGCCGTGCTACAAGCGATCAGGGAGACCAGGGTCAGGACGATTATAATCCGCATAGTTTTCTGTGTCATTTCCGTTTCCTCTATCCCAGACGGTATCGACGTAGAGTCCCTGTGCGGAAGACTCTACGTCGATATTGCGGGATAATGTATGAGTTACTTTGGCATGTTACAAAGGGCGTGGAAGGCGGGACGGGGACTCCAATCGTCACGTACGATGCCAAAGGCCGCCTTTTCGTCCTGTGCGCCGGCCACAGGGGCAAAGTTCAGGTTCCACAGGAACATGGGGCCCACCCATCCCCATGATTTGCTCATCTCATAGGCGCGCACGATGTATTTGGCCTGTTCCTCCTCTGTATTGTCCGCGGCGTATTCGTATCCTCTGGCCGGTGCCACGCCCAGACCATCAACGGTCGCCCACCCGAACTCGGTGGGCCAGATGCGTTTGTGTGCGTCGCCATACTTGACCATGATATTGCGATAGCTCTCCATGGTGCTGCGGAAGAACCAGCTGGGATGCCTCTTGCAGTTCGGTCTATCCGGGTCATTCCAGCTGCGCCAGTCGGCATCCGGTGGGTTGTTGTAACCGCTCGGATGGGCGCCGACGGCATCGCAATAGCGCGCCAGACCCGCCTGGTACATCTGTTCCAGATAAACGCGATCGTCTATGGCAATATCGCCATCATTGGTACCCGTCGGCGTGAGGGCGCCGCTCACGACCACTGCCCCCGGATCCACGGACTTGATGGCGTTATAGGCCACTTTTAGCAACTGAACGTACTCAGCGGCGTTTATCTTGCCGCCGCGTCCCCCCCATTCATAGTACAGGTTCTGCTCATTCCATATCTCATAGGCCTTGACTCGTCCCTTGTAGCGTTGGGCCATTTCCCGCACAAAGTCCCCGTACGTGTTCGGGTCCGAAGGGGGCCCCTCGTCCGTATCCTCCGGAGGACGCGCCCATGCAGGGGCTTTCACCACACTGAACAGCACGTTGACACCGTTGTCATTGGCCGAGTCCACTATGCGATCCAGCTCGCCCCAATGGTACTCCCCCGGCGCGGGGTTGTAGCGGAACCATTCCACCTGCTGCTTCACCCAGTTGAATCCCATGGCGTTCACGTGATCAAAGATGCGCTGATGATTTCCATCGGTGACCATGGCGGCCTGTATGCCGTAGCCAAAGTAGCCGGGTGCGCTGGGCTGCACACTGGTGGTTGTCTGTTGCTTCTCTTCAGTCTCCGATTCGGCCGTTGCCGTGCTTCTCGTCGGCGCTGGCGTATTGGTCGGTGTGGGAGTCGGCGTGTTGGTCGGTGTAGGTGTAAAGGTGGGGGTCGGTACCTGCAGATCGATCTGAGAGGTCGATGACAGGGTCGTCTGCCCGCCGTCATCCGAGACCGCTGCCTGGATGATATAGTTACCCGGATTGTTAGGTGCTGTCCATGTCCAGTTTGGGTCGGTCAATGGCAGCGCTTCCTGATCGATGGTTCGACCGCTCTCGTCTTGTATGGTCCACACACAGGCAAACTGGGCACTGGCGGGGACGAGGTTATCCTGGAAATTCTCCACTATGGGGAGGATTCCCTGGTCATTCTCTTTGTGTACGCCTCCTTCGACGAAAAAGCCTCCCAGAGCATAGCGGTTCACATACTGAAGTTTACGTCCCATGCTCGCCGCGTTCTGTAGCAGTACTTGGTGTGTCTTTTGTTGCCCATCCTGATATGTGAAGGTATATGTCTGAGCATCATCGTCAAACTGTAGGGAGGCCTGATTCGCATCGGGGAGGCTCAGTCCGACCAGTTCTCCAGGGGATAAAATCTCCTCCGCATCCGCTTCGATACGTTGCACCAAAAGACCAAGGGCCCGTTGGTAAGGTATTCGTTGCCATTCATCCTCTACGAGTTCATAGGAGTACCCGCTCACGTGTAGATCCAGTTTGCGTCGATCCACGCGGCGGGTGGCCCAGGAGAGGAGGTGATCCATGTCCCCCTCTGGCTCGTATGCCTCCGGGTCCATGAGGGCGGGAATACGCAGGACATCCGCGCTCTCTCCCAACGCCTGCCAGTTATATCCACCCGTATCCCAGTTGTCTCCCTCCCTCTGCGGCCTGTCCACGCGCACGGCGAGTATTTTGTCCTGTTCGTGCAACGCTTGGGCGAGTTCCTGGACGAGCGCTGTAAAGTCGGCTTCCAGGTCGGGCGCCACGCCCCCATAGGCGATCTCGACGCCAGCATATTCTCCTGATTTTACCTGTTGCAAGACATTCTCCACGTGCCTGGCGCGCAAAGAGTCGTCGATGATGAGATTATCCAACAGATCGCTGCGTGTGACGCCATCGACGGTG
>JAWLEV010000111.1:0-6634 GCA_041685915.1 Anaerolineae bacterium | reverse complement strand
ATCTTGATTGTAAGGTGAACATATGATCCAGGAACTGGACGAGACCATACGTGAGTTGATCCTCACCTATGGCAATTTTGGCCGCAACAACATAGAGATCAGCTTCGACCAGCCCACGGGGGCCTGGGCGGCAGGGCTCACGCGTCCCACCATCAACTGCTATCTGTACGATCTGCGAGAGAATCTGGAACTGCGATCCGCCGAGATATCGGTGGAGCGGGGACAGGACGGCAAGGCGATCAAGCAACTGGCCCCCCGGCGCTACGATCTCAGTTATCTGATTACGGTATGGACGCAGGGGCAGGTGGCCGATGAGCACGCCGTGTTGTGGCGCGTACTCGCCGTGCTGGCCGAAAGGTCGCCTCTGCCCGAAGGGGTGTGCCAGGGGGCGTTGGCCAGTCAGCCCTATCCCATCAAGGGGCGGGCGGCGCAGCCTGCCCTGCCCATCGAGAGCCTGCCCGACCTGTGGGGCGTCATGGAAAATCAACTGCGTCCGGCGATCAACTATCAGGTTACGCTGGCTATGGAGCGGGAGATAACCTTTACGCGTCCCATGGTCTTTACCAAGCGGGTGCGCGTGGGCAGAAGGGATGACATCACCGTGGGGGACGAGGTTCTCCAATTCGCGGGCATCGTGCACGCGGCTGGTGAGGGAGGACAGGCCCTGTCTGGCGCGGCTGTCACCCTGTTGGAGAGGGGCGAGACGGTGTACACGGACGCCTATGGCCGCTACAGTTTCCCCAATGTGGTCCCTGGAACGTATCATGTACAAGTGAAAGTCGATGGCAGAGAGTCGGAGCATACGTTTGACGTCCCCGCCGTCGATCGCGATGGGAGCCGTTACGATCTGGAGGCCTGAGAGGCAAAGGAGGTGGAGATCCGCAAAAACCATGGAATTGGTGCTGAGACTTGAGTGCAAGTCCAGCTAGGAGAGACGCGTAAAGGACGTGGAAAATGGCAATCTATCAATCTCCTGGAGTCTATGTAGAAGAGGTGGATCGGGGCACCAAGCCCATCGAGGCCGTGGGGACCGCCGTGGCAGCCTTTGTGGGTTTCACCGAAAAGGCGGAGGAAGCGGTGGACGGCGGGGAGCCGGTCTCGCTTCTGAATGAGGCCGTGGCCATCGCCAATTGGTCCCAGTACGTGGAGAATTTCGGCGGCTTTATCGAGGGGGCGTATCTTCCCTATGCTGTTTATGGCTATTTTCAGAACGGCGGTAGCCGCTGCTACGTGACCAGCGTGAAGACGTTGGGCGTGGCGGAGCAGCCGAGCCTGGCCTCTCCGGCACAGGCCCTTTTGCCCAGCAGCACGGAGGAACCCGCCGACACCCTCGAGATCACGGCACGAACCGAGGGGCCGGCGGGAAACGAGCTCAATGTCAGGATCGAGCACGCGGAAGAAGAGGAAAACCAGTTTACCTTGATCGTCGAAAGTCCAGAAACGACCGAGACGTTTGAGGGACTGACACTGGGTAGACGAGACAATAATGTGGAAACCGTGGTCAATACCCAGTCCGAGTTGGTGACGGTGGCTGTGCTGGAAAGTGCGGGTACCCTTACGGAGCGCCGCCCTCGGGAGGGGGAGTACAGCCTGAGCGGTGGCGAGGTTGAGGCCGAGGCGGTGACCCTCTCTGACTATCGCGGAGAGCCGTCGGAGCGAACGGGCCTGGCGGGTTTGGCCGCTGTCGATGAGGTCACCATGTTGGCCGTACCCGATCTCATGAGCAGCTACATGAACGGCGAGATGGCGCTGGAGGACGTGCAGGCCGTACAGCAGGCCGTCTACGAGCACTGCGAGCAGGTCAAGTATGCCTTTGCCATACTGGATTGCCCGCCTGATCTCAAGCCCCAAGAGATGCGCGACTGGCGGCTGGAGGCGAACTATGATACCAAGTATGGCGCGCTTTACTATCCCTGGATCGAGACCGCCGATATGATCAAGGGCACGGGTTCGGTTCGGATACCGCCGTCGGGCCACATCGCTGGCGTCTACGCGCGAAGCGACGCCGAGCGGGGTGTGCACAAGGCGCCGGCCAACGAGGTGATTCGCGGTGCCACCGGCTTGCCCATACAGGTGACGCGACCGGAGCAGGATAGCCTGAACCCCATCGGCGTGAATTGCATTCGCGTCTTCCCGGGGCGGGGCATCCGCATCTGGGGCGCCCGCACACTGAGCAGCGACGCCTCGTGGCGCTACATCAACGTGCGGCGCCTGTTCAATATGATCGAGGAGTCCATCGAGGTGGGCACGCAGTGGGTGGTCTTTGAGCCCAACGATCCCGATCTATGGGCGCGTGTACGTCGGGACGTGCGGGCCTTTTTGGAGACCGTGTGGTCCTCGGGGGCGCTCTTTGGCCGCACGCCGAGTGAGGCCTTTTATGTCAAGTGTGATGAGGAACTCAATCCGCCGGCGGTGCGAGACCTGGGGCAGCTCATCGTAGAAGTCGGCGTCGCCCCTGTAAAGCCGGCCGAGTTTGTGATCTTCCGCATCAGCCAGTGGACGGGGCCGGGCGGAGAGTAGGGCAAGAACTAGGATACGGTGTATGGTCGCCAAGGTTTTTAGGAGGCTTTCATGGCTGAGAGAAAAGATCCACTTGCGGGTTTTCATTATGCCATAGAGATTCAGGGCGTGATTAGTGGTTTCTTTACTGAATGTGAGGGTATCGGGTCGGAGCACGAGGTTATCGAGCACAAGGTCGTCGATTCCAGTGGGCGTGCCCATGTTCAAAAGATCCCAGGCCGTCTCAAGTGGGAGAATATCACCCTGAAACGTGGGATCACGGATAATATGGACATCTGGGATTGGCGCGATCAGGTGGTAGAGGGCAACGTCGACGACGCGCGCCACAACGGCTCCATCGTCATGTTCGATCAGAGTCTCGAAGAGGTGGCGCGATGGAATTTCGTCAACGCCTGGCCGGTCAAGGTGTCAGGTCCCGCTGTGGAATCGGACAGCAACGAGTTTGCCGTTGAGGAGTTGGTTGTAGCACACGAAGGGCTTTATCGCGAAAACTAGAAGGTGATGGGGCACACGTATGCAAACCGAATTTGAATTTTGTCTTCCCAGAGGCTATGTGGATGAGCAAGGCCGTGTGCATCGGGAGGGCAGGATGCGGCTGGCCACGGCCATGGACGAGATTGCCCCCCTGCGCGATCCTCGTGTGCGGGCCAACGAGGCGTATCTGTCGATCATTTTGCTCTCACGGGTGATAACGGCACTGGGGACGCTTGAGGCGATCTCGCCCCGGGTGGTCGAGGGCCTATTCTCCGCCGATATGGAGTATTTGCAGGATTTCTACCGCCGCATCAACGAGGTCGATGCCAATCGCATGACGGTCCAGTGTCCCAACTGCGAACATCAGTTTGAAGTTGAGGTTGTCCCTTTGGGGGAATGACGCGCTACCCCCTCGATAGGTTGTACGAGGAGGTAGCCTATATCGCCTATCATTTTCATTGGAACCAGGAGCGCATACTTGATATGGAGCATACTGACCGGGCGCGTTGGCTGCGCGAGATCGCGCGCATCAACAGGCGTTCTGGAGAGGGTTCGCCATGAACAATCGGGTACAGGCACATGCCGCATTTCGATTTGTGGTACAGATCGAGGGCATCGAAGGGGCCACCTTCACCGAGTGTACACTGCCGGAGCTTGAGGTGGAGCTGGAAGAGCAAAAGGAGGGTGGGTTCAACACGGGCACGCACATGCTTCCCGGGCGTTTGAAGAGCGGATCGGTGGTGCTCAAGCGCGGGCTGGCGTCGGGAAGTGGGCTACTGCAGTGGTACGTGGACGTGCTGCAGGGCAAGGTGGCCGAGAGTCGGCGCCAGGTGTCCATCTCCCTCTACAACGATCATAACGAGGAGGTGATGCGCTGGGATTTCATCGGGGCCTATCCTCACAAATGGAGTGGACCGACCTTCGATGCCGCGTCCCAGGAGATGGCTGTTGAGACCCTCGAGCTTGCCTTTGAGCGAGTGATGGTATCATGACCACGTGGGAGTCCCTTGCACATGGAGCGAGCTACCTGGCCTTTGCCCACCGGGTGATGGGGCGCGGGGCCGGACTTGACAGCGCGGTCCGGCGTTCCACGGAGCAGGGGAGCCGTCTCAGGCAGAAATACGCTCTGCGCCGCGTCAAACCGTTATCGATGAGGCGCTTGGAGCCCCTAGTCAGGCGGTTTCCCTTGCAGGAGCGACGGGCTGAGGACGAGGAATTAGTTCTGGCTTCCGCTGTCCCTGGCTGGTGGTCTCAGGAGACGGAAAGGCAAGTGCAGCCCTCGGAGCCGATCGAAAGGCCCTCCTCGGGGCCTCGTAGCGGGGAGCCGACACGAGCAGCGGATATGCGCGCCGCCGTTCAGCGCGCCAGGGCTTCCGCTGAGGCGAGACGACAGGCTGCCCAGAAGCGACGGCCGTCGGCGCCCATTGTTACGCCACGTGCTGGACGCGAGGAACCGCCGAAGGATATCCGTTCGCTCAGACGACGCGCCCAGCTGGTGGAGGAGCCTGATCGACAGCGGACATCGGCTCCAGAGCCGGCACAACCCGTGGTCGGACGGCCCTCGTCAGTTGTCGAGGAGGCCGAGACGCCGCGGCAACGTGGCGGCATATCGGCAGAAGCGGGGGAATTGGCTAGGGAAGCGCCCGTGGAGCAGGAGCCGGGCGAAGTAGCATCGGACGGGGTCAGAACGGAGGAGACGGAGACGCGCCCTGGCGCCCCCTCAACGGCGCGTCCCGTGTCGGAGCCATCGCCCGCTCGAACTGCGCGACCAGAGCGCGCCGCCGTGCGCGGCGAGGAGGTATCTCCCAGGAGCGTGGCAGAAGAGGCAGACATCGCGCCTGCTCCTGTGGAGGCTGAGGCGGAAGAAGGCGGCGAAGGCTTCAAGGTGTCTCCTGAGCCCGTTCCCAGGGAGACGGGGGAAGGCACTGTGCCCCGTGTTGCCCGCCATCCTGCTACTGACAGGGAGAGAGCAGAGACTCTTAGTGAGACGGAGATATCTGCTCCTGAAGTGGTTGAGACGATCCCAGGGACGGAGAACGAGACACTTCTTGGTGAGCCCGAAGTCTATACAAGACTTGGCGCCACGTCCTACGAGGGTAATCTGAGACCTGAGGAAGCATCTCCCTTGGGGTCAAGGCGAGTTCCAGGCAAACCGGTCGGGGGGCGACGATCTATGCCCGAAGCGCTAGAGGCCGTACCGGAGGAGATTTCCCGTCGCGCCCCTTTGGAGGAAGCGGAGGTGACGGAAGGGGCGGGTGGGCAGGAGCGTCCTGTTAGTTCCCGTGTTCATCGAGCGGTGGAAGGGGTGCCTGAAGGGGATGCGCGGGGGCAGAAGGAGGTGACATCTCGGGAGACGCTCGTTCCAGGAGTCGACAGAGTGCCTGTCTCGAGAGAGGCAGAAAAGAGGGGGGCGTCGGAGAATCGTCCAACGCTGAGGGAAGAAAGGCTGTCAGAGGCGGAGACAGAAAGCGCTCCTGGCGCGAATGTAGCGTATAGAGCGCCAAGGGCGGCTCGTTCAGCGACACCCCCTGACCGGCTAGTGCGAGAAGAAGGAGCGCTTTCTGAAAGGATCGAGCGCTCCGAGGAGAGAGCCTCCGCACCTCCTGCGGGTCCTGTATCCCGCGAAAGGGATGTAGAGGACGTGGGAGAAGACGCATCCCTTGATACCGATGGGCCTGGGTTGCAGGACGTGCCGTTGGAGGAGGCCCTTTTCCGGATGTCTGGAGTCCGCCGGCGAGCTCGTCGTCCCTCTAACGAAGAAAGCAGTGGGGCGGAGGCCTCCTTTGTTCTTCCGTCCATCAGCTTTCGCCCGCCTGAAGCGAGGGAGCGTGTGTCCTTGGATCAGGTGCGGCGGGCGGCGGAGACGCAGGTACCGGCAGAGCCGATAGCAGAAGTTGAGAGCGTAGAGGCCGAGGCTCCCGATCTGGGGGAAGAGGAAGAGACAAGCGAAGGTGTCGATGTCGGCAAATTGGCCGATGAGATCTACAGGCGCATTCGAGATCGCCTGCGCATCGAACGTGAAAGATATGGTAGGCGAGGTCGCTGGTGAAGACAAAGGATGTGAGAATCTGGAGGATTAAGGATGCCCACAACGCGCAGCGGGTTGGATCCCGCGGTGATCGTAAACGCGGATACCGGTAAAGAGGTGCGCTGCATGTTCAATCCCTACGAGTACACGTTGAGCAAGCAGAATCGCTGGGCTTACAAGGACAAAAAAGGAAGGAACACTCCCCTTCCTGTTTTCCAGGAGGGCGGGGCGCGAACGCTGAGCCTCAAGCTACTTTTTGATACGAGTGGGGAAAACGAGTCAACCCCCACTGACGTGCGTGAGAAGACCGCGGACTTGTGGATGATGATGCGAGTCGACACGGAGAACGTAGAGCAGCGCACGGGCAAAGGAGATCCTCCTTATGTTTTCTTCCGTTGGGCACGCTTCGAGTTCGAGGCCATTATCACCAAGATGACGGAGAAGATCACCTTCTTTGTCAAAGATGGTACAGCTGTGCGCAGTGTTGTCGATGTGACGTTTCGACAAGTGGTGGACGAGGAAGCGTACAAGCGGCAGAATCCCACGTCGGGCGGCGGCGTGGCGCCCCGGACGCGCATCATCCGTGCGGGGGACCGATTGGATCTGATGGCC
>JAWLEV010000110.1:0-6645 GCA_041685915.1 Anaerolineae bacterium | reverse complement strand
AGGCCACCGAACGTGGCCTGCCCCTTTGACAAATCCCATCCCCATGGCATACGATAGGGTAATCGAGACAGCCAGGGAGAACGTGCACGTGACGACCCACACCACCCACCTCACCATCACACCGCGCGCGCCCTTTGATTTCGCTCTCACGGTTCATTCCCACGGCTGGGCCGGCCTGCCGCCCACTTCCTGGAACGCCGAGGAGAGGGTGCTGCGACGCGTGGAGCGCCTGCGGGACGGCAGGGTGGTACGCCTGTCTATCTCCGACGCGGGCTCCGTGGAGGCGCCACGGGTCGCCATCGCCGTGGCGCACGCCGGCGCCCTGTCGCCCGAGGAGGCGGCCGAGATCGGGAGTATGGTGGGGCGCATCCTGCGCGCCGAAGAGGATCTGCGCCCCTTTTACGCCCTGTGCCGGGAGCGTGGCGGCCCCTGGACGGAGGTGCCCAGGGGCTTTGGGCGGCTGCTGCGCTCCCCCACCCTGTTCGAGGACGCGGTCAAGACCATCTGCACCACCAACATCCAGTGGGGCGGCACCCAACGCATGGTACAGGGGGTGGTGAACGCCCTGGGCGCGCCCTACCCGGGCGACCGTTCGCTGCACGCCTTTCCCACGCCCCAGGCCGTGGCCGCCGCCCCGCCCGATACCCTTACGGAGACCGTGCGCCTGGGCTACCGCGGCCCCTATGTGCACACCCTGGCTCGGCGGGTGACCTCCGGCACGTTCGACCTGGAGGGCCTCTACGATTCCGACCTGCCCACGCCCGCCCTGCGCCAGGAACTCCTCTCCATCAAGGGCGTGGGCGCCTACGCGGCGGCCACCCTGCTGATGCTCCTGGGACGCTACGATGATCTGGCCGTGGACACCGCGTTCCGCCAGTTCGTACAGGAGCGTTACTTCGACGGCCGGCGCCCGTCGGACGCCGAGGCCCGCGCCGTGTATGCCGACTGGGGCCAGTGGAAGTACCTCGCCTACTGGTTCGAGCGTCGGCACGCGTCGAGGTGAGGAAAAGATATGTGGAAGAAAGGCGACAGAATGATATATTGGCCGCAGAGGGGAGATGCATGAACATTGTGGTATTTCAGCCGCCGTATCCAGAAGACGACACCATAACCAGCGCCACCGTATGCCTTCGACAGATGCAAGAAAGGCTGGAGGGATTGACGCCTGGGGAACAGGAACTGGTGATGCTGCCCGAATACGCCAACGCCCCGGGACTGAGCGCACGGCAACAGATGCGCGACTTTGCAGAATGCCAGGGGGCCGCGTTCCTGAAAGCCGTCTCCGCGTCGGCGGCACGCCTGGGCAGCCTCATCGTCCTCTCCGGCGTGATGCGCTCCGGGGCGCACTGGTTCAACCGCACCATGGTGTTCGACGCCAGGGGCCAGATCGCCGCGTGCTACGACAAGATGCATCTTACGGACACCGAGAGGGACGATCTTGGTTTGACGCCGGGCGCGAGCCCAACCGTCTTCGATCATGCCGGCCTTCGGATAGGCTTTGCCACCTGTTTCGACCTGTATTTTCCCGAGTATTTTGCCGTCCTGGCAGCCGAGGATCTGGACATGATCCTCTGCTCGAGCTATCAGCGCTCCGAGACCCCTGAACGTATTGAACTCGTCGCCCGAGCCCGGGCCCTCGACAGCGGTACTTACCTGATCCGCAGCACGTACGCTATGGGAGATCCAAAGGCCGGGGGTTGCTCCCTTGTGACGGCGCCGACAGGCGCCCTGCTCGCCACTGCCGGAAAAGACCCTTGCGTCCTGATAGTCGACATAGACCCGGGGCAAAAGTTTGTAAAGCCCGCCTCCCACGGTCAGCCGACTGTGGAACACAGGGCGCTCATCGAATCGCACCGGCGGCCCGCCGCCTATCGGCCCCATCCGCAAAGCGCCCGGCAGATTACCGAGTCCCCCTTTCCACGTCTTTGCGCCCATCGGGGACTGAGCCAGGGATGTCCGGAAAACACCCTCCCGGCCTTTGCGGCCGCCATCGCCTGCGGCGCACACGAGATTGAGTTTGATCTGTGGGCAAGTCGTGACGGGGTCCCCGTAGTCTGTCATGACGTGTCTGTGGATCGCACCACCAACGGCAGCGGGAAGGTGTCCGAGTTGAACTGGGAGGATATCTGCCGCCTGGATGCCGGCATCCGCTTTGGCGAAGCGTGGGCGGGCGTGCACATGCCGCGCCTCGAACAGGTGCTCGAACTGGTCGACGGTCGCGTCGGTATGAATATCCACATAAAGGGGGATGCCCCCGAAGGCAATATCATCAGGCGCGTCTGTGATCTTCTGATCGAGTACTCCCTAACCGACATCGCCTACGTCGCCCTGGGAACGGAGGCGGAACTGGAAATCGCGCACGACTATGCGCCTGACATCGCACGCGCCTGCCTGGTTCGTCAGGATGACCCTAAAGAGTCCGTCGCCATCGCAAGGCGATGGGCATGTCAGCGCATACAGTTCTACCGACAGGTGACCGCGGATCAGATTCAGCAGGCGCACGAGGCCGGGCTCATCTGCAACCTGTTCTGGTCGGACGAAGCGGAGGATGCTATGAACTATGTGCGGGACGGCATCGACGTGATTCTCACAAACTGTGCACACATCCTGATCGCCAGCGGCTTTGACGCGCTGCAGAGATCGCCAGCCAGCAAGTGACACCGTGACCGCCAACCTCCACCACCGCCTGCAAGCCTACTGCGCCCCGAGACAGCAGCGGCCATGAAGCAGGAGAAGGCGGCCTACGCACAGGTCTACGAACTGCTGCAGGAGAGAACGAGCCTACGTATCCCCGAGGTCGAGGCGTTGCTGGCGCCCCTTGGTTGACGCATGACCAACTTCTGCGTTAATATGGGCCCATAGGGATCCATCAGAGGACGCAGAAAGGGGGCGAACATGAACGCCAAGGATAGAGTCACCGAATCCCGTGCGGTGGGACCGTTCCACCGCATCACCCTCAGGGGCTACGGCCGGTTGGTCGTCGCCCAGGGCGAGGAGGTCGGGCTGACCGTGGAGGCCGCCGAGGCCATCCTGCCCCACATCGTAACCGAGGTGGAGGACGGCGAACTCGTCATCAGCATGGAAAAGGCGTGGTGGGAAGGTCTGATCGACATCCTGAGCAGCCCCCGCGTCGTCTATCGGGCCACGGTCAGCGAACTGACGGCCCTGCAAATGGCCGGCGCCGGCCGCGCCAAAGTCTCGGACATGGAGGTCGAGCACCTGACACTGCGCCTGTCCGGCGCTGGTGACGTAAAAGTGATGGGCCTCACAGCGGAGGAACTGGACGTCGAACTGCCCGGCACGGGCAACCTCAGGGTCACAGGGCGGGTCGCCGAGCAGCGGGCCACACTGGGCGGCGCGGGCAACTATGACGCCCGCGAACTGGAGAGTCAGAGGGCGCGGGTGGAACTCAAGGGCGTGGGCAACGCCACCGTGTGGGTCAGCGACGCACTGGAGGCGCGCCTCAGCGGTGTGGGCCGCATCGCCTACTATGGCGACCCCGAGATCACCAGCAAGGTCATGGGGCTGGGCAGTATCCAGCGAAAAGAGGAAACCGCTTCATAGAACGCCCCTGGAGTACCCGCACAGAGAACTCGTGGTACAATGGGCATGCTGGCAATCTAGGCCACATAGAGAAAAGGAGCACAAAATGGCAAGACTGACAAATGTCGAGGGTATTGGAGAGAGCTATGCCCGGCAACTGGCGGACGCGGGCATCGCCACCACACAAGCCCTGCTGGAAGCAGGTGCCACCCCACAGGGACGCCAGGAGATAGCGGAGAAGACGGGCATCTCCCCGACGCTGATCCTGCGCTGGGTCAATCACGTGGATCTGTTCCGCATCGAGGGCGTGGGCGAAGAGTACGCCGACCTGCTAGAGGTCGCTGGCGTGGACACCGTCCCCGAACTGGCGCAGCGAAACCCCGCGAATCTGCACCAAAAACTCGAGGAGGTCAACGCGGAGAAGGAACTCGTCCGCCAACTGCCCTCTGAGGCACAGGTCGAGAACTGGGTGCAACAGGCCAAGGAACTCCCGCGCGTGATCACATACTAACATGCTTTCAGCGCGGCAAAATGATCGTATCACTGGGCAGCGCTATGCGCTGCCCAGAGGACTATGAACGCACGGGACCTGCCCACGTGGGCGCCGAGGGTGAAGCAACGGGACATCCGACGGCTCTACGAGACGGACGCCCAGGGCATCTATGATGAGGAACTCATCGACGAGGTGGGCTACGGCCTGTTGGTCCGCTGCCAGAGCTTTATCGAGGCCAACGAGGCCCGGGATGGCAAGGTGCACTGCCCGCGCTGTTCCGCCACGATCACCCATTCCGGCGACAAGGAGGAGGTGCTGCGCTGCGAATGCGGCTGGGAACTGACCTGGGGCGATTACTTTCGCACCATACAGCACGTGCAACTCAGCGGGGCGGAGCCGGTGCTGGAGCAGTTCCGCGCCTTCGTAAAGACCTTTCCGGGCGCGCGGACGCCCCGGGAAAAGATGCTGGCCATCGACCGCCTCATCCATGGCTTCCACTACTTTCTCAAGACGAACACCCCCACGCGCCCCGTGGCCGTGAACCTCATCGAGGGGCGCCTGCGCCAGGTGGTGGCCTTTCTGGACGAACTGACCTACGGCGAGGTCAGTTCCCCCGGCACCAAAGAGACTTATGACAAGTGGAGCGCCAGGATCGACGCGCACCGCGACTGGTACCCCTCCAGGCGGGAGGAAACCGACGGGTCGGACCGCTGAGTCAAAGGCTGGATCTGTACGATAAGTGGGTTTCGCGCCCAAGCATGAGCTTACTGACCCGAACATACGAAATTAAACTTCTCTGGGTATGAATTTTGGCACCCAGGGCTAAACCCACTGGGCTCAGAGCACAAAGCCCTCTGCGAGGGCCGAAGGAGCCTCGAAGAGGCTTTGTAACATAAGCCTGCGGCCTTCAGGCCCAGGCCATGGGTAGCAGAAGGCTGCGATCAGCGCATCATAATTGGACTCGCACGATAATCAGATTTCGCGCTCAAGCATAAGTTCAGGAAGTTATGCACGGATCAGTAGAAACCACAGGATAGGGATGGAAACTCTTGGGGCTGACAAACTTTTTCAGGAACCAACTTATACAAGGCCTAGCCAATGAGAACCACGTGGCCCTCGAAAACGGGATTCCGCCCCTCGAGAGCAGATTTCAGGACATCGACGAACTCGGCCTCTATCTTCACATCCCCTTTTGCCGGCAGATCTGTCCCTATTGCCCCTACAACAAGGAACTCTATCGGCCCGAGGTGGCGCAAAGATACGCGGAAGCCGTAATAGAAGAGATGGACATCTACGCCGAGATGGTGGGCGATAAACCCGTGACCTCTTTCTATATCGGCGGCGGAACGCCCACCACCATGCTCCACAGCGGCCTCGACAGGATGCTGGCGCATATCCACAGCGCTTTCAATATGCAGTGCGACACCCATATGGAAAGCCATCCCAACGACCTGAGCGCGGAAAATCTCAAGGCCATTCGCGCCATGGACGTGGAGCATCTGAGCATCGGCGTGGAAGCGCTGCAAGACCGCCATCTAAAAGCCCTCCACCGACCATATACTGTCAAACAGGTGAGAGCAGCCGTCGAACGGGCCGTCGGCGCGGACTTCAAGTGCGTCAATGCGGACATCATCTTCGCCCTGCCCCATCAGACCTACGATGAGGTGGAGCAGGTGGGCCGTCTACTGCTCGAGATGGGCGTCGATCAGGTGGCGGCCTATGCTCTCTTTCGATTTCCCTACACCAAATGGCCCCAGATCGCCGCAGAAAGAGGCTACAAGCACGCTGGCACTTTCAAGAGAAGGGGGATGCTGGGCATCCTGGAAAGGACCTTCTATGGTGCCGGGTTCGAGAGAAGCTCCGTCTGGGCCTTTACCAGGCCGGACGTGCAAAAGTACTCCGCTGTAACCGTACCTCTCTACCTGGGCCTGGGGGCAGGCGCGGGTTCTTACCTCAAGGACGTCTTCTATCTCAACACCTTTGACGTCCAGGCGTATATCCACGCCCTGGAAAGGGAGAGGATGCCCATCGCCCTCTCGGTCGCGCTGGCAGAGAGGCTGCAGATGGCAGGCTGGCTTTATTGGCGGGTCTACGAGACGCGGTTCAAGAGAAGCGACTTTCAAGAGAGGTTCGGAGAGGAATTCGATCGCGTCTATGGCAACTATGTGAGACTACTATCCCTCATTGGATTCCTAAAGGATGACGGGGACGAAATAGTCCTTTCGGACAGGGGCATTTATTGGCTGCACGCCTTGCAGGACCTGTTCTCGATAGGCTATGTCAGCAAGCTTTGGGAGACCTCGATGCAAGACCCCTGGCCGGAAAGGATCGTCCTGTAAACGGGGAGATCACGAGGTTGACCTAGACACAGCGACATGCAGGAGCGGTGGGCGTTGGGACGTTGGGCACAGAGAGAATAGCTGATCGCCAAGCCCTGCGCCCCGGGATGAATCCCGGGTCTACGAGGAAAAAGCCTGTTGGAAACAGGCTGATACGTGGCAGGGGCGAGACGCGGGTAACCAGGACTTTTTGGATTCAAGATGCAGAATCGCAAGCGATTCTGCGAGGGAAGATGCTCGGCATCTTCCCCAACTGCCAAAGCAAGACGC
>JAWLEV010000028.1:0-28495 GCA_041685915.1 Anaerolineae bacterium | reverse complement strand
CTGGTAGCCGCTGGTGTCTATGGCCGGCCGCGTGTGGTCAAAGGCCTTGGTCAGGCGGTGGATCTGCCGTATCACCTCCGGATCCTGATCCCTCTGGGTTTCGTTAAAGGGGCACCAGCCGACGACGGAGGGATGGTTGTAGTCGCGCCGCAGCACCTCCATCCACTGGGGCATCATGATCTCCAGGGCCTCTGGCTGACTCACGTCCAGGCCCCAGTTGGGGAACTCGTCCCACACCAAATAGCCCTCGCGGTCCGCCCAATACAGGAAACGGGGCTCGAACACCTTTTGATGGAGCCGGGCGCCGTTGAATCCCAGTTCCTGAGACATAAGAATGTCGTCGTGCAGGGCCTGATCTGAGGGGGCCGTGTAGATGCCTGTGGGATAGAAACCCTGATCCAGTACCAGGCGCTGAAAGAGGGGCTCGCCATTGAGCAGGATCGCCCGGTCCGATAGGGCGACGGAGCGCATGCCAAAGTAACTCTCCACTACATCCTCGCTGCCGTCCTCGGCACGCATGGTCAGGGTCAGGTCGTAGAGGGTGGGATCGTCGGGCGTCCAGAGTTGCATCTCTTGCAGGGAGAGCCATATGGTGGCGTGGTGTCCGCAAAAGGGAGTCTCCACCTCGCCCACCGCGTCTCCCTCCAGCGCGGCGTGGGCGGCGAGGGTGCCCCGCGCGGGACCCCCGCCCAGGGTGATCTCGATATGCAGCGTCTCGTCCGCCAGGTTCGGCGTCAGGCGCATATCTTGAATGTAGGTCTGGGGCACCGGCTCCAGCCACACCGTCTGCCAGATGCCCGTGGTGCGCGTATAGTGGCAGCGGCGCGAATAATAGTCGGGACATTGCTTGCCGCTGGCTATCAGGCTGGAGCGCGTCTCATCCCGGGCGTGGAGGACGAGGTTGTTGTTTCCCCGTCGCAGATGGGGGGTGATATCGAGGGTAAAGGGCGTGTAGCCGCCCCTGTGAACGCCCACCGGATCGCCGTTCAGCCATACATGGGCGTCGTGATCCACCGCCCCCAGGTGCAGGAGGACGCGCTCCTGCGGCCAATCGGAGGGGATGGACACCTGGCGGCGGTACCAGACGCCAGGGTGAAAGTCGACGTCGCCGATGCCCGAGCGTTCGCTCTCGGGACAAAAGGGCACCACGATCTCGCCTGGCAGACTATCCGCCCCCAGCAGCCCCCGTTCCCTGCCGCTGAGGCCGGGATCGAAGGCGAATTCCCAGGGGCCGTTCAGGTTCAGCCATTTGCGGCGCACCTGTTGGGGACGCGGGTACTCGGGACGGGGGACGTTCATGATCTGCCTGTCCTTTCTGCTGCGATCATATCTCACGCAGGCTATTGTAGAATGCCCCCTTTTCCGTGTCAACCCACATACGGTGCGGCACCGCTTTGCGCCTTGGCCGTTTCCTATTACACTGTGGGAGAATAGTTTCTGTGCGGGAACTGGACTTGCTGAAAGAGGGAAGGTGCTGTTAAGATCCTTTGGCGGACACTCAACACTCTGTTGATTTCTATTCTCTCAGCATAGCCAGAGTTGATCATCGGCAAACCTGTACGATACACAATCGAGGGAGCTTATGTTGGACGTGGCGATTCGGGCGGTTCGCGAGGTAGGGGAGATACTGCTGGACGGCTTGGGGGATCCTCACGACATCAGGGTCAAGGGAGTGCGGGATATCGCCACAGAGGTGGATCTCCGGGCTGAACGGACGGCCATCGAGATCATACAAAAGGATTATCCCCAGGCGCGCATCGTGGCCGAGGAATCGAGTGACGAATATGTGGAGGAAGAGGATGTTCCCACCTGGTACATAGACCCCCTGGACGGTACCACCAACTATGCGCGGGGCATGCCCACCTTCAGTTGCTCCGTGGCCATGGTGCAGGCGGGGGAAGTGCAGTGCGGCGCTGTCTATGATCCTCAGTTGGATCATCTCTTCTATGCCCAGCGCGGGGAGGGGAGTTTTCTCAATGGCCAGCGTCTGCAGGTCAGTTCATGCGACACGTTGATGGAGAGTATCCTTCTGCTGGATTGGCCGCGCGATCAATCCTACCGTGAGCAGAGCGCCCGCTTTTTATGCAAACTGGCCCCCAGAGCGGGGACCGTGCGCTCTCGGGGCAGCGCGGCTCTCAGTTTCTGTTATGTGGCCGTCGGCTGGGCCGATGTCTACTATCAGTTCACCCTCCATCCCTGGGATGTGGCCGCCGGGCTGCTCATCGTCGAGGAGGCAGGAGGTACCGTCACGGATCTGCGGGGCCAGGCGTATGACCTTCACGGACTCAGTTGGCTGGCCAGCAACGGGTTGCTTCACGAGGATGTGCTGGCCTTTGAGCCGTACGGATAGTTACTCCATGCAATACCCCTCCCCCTCTGCCATTATATGGAGAGGGGGAGGGAAGGCCCACCGCAGGTGGGTCGGGGTGGGGGTGAGGCCCTTGGTCAGAACATTCTGTGACCTGCAGCGGCGCGCTTCGCCCCGCTACCGTTCCTGTATGATGCCCTCGAACAGGGCCACCACCTCTTCCAGACGTTCGGGGATGGGAATGCCCGCCGGACACTCTTCTATACAGCTCTCACAGGCGATGCATTCCTTGGGTGAGACCTCCAGCGATTCATAGATCTCGATGCCCATGTCGCGGGTGTCCTCCGAATATTGCCTGTACACATATTCGGCGCGAAAAGCCTCGGGGATGGGGATATCCTGCGGACAGACCGAGAGACAGTAGCCGCAGCGCAGGCAATCCTGCTCGTACTTGAAGGTGCTCTGCAGGTCGGCGATATCCCGAACGAGTTTCTGTTCCTCCTCATCGGTCATGGGGGGCATGTCGCCGATGGGGAGATTCTCTCGCACCTCTCGCACATAGCGCATGCCAGGGATGACCACATCCACCTGGGGTTGCGAGAGCACGTGGCGGATGCTCCCCCGCACCACGGGATCGAACCACTCGCCGTTCGAGGTGCGGTGCTTTTCCTCCCGCTCCTTATCGTTCAGGTGCAGGGTCAGCGCACCGCCGGAGAGGGACTTCATGATGATCACGCCCACGTCGTGCTCCTCCGCCAGATCGAGAATGCCACCGCCCTTGACTCCCTCCTCGTCCAGGGGATTGTACAGCAGCATGATGGTCTCGAACTCTCCCGAGCGGATGGCCTCGCGCATGACGCGCAGGGAACGGTGGATGCTGATGCCAATGTGATCTACCATGCCCTCTTCCCGGGCGCGCCTGGCCGCTGCCAGTGCTCCATCGGGTTGCGTGACCTGCTGCCACAGGTCCCAGTTCATCACGTTGTGCAGCTGCCAGATATCGATCCTGTCGGTCTGCAGTTCGCGCAGGCTGGTCTCCAGGTCGCGCATGGCCCCGTCGGCGTCCCGACTGCCCGTCTTGGTGGCGATGTAGCAGTCATCTCGCCTTTCCTTCAAGACCAGGCCGATCTTGTGCTCGCTGTCGTTATAGTTTCGTGCCGTGTCGATAAAGTTGATGCCCTGATCCAGGGCATAGTTGAGGGTCTCGTAGGCCTGTTCCTCGCTTACGTCCGGCAGTTTGATGGCGCCAAATCCGATATTCGATACTTTTAGGCCTGTCTTTCCCAATTCGCGATATTGCATCTTTGCGATCTCCTTTCTCATCTCTTGCTCGTCCTGAAAATAGCGTGCTCTGGTAACCGCTTCCAGCGTCAGGCCAGGGCTCTCTCCAGTTCTGGAAGCTGCTCCTCGTCGGTCTCTTCCGTCTCGATGTCAAAGGAGGCATAGTCCAGGAACCTGCTCAGGCGGCGCGTCTCTTCCCCCACCAGGGCCACGATGTTGGGCGGCAGGGATTCGAACAGCTGCACCAGGATATTCTCGTCTCGGGGTTGGAGGGTCCACGTCCCCACGATATATCCGTCCAACCACACCGTGCCCAGGGGCTCGCCGACGCGGTCAAAGACGCGGTCGCGATATCGCTGGCCGATAAAGCGGTCCGTATTGCTGTAGGCGGTGGGATACGTGTCGTGTGGCGGCAGTAGTGCCACATTGTGTTTCTCATATGTGTAGCACTGCAGGGCATCCACCTCCTCAGTGCGCATATAATATATCCTCTGGGATCTGGCGATCTGTACGCGCGTCAGTTCCTCGCCCAGGGTCATCAGCGCCCCCACGACCTGCCGTCTGGCGTAGCCGCCCAGCCACAGCGATATATCCCCCACGGTGGCGGGCCCAAAGGCCTTTATATACACGCTTACGGCGCGTTGTAGCGCCTCTTTGGGGGAAAGGGCTTCCAGATCGAGTTGTGGCAGCCAGGAGGACAGGGCCTCGTACGTGTAGAGCTGGCTGCGCCACCCGCCGCGTGGTTTGGCGCGTACCAGTATACCCTGAGCACACATGGCGGGAATGAGCTGTGTACCCAGCTTGCTGTAGCCCAGTTCCGGATACTCTGGATCGTGGTATATCCGGGTTCCCAGGACGGGCAAGAACTTGGTCAGTTCAGCGATGGTGTGTGCCCCCTGGGAGCTTATGACCTCCAGCACGCGCTGGATCAGCGTCTCGTCACACAGATCATAGTGGATCTCGCATTCTTTATCCGTCCTGGAGAAAAAGTGGCTCAGATCCTCCAGCCCCCGCTGGAAAAAGGGTTTTGTCACCTGGTAATAGGCGGAATAATCCTCCGCGGGTATCAGGTACAGTTGTCCCCGCATGCAGGGAACACGCAGCAGGGAGCGCTCCTCGTACAGGGCATTGTCCAGATTCTCCCGCTTGAAATCCCTCATGCGGGCCCAGAGGGAGAGGTAGGGGACGGTGGGACGGGCGGCCCCGATGGGGCCTATGTCCCGCGCCAGGGAAAGGATGTGTCTGTCTTGTGCTTCTACGGTCAGGTGCTGCTTGTGAAATAGGTAATGGTTAACTTTGGCTATGGGAAAACGTATAGGCATTTCTCTCCGTTCGGATAGGATGCCGATTGTATTTTTGATGTGCGCCCGACAGGTGATGAACTATCGTCTCGTCGCCTCTTTTTCATGAAAGTGAAAGGTCATCTCTCCCGAGGGAGAGGGTGCATAGTGTGCATACAGGGGGCCCTTTTGGCCAGAGCGGGAAAGAAGGCGCGGCAAGAGCACGGGGAGATCGGGCACCATCTCTGACCAGGGAAGACGATCCAGGGGGTACCAGCCCAGTTCCCCTTCGGTACTGGCGCCCAGGTCGGGCGATGGGCTCTTGCCCACAAAGGCGAAAAGGATCACCCCGGAATCGGACGTGCCATCTATATGAACGATGCCTCGCAAAGAGAGGTCGCTTGCCTCGCGGCCCATTTCCTCGTGAATTTCGCGATAGGCACTGGCCAGGATGTCCTCTCCCGCTTCCACATGTCCCCCCAGGCCATTCAGTCTCCCCGGCCAGGGGCGTTTCTCCGCCTCACGGCGTATGAGCAACAGATTCCTGTCGTGAATGAGGAAACTCAGCGTGCGGGGGATGACACCGTAGCGGGTGCTCGTCGCGTGCTGCTCTTGCCATCGCATGCTACGGGTTCCTTTGCTCTATGATCGCATCTCAAAGAGCCACTCCTTTATTCTAGCACAGAGGGTGCGGGGAGCAAAACCCCAAATATCCCTTTTTGACGCTCTCCGCCGTGCGGGGTAAGATAGCGGGCGATGTTATCATGCAACGGGAACGTTCCGTATCCTAAATCTGCGCGTGGTCACAAAAATAGAAAGGCCATGCCCATGCGAGATCGTTCTGTCGCGGCTTTGCTTCTGGTCCTGATCTTGCTCCTTGTCTTCCCCGGCGTCGTCAGCGCCGAAACGTTGGAACAGGCCGCCCAGGATTCCACGTTCATCTACGTTCTCCTTTCCTGGCTCATGCCCCTGGGCGTCACCCTGGTGGCCGTCGGGCTCAGCGCGCCCTCCCGGGCACGCCGTATTGTCACCTCTTTGCCTCTGGCTCTGGCCGTCGCACTGCTCGCTTATACTCTCTGCGGCTACGCCTTTCAGTTCGGTGGCGTGGGACTGATCGTCGACGATCTCGGTGTGGCGGAACTCATCGCCGAATGGTCCCCCCTGGATCGGCATCTGGGGCCTGGCTGGGGATTGGTGGGTCTGAGGGGCTTTTTTTTCTCGCCGGATAACAGCACGACGGTGGAGCGCATCCTCTTTATCTCTCAACTGGCCTTTCTCACCACTGCGGTACTCATTCCCCTGATCACCCTCTATGAGCGCGTTCATGGCCTGGTTCGCTTTTCCCTGGCCCTGCTGGCCGCCTGTTTCTGCTATCCCCTGATGGGCAACTGGGTGTATGGCGGTGGCTGGCTTTCACAACTGGGGGAGACGCTGGATTGGGGGCGGGGATTCATAGATCATGGCCTGGCCTCGGCCCATCTCGTCGGCGGGGGGCTGGCCCTGGCAGGGCTTGTTGCCTTCCGACATCACCCATTGGAGATGAGGGACGAGGACAGGCCCCAACTGCCCCCCGTTCACCTGCCTCTCGTGCTGCTCATCGGTGCCGTGCTGGCCCTCGTGGGCTGGATGGCTGCCGTGCTTTCCTTTCCCCTGGTCGCAGCGTCGGCTTCTCCCTGGATCCTGTTCATGAACGCCCTGTGGGGTGTGGCGGGTTCCGTTTTCGCCTCCCTATTCTATGGCTGGCTCGTCCGGGGGGAGGCGGACCCCGGGCTGACGGCGCGGGGGATGCTGGCGGGGCAGATCGCCGTCAGCGCCGGCATTTTAGTCTTTTCCCCATGGCAGGCCACGCTCGTCGGTTTCGTGGGCGGGTTTTTTCTGGCGCCCGTGATGTATATTGTGGAGCATGTCTGGAATTTGGAAGATCCGGGTGCTGCCGTCAGCGTGCACGGCTTTTGCGCTCTTTTTGGTATCCTGGCCGCTGGCCTATTCGCGGCCCCCGATGTCGGGAGGGCGGGGCAGCTATATGCCCAGGTCGTCGGCGTGGGATCCCTCCTGTGCCTTTCGTTTCTGCTGCCCGGCGCGATATTGGTGTTCATCGTGCGCCTGCAGACCCTACCCGAGGAGCTTCAGGAGCGCGCAAGGGAGCGCGCCCTGACCCTCGAGAGAGAGCGCGCCACCCGCGAGCGGCTGCGGCAACAGGGCCTGTCCCTGACCCTTTGGCAGAGAATACGCATGGGCTATCTGCACATCGTCGCTGCCCCCGCCAAAAGACTGCGCAAAAGATCGCGGCTTACCGCACGGGAAAGGGATGCGCGGCGTGTTTCCGGGACAGGCGCTGTACAGGAGCGCTAGCCTTCCTGGCTCTCCAGCGGGATGTGGCAGAGTTCTGTATAGACGGCCCCCGTCGGCTGCAGATCGCTTTTCATGACGCTCACGGCGTCCACTCGCATTCCCTCCATCTCTTCTGAGGGGGCCTTCTCTGCTATCTGACCCAGGGCCCTGACGTCCTCGGAGCGTGCCCCCCGTTGGATACGGGCAAGGGTCAGGTGGGGGGTAAAGTCATGGCGCTCCTCGGGGAATCCCAGGGCCACCATCTCGCCTTCCACCGCCTGCTGCAGGTCGCAGAGCGCGTTCACCTCGCCGCCTACGCCGGCCCAAAGGACCCGGGGACGCCTGGTGTTGGGAAAACACCCCAGTCCCGCTATGGTCACGGAGAAAGGGGGATGTCCCTCGCATGCGCGCCGCACCCCTTCACAGACCTTATCCACCCTCTCTTCTGGTATATCTCCCAAAAACTTTAGGGTCAGATGGATGCTCTCCTTTCTCATCCAGCGTCCGGCCTTGCCTGCCGGAGTCTGCTTGAGACGGTCCTGTAATTCCCCCAGTGCATCGCGGGCATCTTCTGTGAGCTCGATGGCGATAAAGGTTCGAATGGAGGCCATAGATGATTCCTTTCTCCTTCAGGTCAACAGGTTGATGGCGTTTCCCCTTAACACCTTTTGCCGCGTTTCGGACACAAGTCCTGCCTTTTCCATGTAACGCAAAAAACGCTGCGGTTCGATGAGGGGGTAGTCGCTTCCAAAGAGGATCTTGTTCGGGATCCACCCCGCGACGTGCCCGAAAATGTCCGCCGCATAGAGGTAGGGCGAGGCGGCCGTGTCATAGTAGACGTTCCGCAGCGCGACGCGAACCTCGGGCATCAGCTCGTAAAAGGGCAGTCCCCCTCCCCAATGAGCCAATATGATGACATTATCCGGATAGTGTTTGGCCAGGGCAAAGGCTTCTCGTGGGCCCTGTGAACCCTTGCCAGGGTACGTATGTCCCACCGGTTCCGCCACGTGGAACAGTACCGGTACATCAAACGCCTTTGCCAGACGCATGAGGGGCGTCAGGAGGTCGAAATCCGTGAGGGCACATCCCTGTCCGTCGGGCAAGAGTTCCCCGATGCCTCGGGCTCCCTGTTCCAGGCAGCGTCGCGCCTCCGCCACGGCTTCCCTGCCGGCGCGGGGGGGCACCTGTACAAAGGGTATGAGGTTTCCCTCTTTTCTGCCCCCGACGTCCAGCACGTACGCGTTACATTCCTGGCACAGGGCCAGATCCGCAAAAGCGAATCCAAAAGTGACGGCCTTTTCGACATTTCCCCGGCGCATGGTTCTCAACAGATCGTCCGCGTCGGCCATGGGGGCTTGGGGATCGGCATACAGTTGATCGAACCAGCGATCGTATTTCCGATATCTGTCGCGCCCGGCGATGATGTCGGGAGGAAAGATGTGCGTGTGACAGTCGATTATCCGCATATCTTCATTCTCCCTTGACTTTGTCATACTGTCAAGTTTCTGGACAGGGAGCCGCATTCACGGTATAGTTGTCGTATGGATGTGCGACTTGTATATAATCCGGTAGCTGGTCAACACGATGTGGAAAAGGCCCTGCGGCAGGTTGTCGATTTTCTCGAGTCCCGGGGGTGGGAGATTTCTATATCTCGCACGCGAGGGCCGGGAGACGCCACACTCTATGCCCGCGAAGCCGTGGCTGAGGGGACCGATGTGGTGGTGGCCGTCGGTGGCGATGGCACGTTAGGGGAGGTGGCCACGGGCCTCGCAAAATCCAACAGTGCGCTGGGTGTCCTACCGGTGGGAACGGGCAACGTGTGGGCGCACATGTTGGGAATTCCCGTATGGACTCCCAACCGCCGTTCGGCATTGTTGGAAGCGGCGCGTATATTGGTGGAGGGCAGGAGGGTCCCCATCGATCTGGGTCGGGTGGCAGATCGTTACTTTGTACTTTGGACAGGTGTGGGGTTCGATGCCCAGATCGCCCATGATGTTGAACCGCAGAGGGAACTTCGTCGTCAGCTTGGCAATCTGGCCTACTTTATCTCCGCCCTCAGCCTCGGCCTGCAATTGCGCGGCACCCGGATGACCGTTTCTATCGATGGAAGGACTGTACACCGCCGGGCGTTTCTCATCTTGGTCACCAACGTACAGTTCTATGGAGGAACCTGGCGCGTGGCACCCCAGGCAAAACTGGATGATGGCCTGTTGGAAGTATATATCGCCAGGGGAGGAAGTGCATGGGATGCGGTGCGGCACGCGGTCTCTGTGCTGCAGGGCAGGCAGTTGGAGGACCCCGAGATCGACGTGTACCGTGGAAAGCAGATAACCATACATAGCGAGGAGATCTTGCCCGTACACGTGGATGGCGATCCGTCGGGCTACACGCCGGTCACGATCTCGGTGGTTCCCAAGGCCTTGCAGGTTATCGTGCCCTCACAGGGTTCCGAGTCCTTGTTTGAGGGCTTTGAGCCTTCCAATGACGAGAGACTTTCCTTGGGGCAACGCATCCTGGACAATCTGCGTCAGGGGGGAGAACGTTTTCTGGCGATGGAGGAGTGAGGGCGTCCCCCCTTTTTTCTGTACGGCGCGCGGTGGCGGCGGCGTATGTGGTGTGGATGCGCGAAGCCTTGTTTGACAGGAAAAGAGTCTGTGATATAATTCACAATGTTTGAGGGCTCGTTTGCATAATATTTGGCCGTCTATCCCGAGATCTAAGCGAGTGGATCATTCATGCTTTTAGAAAAAGTGCTTTCTGTGCTTGATGCCAAGCCCGTCTCACATGAGATGGATCCGACCCTTTATGTGGAGGAAGGGGCCGCCGCGGATCTCATGAGCGACGTACTGGCCATCAGCCATACGGATGCCCTGTTGATGACCGGGTTGACCAATCCGCAGGTGATCCGTACGGCAGAGATGGCAGACATCAAGGCCGTGGTCTTTGTAAGGGGCAAGTATCCACCTCCTGAGACGATCACCCTGGCGGAGGAGAAGGGAATTCCCCTTCTCTCCTCTCCCTATACCATGTATGAGAGCTGTGGGCGTCTTTATCAGGCGGGGCTGAGGGGGGAAAAGATATCCGATATGGCCGCCGAAAGATGGCGCCAGGCTTTTGAAGAGGATTAGCCAGGATCAATGGCGCGGTTTTTGTTATCCGCGCCATTGTCTGGCGATGGAACGATTGGGGTGGGAGTTGAGCTGTGGATCGGGTGACATCAGAGTTTACCAAGGTCCAGGAACTGATCTACGAGCTCAAAATTGAGCAGATCATGACCGAGGATGTCATCACCGTCACGCCCTATTGTTCCATGCGCGAGTTGAGGCGCATTCTGCGTGAGCGAGGCATCTCTGGCGTGCCGGTGATGGAAGACGACGAACTCGTGGGCGTGGTGGATCTGGAGGACGTGGTCAAGGCCCTGGAAGAGGGTGCCTTTACGGCCTCTGTGGCCGAGAGAATGACCACCAACGTGCAGACCGTGCGCGCCGACGAGACGGTGGTGAAGGCGGTCAACCTCTTCAGCATGTTCGATGTGGGGCGCTTGCCCGTCGTCGAGGCGGAGGGCGGGCTCGTCGGCATCCTGACCAAGGGCGATATCGTGCGCGGCCTGCTCTGGCAAATGGGCGTGCGTTGGCAGGCCGAGGAGATCGAGCACTATCGAGCAAGTCATATTTTTGAGGATATAGACTCGGACGAGACGACGCTGATCCTCAAGTACCATGTGGAGCCCCACGATTTCGTCAGCGGCGGGGAGGCGTCCAGCAAGATCAAGCGCGCTCTGAAGCGACTGGGAGCCCATCCCAAGGTCGTGCGGCGCGTTGCCCTGGCCTCATATGAGGCCGAGATGAATGTGATGATTCACAGCGAGGGGGGAGATATCGTCGCCGAGATAGGGACCGACCGGATAGAAATCACGGCGATTGATGAGGGCCCCGGTATCGCCGATATCGAGAAGGCGTTGGAGCCGGGGTTTTCCACGGCGCCGGACTGGATTCGAGAATTGGGTTTTGGGGCTGGCATGGGCTTGAGTAATATCAAAGCGTGTTCGGACGAGATGTATCTGGAGTCTGAGGTGGGAGTCGGCACGCGATTGAGAATAATCTTTGAGCTGGAATAGCCACTAAAGGAGCAAGGTGACAGTTCAAGAGATCGTCGAGAAACTGGAACTAAAAGTTGTTGCTGGCAGATCTGGCCTGCACAAAGAGGTCACGGGGGGCTATGCCTCGGACCTGTTGAGCTGTGTGATAGCGGGCGCCAGTGAGGGGAATGTCTGGGTCACTTTGCAGGCTCATCCCAATATCGTTGCCGTGGCCGATTTGCTGGAATTGGCATGCATCGTCGTCAGCGAGGGTATGGAACCCGACGAGGAGACGTTGGGCCGGGCGAACGAGAGCGGTATACCCATCCTGCTCGCCGAAGAGAGCACCTTCACCCTGGTTGGCAAGCTGTTCCAAGTGGGTATTCGCGAGTCGGAGGATGCGGATCAGGCGTAGGTATGCAGACCCTGCTGGCGGATCTGCACGTGCACACGGTCCTTTCGCCCTGTGCGGAGATCGAGATGATTCCCCCCCTCATCGTCAAAAGGGGGCACGATCTGGGATTGGACATGATCGCCATCACAGATCATAATGCGGCCGGGAATGTTGTGGCGGTGGAGCGTGCGGCGGAGGGTAGCGGCATCACCGTCATTGCCGGTATGGAATTGCAGACGAGGGAAGAGGTGCATTTGTTATGCCTTTTTGACACTGTGGATCAGGTGCATGCCTGGCAGGAGGTGGTGTTCGCACATCTTCCGGCGCGCAAGAATGAACCAAAGGTATTTGGTGTGCAACTCATTGTCGATGAGACGGGCGATCTGCTGGAAAGAAACGAACGGCTGTTGTTGACATCCAGCGATTTGTCCATCGACGAGGCGGTGGAGATGGTGCGTGGGATGGGGGGGATACCCATCGCCGCACATGTGGATCGACGCGCTTACAGCCTGTTGGCCAGTCTGGGTTTTGTGCCGGAGGGATTGGACGTGGCGGCTCTGGAGATTTCGAGGCGGAGCGTTCCGGAGGCTTTTTTGAGCGTCCATGAGGAACTGCGGGAGTGGCCTTTTATCACATCGAGCGATGCACATCGGTTGAGCGAAATGTCGGCCAGTATGCGCTTTTGCCTGCAAAAACCCTCTGTTCGCGAGATAGAATTGGCTCTACGGCATAGGAAAGGACGCCGGGCTGAGATGCTGGCCTGAGGGAAAGAAAGGCCGAGTCACCCGTCGGCTTTTTGGACAAAAGTAGAAATGATCATACATTTGTTGGAGGAATCGACGTGGTAGCAGATGTTACAGAGACCGAGACCTACGAAGAAGAACTGGATTTGACCCCGCTCGATGAGGCATTGGATACGTATGCAGAAGAGCGGGGGACATTGATCGTTGCACTTCAGACGGCCCAGGAATTGTACGGTTATCTCCCGGAGCCTACCTTGCAGCTTATAGCCCAGCGGCTCGATGCGTCCCTCAGTCAGGTTTATGAGGTGGCCACTTTTTATGCCCAGTTTTATCTGGAACGGAGGGGGCGGCACACGGTGCGGGTCTGTGATGGCACGGCGTGTCACGTCCGGGGGGCGCCCAAAATTGTCAGGGCCCTGGAGCGCGATTTGGGCATCGAGGCGGGGGAGACGACCCCCGATTATCGGGTGACGTTGGAAGTGGTGTATTGCCTGGGATCCTGTGGCCTCTCACCTGTCGCCGTTATCGATGGCGACGTGATCGGCCGGCTGATTCCCGAAAAGGCCGTGGAGCTGGTGCGTGAACTTGAATAATGCTCGAACTTTCCCTTCACGTCCTGGATCTTTTTCAGAATGCTCTCGAGGCGGGCGCGACTCGTATCCAACTGGAGATTGTAGAGGACGTGGCGCAGAATCGTCTGTCCATATCTGTGGAGGATAATGGACGGGGAATGAGCAGAGAAGCCCTAGCACGTATCGATGATCCTTTTTTCACCACGCGCAAGACCAGGCGCGTGGGATTGGGAATTCCCTTGCTCAAGGCAGCCGCCAGGCGCTGCAATGGTGATGTAAGGGTCACGTCAAAATTGGGTGTGGGGACGCGGGTGGAGGCGGACTTTGAACGGGATCATATTGACAGGGCCCCCCTGGGAGATATGACTGGCACCCTGTTGGGTTTCATCTTGACGTCTCCAGCGGATGGGGAAGCATGTGATATTCATTACACCCATCGCCTCGATGGACGTACCTTTACTTTTGATACGCGGGAGATACGGGAGGTTTTGGGGGGCGTCTCCTTGATGCATCCTCGCGTTAGACGGTGGATGGAAGACTTTATGGAGCGGGGATTCCGTGATTTGTATCGGAACCCCTCTTTTTGACACTATTTTTCAGAGTAAGCGAATCCGCTTGGTCCTATTTAGTGGTGTTTTATAGAGGAGATGAGGTATGCCCAGATTGGAATCATTAGAAGACTTGCGTGCCTTGCGCGCTGAGGTGCAGGAGGAATTGACGGTCCGTGGAGAGACAGAGACCGTCATCACGGTGGGTATGGGCACGTGTGGTATCGCGGCGGGCGCTCGCGAGACGATGCGCGCGATCCTCAAAGAGTTGGAGGACAGGGATATCGACGCCCACGTCAAGACGGTGGGATGCATCGGTATGTGCGCCGATGAGCCTTTGGTGGATATCAAGCAGGGGGATGAGCCGCGCATAACCTATGGGAATTTGACGGCAGAAAAGGTTCCTGACCTGATTGAAGAACATCTGATCAAGGGGAACGTCGTTGAGGGTTGGGTATTGGGCAGATTGCGGGAAGCGTGAGATGACGGACATAAAAGATAAAGAGGATGTTGGAGGACAAGTGATGTCGGAACCCGTATACCGGGCAGATGTTCTGGTGTGTAGCGGTACAAGTTGTACGGCCTCGGGTGCGCCCTCGGTGCTCACGGCCCTGAAAAAGGAGATCGGCCGTCGGGGTCTGGAGGAAGAGGTCCGCGTGGTGGAGACGGGCTGTCGTGGCTTTTGCGCCATGGGGCCGGTGATGATCATCTATCCCGAGGGGATCTTCTATTGTCAGGTAGAGGCCGCGGATGTGAAAGAGATCGTCGAGGAGACGTTGGTCAAGGGACGCGTGTTGGAACGGCTTACCTACGAGGAGCCGAGCACCCATGAAAACGTGCCCTTTTACGAGGATATACCCTTCTATGGTAAGCAGCGTCGCATCACCCTGCGTAATTGCGGCCTTATTGATCCCGAAAGCATCGAGGAGTATATCGCTCGGGGCGGATACGAGGCCTTGGGCAAGGCATTGAGTTCCATGACCCCAGAAGAGGTGATCGATGAGGTCAAGAGCTCGGGCTTGCGAGGACGTGGTGGCGCCGGGTTCCTCACGGGGCTAAAATGGGAGTTCGCACAAAAGGCTCCTGGCGACACCAAGTATATCGTCTGTAATGCCGACGAGGGAGATCCGGGTGCCTTTATGGATCGCTCCGTATTGGAGGGAGACCCTCACTCGTTGCTCGAAGGCATGGCCATCGCTGCCTATGCCATCGGCGCCCATGAGGGCTATATATACTGCCGCGCCGAGTATCCTTTGGCCATCAGGCGTTTGAATATCGCCATCGCACAGGCTGAGGAATACGGTTTGCTGGGCGAGGGCATCCTGGGAACGGATTTCGATTTCACTATCCGCATCAAGGAGGGAGCTGGCGCCTTTGTCTGTGGTGAGGAGACGGCACTTATCGCCTCCATCGAGGGCAAGAGGGGCGAACCGCGCCCCCGGCCGCCCTTTCCCGCCGTTTCGGGCCTGTGGGGCAAACCGACGAATAACAATAATGTCAAGAGTTATGCCAACGTGCCCCAGATCATTGCCAATGGAGCAGAATGGTTCTCCTCCATCGGCACGGAGAGGAGCCCCGGGACGGCGATCTTTGCCCTTACCGGGAAGGTGAGGAATACGGGGTTGGTAGAGGTTCCCATGGGCATCACCCTGGGGGAGATCATCTTTGATATCGGCGGGGGCGTGCCCGACGGGAAGCAGTTCAAGGCTGTGCAGACCGGCGGTCCCTTGGGCGGCTGCCTGCCCGCCTCGGGATTGAACCTGAACGTGGACTTTGATTCGCTCAAGCAGGCCGGTGCGGTGATGGGCTCTGGCGGCATGATCGTCGTCGACGAGGACACCTGCATGGTCGAGTTGAGCAGGTTCTTTTTGACTTTTGCGGTCGCCGAGTCCTGTGGCAAATGTGTGCCTTGTCGCGTCGGCGGTAGGCGCATGTTGGAGATCTTGACCCGTATCACCGAGGGTAGGGGCACGATGGAGGATCTGGATACCATCGAAGAGATTGCGGAGGGTATGTCCTCGAACTCCCTGTGCGCTCTGGGCCAACTCACGCCGGGGCCCGTCATGAGCGCTTTGCGTTACTTCCGTGACGAGTTCGAGGCGCACATCCTGGAGAAGCGCTGCCCGGCGGGGGTTTGCCCCGATCTGGTGCGTGCTCCCTGTGTGAACGCCTGTCCCGCGGGCGTCGACGCATCGAGCTATATCTCTTTGGTCTCGGAGGGTAAATACACCGAGGCATTGGAGATCCATCGCAAGCGGAACCCCTTCGCCCTCGTTTGTGGGCGCGTGTGCCCGGCATTCTGCGAGGATCGCTGCCGACGTGGCCAGTTGGACGAGCCCATAGCTATCCGACATATCAAGCGCTTTATGGCCGATCACGAGATAGAAAAGCCCTGGACGCCACCACAGTTGGAGCCTGACAAGGACGAGAAGGTGGCCGTCATAGGCGCCGGACCGGCCGGACTGACGGCTGCGCTGCGTCTGGCTCAGTGGGGTTATGACGTGACCGTTCACGAGGCGCTGCCTATGGCTGGAGGCATGATGGCCGTGGGTATTCCCGAATACCGCCTGCCCCGGGACATATTGCAGGCAGAGATCGACAACATCAAGCGCGCTGGCGTGGAGATCGTCCTCAACAGCGAACTGGGCCAGGACTTTACCATCGACGACCTTCTTGAGGATCAGGGCTACAATGCCGTGATCCTGGCAGTTGGCGCCCACGTCAGCCGCTCCCTGCATATCCCCGGCGAGGATCTGGAGGGTGTGTGGGGCGGTACCGATTTTCTCAAGGATGTGGCCCTGGATAATCCCCCAGAACTTGCGGGCAAGAGCGTGGCTGTGGTGGGGGGAGGCAACTCGGCCATAGACGCGGCCCGTACGGCGATACGCCTTGGGGCCTCGGATGTACACCTGGTCTATCGTCGCCGCCGTGAGGACATGCCTGCGGAGGATATAGAGATCGAAGAGGCCCAGGAAGAGGGGCTAAAACTCTATCCGCTGACCAATCCCACTCGCATCCTGGGCAATGGCAAGGTCGAGGGCATGGAAGTTGTGGAACAGGAACTGGGCGAGTTCGATGACAGTGCCCGCCGTCGGCCCCATCCAAAAGAGGGCAGCGAGTACGTCATGCCCGTGGACGTGGTCATCACCGCCATCGGGCAGGGCATCGACGTCGGCTGTGTAGGGGAGGATTGTGGGATCGAGTTCGAGCGCAACGCCACCGTGAAGGTGAGCGATGTGGGCTCGGAGCGAGGACGACTGCGCACGACGCGGGGGGACGTATTCGCGGCGGGCGATGCCGTCCTCGGGCCGGCGACCGTCGTGGAGGCTGTGGATCAGGGTAACAAGGTGGCCCTGGCGGTGGACAAGTACCTGCAAAATGGCCTGGCCCTACCCAAGGACGACTGGCTGGCATACGACGAGGTCCCTCTGACCTGGGAGATGGAAGAGTATGCCGAGGCGGAGCGGGCCGAGATGCCCGTGCGCGAGGCCTCTGTCCGTCGCAATGACTGGAAACAGATCGAACTCGGCTTCGGCGAGACAGCTTGCCGTGAGGAGTGCAAGCGCTGCTTGCGGTGCGATCTTGAGGAAGAGTAACGGGGACGTCGATGACGTTTGAGATGGTGGAGGAGGATGTGCGGGAAGCCTTTGCCCGGGGGGGATCCCTGGCGCTGAATGTATCTTCCCTTCTTCTCGTCGGTTATGGCAACATCAGCCGCCGCGATGACGGGGTGGCCCTGCACATCCTTCGTCACTTGAGGAGGCGCCTTGGGCTTTCACTAAATGAGTGGGAGGCCAACACTGTGCTGTGCCCCAATGGCGGGGCACGCAAGCCATTGGCCATGATCTGTGTGCATCAGCTTGCGCCAGAGTTGGCCGAGTTGGCAGCCCAGTACGATGCCGTCATCTTTATCGATGCCCATGTGGCGGCTGCGGATTGGGAACCCGTGGCCTGGCAGGAGATATCCCCCGCCTATCGGGCGGGGATGCTCGGCCATCATCTCAAACCCAGTGTCGTGTTGGCCCTGAGCCGTTCCCTTTATGGGGGGAGCCCCAGGGGCTATACGCTCTCGGTTTTGGGGCACGATTTTGATTTTGGCGAGGAATTATCGTTGGATACTTTTACTTTGGCCCAGGAGGCGGTATCTTTTTTGCTGGGTTTGATACAATCCGAAGGATTGACCCCGACGTAAACGCGCCGTTTTATATATTGCGAAATTCGTAAAAAAGTTTGATAATACCCTTGAAATTCGTAGATCTATACGGTATAATGCGATAGAAATCGTATTTGCCTGGTGGCCCTTTTGTAGGAGGAACCAAGATTATGCCAGATGTACGTATCACGATCGATGGCAAGGAGGTTTCGGTACCTGCGGGAAGCACCGTCCTTGACGCGGCAGAAGCTGCGGGGATCGATATCTCTACACTGTGTGATCATCCGGCGGTGGAGCCCATCGGCGCCTGCCGCATGTGTCTCGTGGAGGTGGAGAAGCAGCGCGTATTGCAGCCCGCATGTACCTTCCCCGTATCGGATGGCATGGTTATCCATACCAAATCCGAAAAAGTTATCAAGGCGCGTCGCTTTGTACTGCAGTTGCTTTTCTCGGAACGTAACCATTTCTGCATGTACTGTCAGATGAGCGGCAGTTGCGAACTCCAGGATCTCGCGTACGAATACAACCTTGATCAATGGACCTATGAGCGCCCCTTTCCCAAGCTTCCCATCGATGCTTCTCGCGAATACTTTATCATGGATCACAATCGTTGCATTCTATGTCGACGGTGCATCCGCGCGTGCGATGAGCTTGTGGGCAACAAGACCTTGGGCGTAAAGAACCGTGGAACCAACAGCATGATCATCGCCGACCTGGACGTTCCCTTTGGCGAGTCGAGTTGCGTGTCGTGCGGTACCTGTCTTCAGGTGTGCCCCACCGGCGCATTGGCCGATCGCGCCAGCGCCTATATGGGCGCTGACGAAGAGATAGACAGGATCAAGTCGCGGTGCGTGGCCTGCAGCGTGGGCTGCGGTGTGGAACTCGTTACGCGCAACAATCGCGTCATCCGCATCGAGGGTGACTGGGACGCGGAACCCAACGATGGCCTGCTTTGTGAGATAGGACGATTCCACCCCCTGCATGAGCAGCGTCAGCGTGTGTACAAGCCTCTTATCAAAGTGGAGGACGGTTGGCAGGAGGCGGATTGGGAGGAGGCCGTGGAACTGGCCGCTGGCAAGATACAGGGAGCGGATGACGATCTCCTCTCCGTCGTATCGGGATTTGTCTCTACCGAGACCGCCAAGGCAGTGGTTGACCAGTTGCCGGGCCAAAAGGTGGCGATGGAAGGCCCCGCGCCGGATGTGGAGAGCGCGCCCCTGTCCGCCATGGATGAGGCCGATCTCTTTATCGTGGTCGATACCGACCTTACTGTCGATTATCAGGTGGCGGGCTTTGCCATCAAACGGGGTTTTCGTCATCGAGGCGCACGGCTCATCATTGTAGATGGTGAGGAGAATGGCCTGGATCCCTGGGCCTCGATCAAGGTCTCTCCTCAGGAGCTGGACGACGTGTTGGATAGAGTCGAGGATGCAGAGTACCCCGTCATCGTCTGTGACGTGAAGGGTCTCGAGTTGGCGCAGTCCTTGGCTGAAAAGATTCCCAATTCCGACCTGGTCATCCTTGCCCCGGGAGGAAATAGTCTGGGATTGCAGGAGGCGGGGATAGGGGACGCCTTTGAGGAAGATGAAGAGGCGTTTGTATACTATGTCCTGGCCGCCGAGACGCCTCGGATGGATGAGGGACTATCGCAAGCTCTGAGCGAAGCCGAATTCGTTATCGTGCAGGCCTCTTTCCGGGAGCCCTGGGAGGAGGTGGCGGATCTGATACTGCCCTCCCCCATCACCTCGGAAAGGAATGGTACGATGATCAATGCGGAGGGACGGGTCGGACAAATAGTGGCCGGTGTGGATAGGTCGTTACCCAGCGACGCAGAGGTTATCGAGAGGATCCATGAGACCATTCGAGCGGCGGCTCCCTCTGGCGGGGAATAGCCGTTTGATTTGTGGGCTTGAACACGAATATAGAAACATTAGAGAAATCCGGCAGCGACCTTTGAGGAGGATATATAGTGGCAAAAGTAACAGTTTGTACAGATTGGCTGGACGTCTGCTCCGGCTGCCATATGTCACTTTTGGATATCGATGAACGTCTTGTGCAGTTGTTGGAGCATATACAACTTCTCTCGTCACCCATCACAGATCTGAAGCATCCCCCCGAGGAGGGGTGTGATATCGGTATTCTGACGGGAGCGGTAAGTAACGATCACCAGTTGGCGGTGGCCGAAAGGATGCGCGAGCGGTGTGAGCTACTCATCTCCCTGGGAGATTGCGCGGTATTTGGGGGAATCTGCACCATGCGGAATTTCTTTGACGTGGAGGACGTGTTGAAGAGAGCATATGTGGATACCGAGAGCACGGCACCGGGTCAAAAGGTGCCACGGTCGCCCGAGATCGCCGAGCTGTTCCCCCGCGTCAAGGCCGTAAACGAGGTGGTGGAGGTCGATCTGCACGTTCCGGGCTGCCCGCCTCCGGCTGATGGGATCTGGTTCGTTCTCACCGAACTCTTGGAGGGCCGTATCCCCGTCATACCAGAAGAGTTGTTGACCTATGATTGATGGATGTGGAAGCCGCTTGGCAAGTGGGACACCTTTGGTGCCCCTTGCCCACAGGCTTTTTAAATAGGAGAGATGGATAATGGGTCGAAAAATAGCAATTGAACCAGTAACGCGTATTGAGGGACACGCGCGTGTCACGGTGCACCTTGATGACGACGGTCAGGTCGAGCATGCCTATATGCACGTGGATCAGTTTCGGGGCTTTGAAAAGTTCTCCGAGGGACGGCTCTACTACGAGATGCCCGTGATCACGCCGCGTATCTGTGGCATATGCCCCGTGAGTCATCATCTGGCTTCGGCCAAGGCGTGTGATGAGGTGGTGGGGGCTGAGCCTCCCAGACCGGCCACGCTGCTACGCAGGTTGCTTCACAAGGGGCAGCTGATACAGTCGCATTCCATGCACTTTTTCCATTTGGCCTCGCCCGATCTGCTCCTCGGCTTCGATGCCGATCCGGCCGTGCGTAACGTGGCCGGTCTGTTGGAAGTGAACCCCGATCTGGCGCTGAAAGCGGTAAAACTGCGCAAGTACGGGCAGGAGATCATCGAACGCGTGAGCGGACGCCGCATTCACATGCACTGGGCCGTGCCCGGGGGTGTGAGCGCGCCCCTTTCGCAGGAGGATCGAGATTATATCCTCTCCCAGGTCGATGAGATGGCGGGCTATGTACGGGAGGGGATCGAGATTGCCAAAGACTGGTTGGAGGGCAATCAGGATGTGGTACAGAATTTTGCCAATTTCTCCTCCAACTATTTGGGTATGGTGAATGACGGTGCTCTGGAAGTGTATGATGGGCCCGTGCGCCTGGTGGACGAGGATGGGGAGTTGTTAGAAGAATTCGACGGGCGAAACTATTTGGACTATATTCAGGAGCGTGTCGAGGATTGGAGCTATCTAAAGTTCCCGTACTATAAAGAGATGGGCTGGCCTGAGGGAACCTATCGTGTGGCGCCCCTGGGACGGTTGAACGTCGCGGAGCGCATCTCGACGCCCCTGGCACATAAAGAGTTCAAGGCCTTCAAAGCCCTCTCCGAGGGGCCGGTGGAACCCTCGCTCTACTATCACTATGCCCGTCTCATCGAGGATCTCTATTGCATAGAGCGGGTGCGCGAACTCTGCGAGGACGAGGATATTCTCTCCGAGGACATTCTCAATACGCGCGTCGATATGCAGGAGGAGGGAGTAGGCGTCATCGAGGCTCCCCGGGGCACGTTGTGGCATCACTACTGGGTGGATGATAATGGCGTCATGCAAAAGGCCAACCTCATTGTGGCTACGGGCAATAATAACTGGGCCATGAACAAGTCTGTGGATATGGTGGCCAAGGCCTTTGTGGATGGCAACGACCTGACGGAGGGCATGCTCAACCGGGTCGAGGCCGCCATCCGTTGCTACGACCCCTGTCTCTCCTGTTCCACCCACGCCCTGGGCCAGATGCCCATGATCATCGACGTCGTCGATGGGGAAGGCGAAACCGTAAAGCAGTTCCGCCGCGACTAGTATCGGATACGTGTACATTTCAAGAGAAGACACGGCCTTTTGACGTGAAAGGCCGTGTCTTTTACACTCTGGAGAGATAGAGATTCCCACGAATAGGGGGAAAGATATGTCGATAAAATCGCCGCAAGAGATTATCGCCGTTTCCTGTAACGCGGGGTGCGCCAAAGCGGATCTGTCCATCGAAGAGGAACTCGTGTTGGGCTTTTTGGCGGGGGCTTTTATCGCCCTGGGCGGTATGCTGACCGTCATGGGACAGGGGGGCATGGATCTCAACCTACCGGCGTTCGCCTTTGCCGGGCTTGGTCCTCTGGGTATCCTGCTGGTTGTCATCACCGGGGCCGAGCTTTTTACCATCAATTGTGTTATCATGCCTCCCGCCTGTTTGGTGGGAGCGGTTCATTGGCAAAAGATGCTGCGCAACTGGCTTTTGGTCTATCTGGGGAACCTGTTAGGGGCCCTGCTCGCGGCGTTGTTTCTGGCCTATGGAACGGGGATCATCAACGTGAACGCCAGCGGCTCGGGCGCAGAGGCGGGGGCCGCGGCGGCGATGCTGGCAGAGCGCAAGGTGGTATTGGGCTGGGGGGCTCTGCTCCTTCGAGGCGTGGGATGCGGCTGGCTCATAGGTTTGGGCGTCTGGCTGGCTTTTTCTACCGATGATCTGCTGGGCAGCCTGGTCGGCCTGTGGCTCCCCGTTGTAGCCTTTGTGGTGCTGGGATTCGAACATGGGATTGCCAATGTCTTTTTTATCCCCCTGGGGATGATAAATGGCGCTGCGGTGGGCGTTTTCCGGTTCCTGTTTGGCAATCTGTTGCCCGTGACCCTGGGCAACGTTATCGGCGCCGGTTTCGTCGGCGTGCTTTACTGGTGGCTGTACGCCAGGACTTAAGCCTTCTTTTCAAAGCAAAAGGAGTTCTGTAAATGACAGAAGTCGATTTCGCTCGTCCCTGGCACGCCTGGTCGTTCGACCGGGATGGGGGCGAGGAAAAAAAGATCGAAATAGTGCGCGAGGAGCCCCTTTCTTTGCATATCAATGGAAGACAGGCGGCCCTCCTGATGCGTATGCCCGGCAGGGAGAGGGAGTTGGTGGCCGGCTTTTGCGTCAGTGAGGGATTGGTCAAGAGCTTTTCCGATGTGTTGACCATCCAGCATTGCGGGCGGACCTCGATCGCCGCCGAGGAGGGGTCGGAGGGTGAGGCGGTCATATCGCGCAACCGCGCCCACGTCGTGGTGCGTTCAGGGGGTCTGCAGGAGGAGGCCCGCTTGGAGGTCGTGCGCCTGATCCGCGCGGGCTGCGGCGCCGTGGATGTGGATCGCTCTGAACTGCCGCTTCCCACGGTGGACGAGGGCCCTGAAATCGATTATCAGATACTCTTTGGCCTTTCGAGGGACATGCGCGATGCTCAGCGCGTGCACAAGCGCGTGGGGGGCGTCCATGCCGCTGCTCTCTATGACATCGAGGGGCAGCGGGTGGTGCTCTGTGAGGATGTGGGGCGCCACAATGCCGTGGACAAGGTAATTGGTTACTGTCTACTGCGCGACGTATCCCTCTCGGATAAACTGCTGCTCTGTTCGGGGCGCCTCAGCTATGAGATGGTCACCAAGGCCATCCGCATGGGCATACCGGCGCTGGCTTCCATGTCTTCTCCCACCAGCCTGGCCGTGCAGATCGCCGATCAGTTTAATTTGACCATGGTCGGTTATCTGGGTGGGCAGCGCATGACGGTGTATACGCACTCTGAGCGCCTGGGCATGTCTTCTCAGTGATCCCCGGCTGCGATGGCGAGGCGGATTAAACGGTATTCCTTGTGGCTCGCCCCATCCCTGGGACATAGTGTGAGATCGTAGGTGCCCGGTGCGACGTTGGGGATGGGAAGGCGATGGATGTCCCGCACCTTTTCTCCCTCCTGCCACTCCTCTGGGGGGAATGTTCCTCCCGTTATCTGTAACTCCCTTTCCCACAGGTTCTGATCATCTCGCTTCAGATTCAGGATCATCTCGGTGGGTGCGGTGTCGCCTGCTGCCTCCCGGGTCCAAAAGAGGATCAGGGTAGCGGTCTCGTCCGGATGTAAGGCCTCGGGCTCGCCCTGGTGTTCGTGTCCCAGACGATAGAGGCTGTATCCCAGCAGGCGTAACCCGCCCCACCGTGTTTCTGTCTGCATCGGGATGTCGTGCTGCATGTCAAGGGCCGACGGCGGCGGCGGCGTGGAGGGGAATCGTACGGCGATCTTTTTCAGGTCGATGCTATCCCCTTTTTTTTCATCCTCTTCTTTGACGGGCAGGCGGGCTCCGTCAACAAGATTGTACAGCCCCACGCGCAGTTGGTGCGCGCCGGGGGTGGTCCCCGGGGGGATGAGTATGCCGTGATTGTCCGTGATTATCTCTCCCACCTCCCAATCGGTGGTCAGGCGCCTTCCCCCCACAGGTTCCGTGTCCCGTTGGGCCACGATGTTGCCCCGTTCGTCCACCAGGTGGAGAAAGACCTTGTAACGCTCTGTCAGGGGGGCCAGAGCCTCCCAAAAGAGGGAGAGTTGAACGATCTCTCCACTCTCGGGTTGCGGTGTCAGGAGCGTATGGCCTTGCAGGCGCACCTTCTCAGCCCATACGTAATCCGTTCGCTCCTGGATTCCCTCGCTCGATTCCCGAGGCACGGCATAGACGAGGAGGCGTATGTTGCCGAACCAGCTGTCCATGGCCTTGTAACAGTGCGCATCAAGCCAGTTCTCCACAAATCCCTGGGGATCGCTCTCCCGCGTGGCCCAAAAGATGCCATAGATGCGTCGGTGTTGCGCCACGATGTCCTGCAGGGCTCGTCCCGTGCGCGCTTTGTCCAGGGGGCGCTGTTCTGGCAGAGGATACTGGGAAAGATCGCCGTCATAATAGTAATCGACGGTCTCGATCTGGGAGGGGGCATTGATGACAATGGCATCCTGGGGCCCCGATGTGGCCTCAATATAGGCCACGGCTCCGCGATAGTCGTCGCGGAAAAAGGTCTCGTCCGTGTACAGTCCGACCAGGGAATGCGCCGATGCGGCACAGACGACAAGGCTGAGGGAGGCAGCCACTGCTCCCTCTACCCAGCGACAGCGTGCCGTCGCGCGCCGGGCCAATCGGCCCAGGGCTACGATGCCCCGCGCCTGTAGGATATGATAGGCCGGGGCGATCAGGAGCAGGAATTTCGGTTTATACATGGGCCGTCTGAGGGAGAGGATAAAGATCAACCCCAGGGGGAGCAGCAGGTACAGGCTCGTATCCATGTGTAGGCGGTCAGGTGTTGAGCCTCTGTCTCTGTGGGGACGATATAGGAGCCCTGGCAGAATCAGGAGGGACGTCCCCAGACCGTAAAGTTGCGTTCGGAGTCCCTCTTTCACTGTCACCCCCAGGGAGAGGGTGCGAGATGCATCGGTCACAAAGTACGCGAGGGAAAAGGGAGCGCGCACAGCGGGCCAACTGCGCAGCGCCTGCCAGGACATGGCCAGCCAGGGGAGATAGGCCAGGAGGATGATACATTGCGAGAGCCCCCAATGGAGAAGCGGGTGCCATCCTTTGCGCATTGCTTCTTTTTCACGCGGTGGGTGCCGTAGCCAACGCAGGAGAAAGGCTACGTTCTGGGCAAAGAGCAGGGCGAATCCCAAATAGTGGGTGTACACGAGCAGGACACCGGTCAGGACATAGACTGCGGCATCGAGGGCGACACTTTTTTCTCTCTTGGTCTCCCGTTTTCCTCCACGGTCGCCGATGACTCCCTCTACAAACTCTTCATAGGCCAGCATGGTGAGGGCGCCAAAGAGGGCCAGGAATATGTACATGCGCGTCTCTTGGGAATAGTAGATGGTAAAGGGGGAGAGGGCGGTCAGCAAGGCGGCCAGAAGACCGGTGGCCGTGCCAAAGGGGCGGGCGAGAAGATAGACGGCGGCCACCAGGGCCACCCCGCCCAGGGCGCTGAGGGCGCGGACACTCCCCTCGCCGGTGCCGGCAAGCCTGACCCAATAATGCAGCATATAGTAATAGAGGGGGGGATGGATGTCGTGGGAGGCGTTGCGCGCGATGGTGGCCAGATCGCGCTGGGCCAGGGCCACGCTCGTGCCCTCGTCGTTCCAGAGGCTCTGCGCCCCGAGCCTGTGGAAGCGCAGAGCGAGGGCCAGGAGGAGGATGACGAGCAGGATCAGGGCGTTATGCCAGGCCTTTTGTCTCTGGATGCGCACCATCCTTTTATGGCGTCCTTTCCAGCGGGCTATTGCGGGGAGGGGTGCTTTCCTCGCGCCGAGCGCTCCCCGTCACGAGGGCCGCGCCACCGACGATGACGAGGCCCAGGATCATGCCCATGGTGTGTAGGCCCACGCCGTTGCTGCGCTGCACGATCAGGCCGTCCAGGGATAGGGTCCCCTCCTTCACCCGGAGATGGACGCGGTGGCGGTCGTCCGTCAACCCTCGCGCGATGGGGATGACCACCGTCCCCTCCCCGTTGGCGTCCTGCCCGCGGACATCTGTCAGAAGTTGGGGAGAGATACCATAGTTCTCCCCCCCTTTTTCCTCCCCGTCGATGAGGATATCCACGTCGCGGAGTGCTTCGGAAGGGGCTCCGTCGTGCCGCACGACCAGGCTTAGGTCGGTGCCCTCAAAGTAGAAATCGAGGGAGGACCCCTTGTCTCCCAGGGCGTAGGCGCCGAGCACGGCCTCCTCGTCACTGATCTGCCGCCACGCCTCTTCATCCCCTTCGGCGCCATAGTGGAGGGCCCAGTGATCCTCTTGATGGTAGCCCACGTTGACGGCCGGTGGGCGATTCGCCAGTTGGGACATGGCGTCGTACACGGGAAGGGGCGTGAAATCGGGCTCCATCATACGGAAATAGTACCAGGGCTGATCCTTTTCGGCGTCGGAGGGCCGGCGGAAGAACCAGTAGTTCATCACCCCCATCCAGGGCCATTCCCGCTCGGCCCGACGGTAGGCCTCCACCGCATAGGTCGCCTGACGATCCTCGGTCACTCGCCCGTAGCGGGCAAACTCGGGGAACGATTCGGGAACACTGTTCCAGCCCACCTCGGTAGCCCAGATGGGTTTATCCGCGTCGCCGTGGCGCACCATGATCTCGCGGATCAGTTGGGCCCGCGAAAAGTTTGTATAATGGGGCGCGGCGCGGCGGTCATAGGGGCCCGTCCACAGCCCATAGACCATGGCGCCCATGATGTCGAAGTAATCCTTGGCCCCCGCTCGATACATGCGTTCCAGGTAGAGCAGGTCGCTCATATTGCGCCCCCCCTCCTCTGTCGTCTGGGCCAGGCCGGCAGCCAGGATCACACAGTTGGGGTCGGCTTCCTTGGCGCGGCGATAGGCCACCTTTAGCAGTTCCGTGTACGCTTCCGGATCGACCGGCTGTTCTCCCCATTCGGGATAGATGTTGGGCTCGTTCCATATCTGATAATAGCGCACGCGTCCCCTGTAGCGGCTGACTACGGCATAGACGAAATCGCCAAAGTCGGCATAGGCGTCCGGGGGGGCCAGTTCCCATCCTGGTGCGTCGCCCACGCTGCGACTCCAGGGCGGTGGGTTATCCAACCGAGCGATGATCTCCAGATCGTGCTTTTCCGCCGCATCGACGATGTAATCATATTTTTCCCAGGCGCTCTTGTCCCAGCGGTGATCCCAAAAGTCGCCCTTGCCCGCGATTTCGATGTCCTCCCAGGGGAATTGCTGTCGTATCCAATAAAAGCCCGCATCGGAGATGGCCTGCAGGGAGCGGTCGACCTTGGCCGGCTCCGCCTCTTGCTCTAGAAAGGTGTTGACCCCGTAGGGGGAGATCCCCGTGTGGGGCATGGGCGTAAAGGGGTCAGTTTCGGACGCTCTGTGGGTCAACTTTAGGTAGGCCAGGGCCAGCGTGCCCTTGATCTGCTCTTTGAGATCCTCCTCTCCCGTCCAGTGAGAGAGGGTCAAACGGATGGCCTCTGTATGTTGGTGAATGAGGAACCCCAGCATGACGAGGACGACCAACAGGAGGCCGATGAGAAAAAAAGTGTGACGATGCCCACCGCAAAGTATGTCTCGCCCTTTTTCCATGATGGTGTATGCGTCCTCGCCGGGGGCTCTTCGGTCGGCCATGGTCTGTGGGTGCGAGCCCGCCCCTATTCTGGGCGGCGCCGCGTGCTGCGTCGCGGCCGTTTCGATTTCTCTTTCCCGCGGTAGGTGGGCACCTTGATATCGAGGATGGTGCACACCGAGCTGTCCAGCAGGCGGCTCTTGAGGCGCTCGTCCAGTTTTCCCCAGGCCTCGTTGGAGACCGTCAGTACGGTGGGCAAGCCGCCCACGTAACGGTGGTTGAGGAGCTGAAAGAGCTTGGCCTGGGCCCAGGACGTGGTATTCTGGACTCCCAGATCGTCCAGCACCAATAGCCAGGCCTGTCGCACCTCGTTGAAACGCTGGTCGTAGGAGACGGGGCTCCCCGGGCGAAAGGTCGCCCGCAGGTGATCCAGCAGGTCGGGCACCACGACAAACAGGACCGTCATGCCACTCTGTTTGACGCGGTTGGCCACTGCCGCCGCCAGGTGAGTCTTGCCCACCCCATAGTCACCTCGCAGTACGATCCAGTTCTGGGGATGCTGAGCGTACTCTTTCATGGTGCGGACGACCTTTTGCAGGTGCGCCGACTGCTGGGGCTCGATCTCTTCCCGGCGCGCCGAAAAGGTCTCAAAACTCATTCCCCCATAGAGGCTCAGGCTGCCAAAGGTCTCGTCCTTGCCCTTGACGCGAAAGTCCGAGGCATAGATGGGCAGGCGGTTGACCAGGGATTGATCTCGCAGGCG
>JAWLEV010000027.1:6959-28835 GCA_041685915.1 Anaerolineae bacterium | reverse complement strand
CGCATCATAGGCGGCGATTCGCTGGGTGTAAGACAGGCCCTCTGGCTGTGACTCTGTCCTTCCCAGGGCGTCGATGCCCATAAAGAGGGCGAGAATCAGGAATAGGGCCAGGAGAGCCAGGGTGGTGTACGGCGATCCGACGATGCCCAAAAGGGTCCGACAGAGGCGGCGCGCCGTTTCTGTCAGGGCGTCCTGCCAGGATTTGAGTATGCTGCGGGGATGCTCCACCAAATGTGACATAGCCTCGATTATAGGTATTTGCCAGACGTCTTGTCAAAGAAGGAAATCTGGCCGTCGAGGTCGGGGAACCGTTTTGACACCATCACTTTCCCGCCCTATACTATATGTGGATACGGAATATATATGGGAGACTAATAGTTGCCCGCGTCATGCGGGTACCTGGATGTCAAAGGAGGTGGTATCGTGCCTGGAGGAGACAGGACAGGACCGGATGGCACAGGGCCCATGACCGGACGTGCTGCCGGATACTGCGCGGGGTCTGATACGCCCGGTTTTGCCGGTCCCTATCCCTATGCTGGACGTGGTAGGGGATGGCGTGGCGGGGCTGGCCGCGGTGGCTTTGGCAGACGGGGTGGCTTTGGCCGGCGGAGTATGTACTATGCAACGGGTCGGCGCGCCAGTCAGACCGCCCCTGACGCTCCAGATGCAGCGTCCGATGCGCCGTCGAATGGCGTGTCGAGTGCAGCGTCGGAGGAGGAGTTGCGGGCCCTGAGGCAGCAGGCGGACTATATGAAGGATGCCCTTGAGGACGTAAGGGCCCGGCTGGAAGAGTTGCAGGACGAGTAAATCTTTGGAATATGAGGTCGGAGGCATAGAGGATAGCGAGGAGGTTGGATATGGGAAGAGGACGTGGCGGTAGAGGACAGGGGCGTATGGGTGGTCCCCAGGCTGCCGGCCCCGGTGGCAAGTGCGTATGCCCGAGTTGCGGGTATGAGGAGCCGCACGAGCCTGGCCAGCCATGCTATGAGAAGGACTGTCCCGAGTGTGGTGCCAGGATGGTGCGGGAATAGGCGCCATTCAGCGTTCGACATTTTGTGTTGTACGGCTATAATCAAGGATCAAAGGTCGCCTTGCACGATGGTGTGCTGAGGCGGCCTTTGAGCATCTGTGGGTTTTGACGAGGAAAGGTGGGCAATGGGTACCAGGATCTCGGAGGAAAAGATAGACGAGGTTATCGCATTTCACGGGCACTGGTGTCCGGGGGTAGCCATGGGGATCCGCGTGGCGGAGGTGGCGCTGTGCGAGATGGGTCGTCCTGCAGCGGATGAGGAGATCGTGGCGGTGGTGGAGACGGACAACTGTGCTGTGGATGCCATACAATATCTGGTGGGTTGTACCTTTGGCAAGGGCAACCTGGTGCATTTGGATCATGGGCAGAATGTATTCACCTTTGCCCGCCGCTCCGATGGGAAGGCGCTGCGCATCGCCTGCAAGGGAGGGGAGTTCGGAGAGCTCGAAGAGGAGGAAAAGGCCCTTGTTGATCGGGCACGGTCATCCGATGCCTCGCCCGAGGAGCGGGAAGCGTTCGCCACCCTCTGGCGGCGACAGGCCCAGGCGGTGCTGGAGGCCGACGAGGAGGCGCTCTTTACTGTGGAGGGGGTCGCCGACTATGAGATAGCGGATAAAGCAGAGATTCATCCCTCGGTACGCTGTGATGCGTGCGGCCAGATGACCATGAGGAATAGGCTACGCCTATTCCCTCGGAAAATCGCGGAGCGATTCTCCACGTCCACGAACACCTGGCATCTGGAGGAACGCGCACTCTGTCCGAGGTGCTATCAGGACGCCTTTGAGGAGGTCTCTTGCTTTGTCTTTGGGCCCGTCGGCGTGGTGGAGAACGAATTGGAGCCCCACGCGGCGCCGCCTTGCAGGCAGAGTCCCCGTTCGACGATCAGGGTGGAACCCGAATATATCGCCGCCCTGGAGGGGATAGGAGAAGGCGATCATCTACAGATTCTCTTCTGTTTCGACAAGGCGCCGCAGGAGGCACCTCTGCAGCAGCATCCGCGGGGGGATCGGAATCGCTCCAAGCGGGGGGTCTTTGCCCTGCGGAGTCCCCATCGCCCCAATGCCATCGGGCTCACCACGGTGAAGGTGCTGGAGGTGGGGGAGGCCGAACTGATCGTCTCTGGTCTGGATGCGTGGAATGGCAGCCCGGTTCTGGATATCAAGCCCTACGTGGAGGGGCTTGACGGGGCGTAAATTCAGTCTGGCACGATTTTCACCAGCATGGTGCGCTGACGGGGGCCGTCGAATTCGGCCAGATAGACGCCCTGCCAGGTGCCGAGGCGCAGCTGGCCATCCTGGACAAGCAGGGTGCTTGAGGCGCCGGTCAGGGTGGCCTTGATGTGAGCGGGGGAATTGCCCTCGCTATGGCGGTAGTCGTTATCCGCCGGTATCACATCATTCAGGGTGCGCACGATGTCCGTGCGTACTGAGGGGTCCCAGTTCTCGTTCAGGGTCAGCCCGGCCGTGGTATGGGGGACGAACAGATGACACACGCCGTCGGCCATTCCGTGGTCGTCTATGACCTCCTGGACGCGGCGCGTGACGTCTAGGAGTTCCGTCTTGTTGTTTGTTTCCACTTTTAATTCTGTTAGCATCTTTTCCTTTTGGGGACAATGTGAGATAAGATTGCGGTGAGATGTGGTAGATAAGGTCGGGGCGACCTTATCTTAATCGTCTTTGGGCAGTTCGAAGTAGAAGGTGCTGCCCTCTCCCTGCTCGGACTCGACCCAGATGCGTCCGTTATAGCGTTCCATGATGGCCTTGACGATGGAGAGGCCCAGGCCGGTCCCGTGTTGGGCCATAGACTTGGCCGCTTCGGTACGATAGAAATCCTCAAAGATAGAGTCCTGTTCCTCAGGGCTTATGCCTATGCCCGTGTCCTGCACGGTTCCCAGTACAGTATTCTCGCCATCCTCTAAGGTGATGGAGATGGCGCCTTCCGCGGGCGTATACTTGATAGCGTTGCTTATGAGATTGTTCCATATCTGTTTGACATGGGTCTCGGGGACCATGACTTTTAGTTCATCGGCCTGAACGTCGATCTCTGTCGATAGATTCTTGTCCTCGATGGTTCCCTGCATCATATCCAGGACGTCGCGCAGGATCGTGACCGCATCCGAGGGCTCTATCTCTTCCTCCTCTTTTGCCTCGGACAATCGTGCCAGGCTCAGCAGATCGGATATCAGATCCAGTTGCTCTCTGGCACGCCGCTCGGCCTTGGAGACGATCTCCATCATGCGCTCCTCGGGGACATAGCCCTCGAGGATGAGTTGCAGATAGCTCTGTATGGCCGCCACAGGGGCGCGCAACTCGTGGGTCACGAGGCGGATGAAAAGAGAACGGGTATGGTCCAACTCTTGCAAGCGTTCATTCAACCTGGATAGCTCCGCCGCTCTCAACTGGCATGATCTGTTCGCCTCATATAATTCCTGTTCCTCCTTGCGCAGTCTTTTGATGATACTGGAGGAGAGGTAGGCGATGCCGAAATTGGCACTGACGATCACAAAGCTTTCGGCAAAAAGGTGGCTTACCTGTCGGTAGCGCTGCGGGGAGCGAAACCCCTGCAGATTATAGTGGGGTAAGAGGCCCGCGGCCTCTGCTACGAGCAATCCCGTCCACAGGAGGGAGGCTATGGTCGCGTAGAGGTAGCCGGCCTTTTGTGTGGTCAGGATACTGCCTATGACGACCAGCAGGACATAGTACACGGAAAAGGGATTTTCGATGCCTCCGGCAAAGTGGAGGAGGGTGGTCAGGGCCAGCAGATCGACGATGATCTGAACGTGCATAAAGTATATATGAAAGCGGGGGGAAGTTGGTCTGCTCAGCATGCGGCGATCCACGAGCCAAAAGATGATATTGTAGAGTGCGACAGCCACCAGTACTATCCATAACAGCGTTCCTGGCAGCACATTATTCAACCAGCGGTTGGCTATCAGGCCCACGGCTGTGGCGATGGTCAACACGATCCAGCGCAGGGCGATGAGCCAGCTCACTCGCTCTCCCAGTTCTCGGTCAATGGGGATACGGAGGATGTTGCTCACGTATTTGTCCTTTCTTTCGGCGTCTTGCTAAAGCGGGACGTCGTACGGTCGATCAAGGATTCATGGAAAGGCAAAGGCATGATGGAGTGCGTCCATGGCATTGTCAAAATCTCTATCCTTTATCACGGAAGAGACGGTGGAGATGGAGGTGCTGACGGCCAATATATTGACCCCGGCACGGGCCAGGGCATCGAACGCGACCCCGGCAATCCCGGGCCGTTCGCGAAAGTCGGGTCCAAACACAGAGAGTATGGCGACGGAAGGAGTACGGGTGATCTTTTGGGCCTCCAAAGTTTTCGCCACCGGCGCGAGGGAAGCCAACGTCCGTTCCATATCTTCCATGGCCACACAGAACTGGACGTGGGATTCGTTGTTGAGGTCGATGCTCTGCACGATGAACTGGGCGTTCAGCCTCTCCTCGCCCAAGGTTTGAAAGATGCTGGCGACGAGGCCAGGCTTGTCGGGGGCGGACATGACACCTATGAGGCAAAGATCACGGAAATCGAGGATGCCTCCCACTTTTATCTTTTGTTGGGGGTTCATTTCCGGGCCTCCTTACCACCGTACACTTGTGACTAGGCGACGAGTTTCTCAATACGTCTGAGAAGCTCGTCCGGGGCAATGGGCTTGGTGACGAAATCGTCGATCTGTATGTACTCGTCGGTAGGGAACAGGGCGGCATAGTCGCTGTTTGCGATGGACGTCACCATCAGTATGGGGATATTCTCCTGTTCCAGATCGTTGGCCATCTCCTGGCACATGTTCAAACCATCCAGGACCGTTTCCATGATCACGTCAAGGATGACGAGATCTGGCCTTTCCTCCTTTGCTTTACGTAATCCCTCGTCGCCGTCGGACGCGCTGATGACCTCATATCCTTCGGATTCAAGCACCATCCGCGTGGCTTCCACGAAATCGGGATCGTCGTCTACTATCAGGATTTTGCTCATGGCGTCCTCCATTTTCATTGTGTAGGTTCAGAGATTCATCGCCCTCTATGCCCAAGGGCTTTGGCCCCGGGCGTCGGGCTCTATGCTACCAGGCACTGCTTGTGCTCTATATGGTATTCGTACTCGTCGCCGAATCGTTCCACGCTGCTGCGTACAGGAGCCACCAAGGCGTCTCCCAGGGGACAAAAGGTATGTCCCTCGATGCCATCGCACAGGGATAGGAGTTGGTCCACATCCCTGTACGTCCCATCTCCCCGTTCTATCCTCTCCAGCAGTCTCAGGATGGACTGGGAGCCGACGCGGCATGGGGTACAGAGGCCACAGGATTCATGGGCAAAGAAGCGGGCGGTGCGGCGTGCCACATCGACCATGCAGGTGTCCTCGTTCAGGACGACGATGGCCCCCGTGCCCAGGGCGGATCCCGCCTCAGCCAGGGATTCGAAATCCATCTGCACGTCCAGTTCTTTGGCGGTTAACAGGGGCGTCGAGGCGCCGCCGGGGATGACGGCCTTTATCTTTTTGCCGCCGGCCAGGCCGCCGGCGTGGTCGTAGATGATCTCACGCAGGGGGGTGCCTAGAGGCAATTCATAGATTCCCGGGCGTGCCACGTGTCCGCTGACGCAAAAGAGTTTTGGGCCCGTGCTTTTTTCGGTGCCGATGGAGGCATACCAGTCGGGGCCCCGGCGCACGATGTGGGGCACGTTGGCCAGGGTTTCCACGTTATGGACAAGGGTTGGTTGATCGAGAAATCCCTTTTGTGCCGGGAAGGGGGGCTTTAGGCGAGGCTCTCCCCGACGTCCTTCGAGGGACTCGATCATGGCCGTCTCCTCGCCACATATGTAGGCGCCGGCCCCGCGATGCACGGTCATGTCCAGGCTAAAGTCCGAGTCCAGGATATTCTCGCCCAGATAGCCGTGTTCGTAAGCGTCTGCGATGGCCTTGATCCAGCGCTTAACGCCCAAGAAGAACTCGCCGCGAATATAAACAAAGGCCCTGTTGGCGCCCACGGCGTAGGCGGCGATGATGGCCCCTTCGATGATCTGATGGGGGTCCCGCTCTATCAACTCGCGGTCCTTGAACGTCCCGGGTTCGCCCTCGTCCGTATTGACGCACAGGTACTTTGAGGTGCCGTCCTGGGGCATGAATCCCCATTTCAGTCCCGAGGGGAATCCGGCTCCTCCGCGCCCACGGAGCCTGGAGGCCTTGACCATATCGATGAGGTCCGCTGGGCTGTGTTCGTGGAGTGCTTTTTCCAGGGCCTCGTATCCCCCGGTCTCTAGATAGACGCCGATGGTCTCAGAGTTGGGCAGGCTTGCGCGTTTGAGCAGGGTAGGTTCGAACATCATTCCCCTCCTAACTGATCAAGGATCATGTCTATGCGGTCCGTCGTGAGGTCCGTATACAGGGTGTCGTTGATGCGCATGGCGGGCGAGGAGCCACAGGCGGCGAGACACTGTACGGTTCTTAGGGTAAAGAGGCCATCGGGGGTCGTTTCCCCGGGTGCGATGTGGAGTTTTCCCTGGAGATAGTCCAGGATGGCCTCGGCGCCGCCAGCCAGGTGACAGGACAGGCCCTCACATACCTGGATCACATAGCGTCCCACAGGCTCCTCTCTATACATGGAATAAAAAGTCGCCGTCTCGTATACTTCTCCGGGACGCATGCCAAAGCGGTCGGCGATGCGTTCTATGGCCTCTGGCGTCAGGTGGCCGTGCTGCTCCTGGGCCATGAAAAGGGCGGTGAGCAACATGGAGCGCTGTACAGGGTCCTCTTTGACAAAATATCCGACATCCATAATTTACGATTCCTCCTCGCATACAATGGTATTGTCTTTGATATCCCAGGGACGACGAGCGGGCGCTGTTGGCCGATCAGCCATCTATTTTGGGCTGCACTGGCCAGTGAGTTCCCTCACACACCGCAGCAGTTCCGAAGGATCCAAGGGTTTACGCACAAAATCGTCGATCAGCATATCCCTGTCCTGAGGAAAAAGCTCCTCATCTTGGTCGCTGACGACGGCCGACACCATCATGACCGGCACATCCTCGAGTTCCGGATCTGCGCGCATCTCCCGGCTGACCGTCCATCCATCCAGTGTGTAGGACATCATCACGTCGACGATGACGAGATCTGGTTTCTCGGTGCGCACCAGGGCCAATCCCTCTTCCGCGTTGCTGGCCGTCAATATGCTATAGTCGTTGGCGGCAAGTATGATCTGGACATAGTCCAGAAAGTCAGGATCATCGTCGATCACCAGGATCTTTTTTGTCTCACACATGGTCCTTTTCTTTGGGCACGGATTCATGGCGCTCACTTGAGGTAACGTTCGACTTTTTTCAGTAGATCGTCCGGCTGGACGGGTTTGGAGATCCAGGCGTCGATGGGCAGGTACTCGTCGGTAGGGAAGAACTCGGCTCTGGAGCTGCCGGTGATGGAAGAGACCATGATGAGGGGGGTTTTGTGCAGGAGCTCGTCCTCACTGATGGTGTGGGCCGTCTGCACGCCATCGAGGACGCCCTTCATCATGACGTCCAGCAGGATCAGGTCCGGTGGGGACTCTTGCATGATACGCAGGGCAGTGTCCCCATCGGGTGCTGTGATCACGTCATAGCCTTCTCTTTGAAGTATGAGGCGAACGATTTCTACAAAGTCCGGATCATCGTCGACTACCAGGATTCTGCACATTGAAGCGCCTCCCCATTCTATGCTCGCCTTAGAAGCCTATCTACCTCTGCCAACAGTTTTTCTGGCGCTACGGGCTTGGACAGGAAATTGTCTATCAGGTGATCCTCATCGGTTGGAAACATGCTCAGATAGTCGGAAGCGGTGATGGAGCTGACCACGAGGATGGGGGTGTCGTGGAGCTGGGGATTGGAACGGATGCGCCAACTGGCGTCCCATCCGTCCAATATGCCGTCCATCATGATATCGAGGATCACGAGGTCGGGGGGATTGGCGACCATGGTCTCGAGGGCCTCGTCGCCGTTACGGGCGCCAGAGATCTCGTAACCCTCTCGTTCCAGTACCATGCGTGTCGTCTCGACAAAATCGGGATCGTCATCAACGATCAATATGTGGGGCGTAGCGTTGCGGGTCCAATCGACGGGCTTTTTTTGTACGCGGAGCACGTGGGATGTCTCGGTTCTGATGATACCAGGAATCCTGTTCAGGCGTTCGGTGAGGAACGAGCGCAGGTGATCGTCCGATCTGAGGATGACGTCGATGACGAGGTCATGTTCGCCCGTTACCCAGTAGATGCTGGAGATCTCGGGCATCCTGTGTAAGAGCTCTTCGGCCTCCTGCATATGGGGCAATTCGATGGTCAGGAAGATGAGCACGCGGGTTTCGTATCCTGCCTTGACCGGGTCTACCACCCCCTTTATCTCGAGAACGCCGTCCTCCAAGAGTTGATCGAGCCTTTTGCGCACCGTTCCCTCGGAGACGCCCAGCCGTCGCGCAATGTCCACATTGGAGCGGCGCCCATTTTCACACAACAGATTGATGATCCGACGGTCAGTCTCGTCCACGAACCAGATATCCTCCTTTTTCCACCTTTCGTACTATATTATAGCATATAGTACGAAATTCGTCAATACCTAATTATATTAAAACGATATTCGTAAAGACTTTTTGGTTAGGGTGAGGGATACTGTCAGGGGGAATCTAAAGGGATTATTTTCGGGCTTGCATCACGTGGTACCTGGACGTCTGATGCAGAATCCTGGCCGATCCAAAGACCTCTTTTATGGTGTCGTCGTAGGGTAAAAAGCGGTTAGCCACCATCACCAGACGTCCCCGGGGGGCGAGGACCTCAAACGCCTTGTGGATAAAGGCCCTGGCGGTACTCCGTGCAACATCGTGTCCGGTGTGAAAGGGGGGATTGCTCAGAATGAGGGAAAAGGTCTCCTGTGGGGTGGGGGGAAGCACGTCGCCCAAGAGGACCCTGGCCTGCTCGACGTCGTTCGCGGCCACACTTTTTCGCGCACAATCGCAGGCCAGGACATTCACGTCCACCATTGTGGCAGAGCCCTCTGTGGCCTGGTTCGCCGCATAGATGCCGATGATGCCATAGCCGCATCCTATATCCAGTATGTGGTCCGTCTTACGAATCTGGGCCGTCTCCAGGAGCAGCCTCGTCCCGGCGTCAAGGTTCTTCCAGGAAAAGACGCCGGGGCGGGTGTATACGGTAAGAGATTCATCGTTTATCTCGATCTGGAACGTTCTGTATGTATGTGGGGCGATCCCGGGCTCCCGATATATGGGGGGCAAAGGATCCCTTTGGCTGTCCTTTTGCAAGAGGGCGATGCGATTGCCGCCCTTGTAGGCCAATATCCCCGCCGAACCAAAGAGTTTTTCGGCGTCACCGATGACGCTTTTGATGCCGCCCCGGTTGGGGCCAGCGAGATAGAGCCTGCCCTCACTTCTCAGGGCGTCGAAGGCCTGTAACAGGAGGAGACGGGCAAACCTTCGTCCTTTGGGCAGGGGCAGCAGGACGGCGTCGAATTGCGTCGCGAGGCTGGAGGGCAGTGCGGCCTTGATCGTCGCGCTCCGTATGTCGTTGAGATCCAGGGTGCGTCGGGCCATCTCGGTGGCAATGATGTTGACATCGAGGAGGGTGACCGTTTCCGTCCGACGTGCGGCCCACACCCCCAGGGCGCCATGGCCACAGGGGCAGACGAGGACACGCTCGCCCTGGGATATGCGCGCATTGTCCGCAAAGAGGTGCATGGCCGGGCTGATCTCGTCCCAATAGGGGAATCCCGGGCGCGTGGCGAAGCGCATGGATTGACCGCCCAGTTGGGCCTCGATGATCCTTTTCTGATCCCTATCCATCGGTGAATGATGCTCCACTCGTCTGCTCGATTCCTCCGAGATTATAACATTGGCGCACAGGGGATGAAAAACGATAGTGGAATCCGCGGTTTCTTTTGACAGGGAAAGGGACCTGGCTATAATCTGTCCATAGAAGGGAGGTATGGATTATGGCTGAGAATGTGCGATTCGCCGAGGCGGCGAGATCAAAAGAGAGGGCACGGCGAAAGGCGCTCTTTCCTGGCCTGGTCTATAACAGGGAGGGCGAGCCTGCCAAAGTAGCTCACGTTGGAGAGGTCGCCCATTATGCGATTCCAGATCATGGTTTCTGGCGTCATGTGGCGGCCTGGGACGTGGACAAGGTGGTGATCGCCGAGCTCAAGGAGCGCCTCGGGGCAATGGAGGATGAACTGGTGACCGCCATGCTTCAGATGCTGGACACAAATGACCTTTTCACCAAGGCGGCCATGGAGGCCTCGATCCGGCATCTGGAGGAAAGCATGCGGCAGGGCGATCCGCAGGAATGGGTGCCGTCCCTGCGGATGCTGGGCTTTCGTATCGTGGTCGACGTGCATGGCAACGTGGTGGATATCGTCTATCCCGAGCCGCCTGAGGGGCAGAATTGGAGCGAGGGTTAGGATTTACCGGCTCGAGGTAAAGCCCTAGAGTTCTATGACCCCTTTTTCGCGTACCGCCTCCACGGCTCCAAAGACCATGCCCAGGCTTTTCAGATTGTCCCGGCCATGGGTGCCGGGGAGGGTCCCCTGTGTCAGGGCTTTGTAGAATTCGTGAAGCAGGTAGGCCTGATCTGAAAGTTTTTGCTCCCTGTTGGCGATCCTTTCCAGCGGATCCCCCGTGTGCGCAGCGTAGACGGCGTCGTCGCGGGATAGGATGACGCCCCTCTGGCATTCGATGCGCCAGTCTCCGTTCCATGACGTCTCTGCTCCCGTGCTGCACCAGCTGCCATTGTAGACGACAGAGAGCCCGTCCTCGAACTCGAAAAAGAGAGAGGTGGAGGCGTCGCCAGTGAACCAACTCCACGAGGGATTCCAGCTGTGTCCCCTTACCGTTTGGGGATCAGCGTCCAGGATGTAGCGCATCAGGTCAAAGTGGTGGATCGACATGTCGACGATGAGGGGATGGTCCATTGCCTCTCGAAAGCCACCAAAGTGAGGCCCCTTGAAGAAATTCACCTGTACCTGCCCCGCGTCCCCGTAGCGGCCAGAAGCGACCATTTCCCGCAGGGTGGCGATGACGTCGCGGTAGCGATAGTTCTGGGCTACCATGAGGATCGTTCCCGTTTCCTCGGCGCACTCGACGATATCGATGGCGGAGGCCATGGAATCGGCGAGAGGTTTCTCGGATAGCACGTGCAGTCCCGCCTCGAGGGCCGTGCAGGATATCTCTTTGTGATATTGTGGCGGCGTCACGTTGATCAGACCGTCGGCGTTTTCTTTTTGTAGCGCCTCTGGCAGAGAGGCGTAGCAGTGGTGGGGGCTGAAGTTATACGCTTCACATTTTTCCTTCAACACCCGTTCATCCACGTCGACCCAGGCCACGTGTTCCACTTTGTTAGATTCGGACACGGTCCTCAGCCACGTCTGGCCCATGCCACCCACGCCGACCTGAATAACACCTATCCTGGACATGATTCCTCCTCGTCGGGTATACTTGACGTTCTATATAGACTTCCATATTCTCAGTATGCGTCGCTGCAATTCTAGGTGGTCCAAGGAGATGGGGCAAATGAGAGTGGTTATTGTCGGTGCTGGACCGGCCGGGCTCTTTGCGGCCTATGAACTTGTTCGCAAGAGTGAATTTGAGGTGATCGTCTTTGATATGGGCAAGGAAGTATCGGAGCGGGACCGTGCCGACTCCTTTGATCTCCTTCACGGTCTAGGGGGATCGGGGACCTTTTCCGATGGTAAGGTCAACTTTCATCCCCAGGTGGGGGGCGATCTGTATGAGTTCTTTGAAGAGGACGGGGCGTGGCAGCTGGTCGATCATATCGAGGAGGTGCTGGCCCAATACGGCGTGGAGGTCATCCCGACGGACGACGAGCGGACGCGGGACCTGGAAAGGCGGGCCGCCGAATGCGGGGTCAGGTTTCTGCCTATACGACAAGCCCATATCGGGTCCGACCATCTCACGCGGCTGATTCAGGGATTTGGAGAGGATCTGCGCGAGATGGGGGTAGCGTTCCATCTGCGGACCAGGATCGCCGACCTTTCCTGTAGAGGGGACGAGGTCGAGGGCGTCTTTTTGGAAAACGGTGAGTTTGTCGAGGCGGATTATATCCTGTTGGCGCCGGGAAGGGTGGGCAGCGAGTGGGTGAGAGAGGTCGTCCAGAAGTATGGTGTGCCTATCACCTACAATCCCGTCGATCTGGGGGTGCGGGTGGAGGTGCCGGCCATCGTCATGGAAGAGGTGGTGGATATCTGCTATGATCCCAAATTCTATATTCGGGCACCGACCTACGATGACAAGGTGCGGACGTTCTGTGTCTCCCCGCAGGGTTTTGTCGTAAAGGAGGTCTATGGGGAGGATGTGGTCGGTGTGAACGGGCATGCCCTAAAGGGCAGGCAGTCAGAGAACACCAATTTTGCGCTGTTGACCAGCATCAATCTGACGGAGCCCATCGAGAGCACGACGGCCTATGGTACTTCTATCGCCCGCCTGGCCACCACCATTGGCGGGGGAAAGCCCATCTTGCAGAGCCTAGGAGACATGCGGAGGCATCGTCGTTCCACCTGGGGGAGACTTCGAAAGAGTCCTGGAGATGTGGTTCCCACCCTCACCGACGTCACTCCCGGCGATATCGCCATGGCGCTGCCACATCGTGTCGTCACCGATCTCCTGGAAGGGCTGGAGATGTTGGCGGGGATCATTCCCGGCCTGGATGCGAATCGTACCCTCCTGTATGCCCTGGAAATGAAGCGCTATGCCACCCGGCCACGTACGGACGACACGTTGCAGACCGATATTCACGGCCTGTGGATCGCCGGTGATGGAGGAGGGATCTCGCGAGGGATTGGAGGGGCCGCGGCGACGGGGACGATCGCTGCCCGGGGGATGATCGAGGAGGCAGAAGGGTAAAGGGGCTGAGTCCTGACCCGGGGGTCATACTCTTTTCGTGTTGGGATCGAAAGGCCTTTTTTCCTCATCTGAGGAAAAAAGGCCTTTCGATTACACTTGTTTGTGCATCTTTGCGTGGGGAAGAAAAAAGAGGGGCAACTCGTCCGAGTTGCCCCTCTCGACTTGTGGTGTCCAGGCTATGCCTGGCGGTTTTCCCACCACAGGACCACGTACTTGCGTAGCTCGTCGGCAACAGGTGGGAGCAGCATCAGCGGGACCATGATCAGCCAATCCTTTGCCGTCAAGGCGAAAGTACTGAACACCTCGGTATTCAACCCCGGGACGTAGACGGTCAGCATGAGCACACTGAGGGAGCCGAACACCGCCCACTGCATCCAGCGGTTGCTGAACAGGCCCAATCTGGCGAGCGGAATGTGTATCGAGCGAGATGTGTATGCCCGGAACAACTCCTGACCGCTTAGCGTCACGTAGGCCAGTGTCTGAGCATGTATGAGCTCATCAAAAATGTTCAGTCCGAGCCTGAAAGCGAACAACACACCAAAGGTCTTGACTACCGCCTGAACCATCGTAGCCCCGATCATCTCCTTATTGATGATGGGTTCGTCGAGGGGACGCGGGGGCCGATCCATGATACCCGGGGTTCCTTTCTCCATACCCAGGGCAAGGGCCGGCGCGCCGTCGGTGACCAGGTTCAGGACCAACAGCTGTATTGCGGTGAGGGGCAGTGGCCAGTCGAGGAGCATGGCCAAGAAGAGGATCAGTATCTCGGCTATGTTACAGGACAAAAGATAGTAAACGAATCTGCGGATGTTGGAAAAGATGATCCGTCCCTCTTCGACGGCGGAGACGATGGAAGCATAGTTATCATCGGTGAGTACCATGTCGGCGGTCTCTTTGGAGACGTCGGTGCCCGTGATGCCCATGGCCACGCCGATGCTGGCGCGCTTGAGGGCGGGGGCGTCGTTCACGCCGTCACCCGTCATGGCTACCACGTGTCCGCGCTTTTTGTGGGCGTCCACAATGCGCACCTTGTGTTCCGGTGATACGCGGGCATAAACGACGACATCCTCTGCCCGCTCCTCGAGTTCCTCGTCCGAGAGGCGATCCAGATCTCGACCGGAAAGAACCCGTCTTTCCAGATCGCCATCGCCGTCCAGCAGGTTCAACTCTTTGGCGATGGCCACGGCCGTGGCCTCATAGTCTCCCGTGACCATGGCCGTCCTGATACTGGCCTTTCGGGCCGTAGCGATGGCATCTCGCACCTCGGGCCGGGCCGGGTCGATCATGCCGGCCAAACCGAGAAAGATCATGTTCTGCTCGATGTCGTCGGCATTGGCACTGGCCGGTTTCTCTCCCAGTGGCCTATAGGCCACGGCCAGCACGCGCAGGGCCTGGGAGGCCAGTTCGCTATTCATCTCCAATATCCGTTCACGGCGTTCCGGGGTCAGAGGCTCGACCTGACCCTTTATATAGATGCGGTCGCAGAGGTCGAGCATGATGTCCGGCGCTCCCTTTATATACGCCTCGTAGGAGCCATCGGGCAAGCGATTGACCGTCGACATGCGCTTGCGCTTGGAGTCAAAGGGCACCTCATCGACGCGGGGGTATTCCTCCTCAAGGGCGTCTTTCCAGTAATCCATCTTGGTCGCCATGACGACCAGGGCCCCCTCGGTGGGATCCCCTATCATGGACCAGGTATCCTCTTCGTCCAGGGATTCTAACTGGGCGTCGTTACACAGCATGGCGGCCCTTCCCATCTTGGCCAACCCGGGGTGATTTTGAGGATGGATCTCCTCGTCATCGACGTGGAATGAGCCATCGGGTTCGTATCCCCTTCCGCTCACGTGGAACAACGTGTCGTCGGCGTAAACGTGGGTGACCGTCATCTCGTTCTGTGTGAGGGTTCCCGTCTTGTCCGAGCAGATGGTGCTGGCGGATCCCAGGGTTTCCACGGCGGGAAGTTGACGGATCAGGGCGTGGCGCTTGACCATCCGCTGCATGCCCAGGGCCAGGCAGATGGTGACCACGGCCGGAAGCCCCTCGGGTACGGCGGCGATGGCCAGGCTGACGGCCACCATGAACATCTCGATGATGGTATCGAAGGACTGGGAAAAGTAGGGCCCCACTCCCTGCGTGGTGAGGATGCTAAGTTGTGTGTCACGGACGATGCCGATGGCGCCGACCGCGGCACATATGGCCAGACTGCCGATGCCCAACCATTTACCAAGCTGCTCCAGTTTTAGCTGCAGGGGGGTCATATCGTCCTCGGTGGTCTGGATCATCTCGGCGATCTTGCCAATCTCGGTATCCATGCCGGTGGCGAAGACGATGCCGCGGCCGCGGCCATAGGTGATGGTAGTGCTCATGTGACCACAGTTGGAGCGGTCGCCCACACCGGCATCCTCCGGCACGCCATCCTCGGCATACTTTTCCACGGGCACCGACTCGCCCGTGAGTGAAGCCTCCTGGATGCGCAGGTTAATGCTTTGCACAAGGCGGACGTCCGCCGGTACATAGTCGCCGGTGTTCAGCACCACCAGATCACCGGCGACTATTTCGGAAGCCGGGATGTCCCGCTGGTGTCCATCGCGAATGACGGTGGCCTCGGGCGAGGCCATCTCTTTGAGGGCGGCCAGGGCTTCTTCCGCCTTTCCCTCCTGTATCATGCCCAAGACGGCATTCAAGGTCACGATGGTCATGATGGCGATGGCATCAATGAACTCGGTCATCTCGCCCGTATGTCTGAACTCGTTCCATCCGAGAAAGCCGGAAATGATGGCGGCGACGATGAGGATCAAGATCAAAAAATCGTTCAGTTGGCCCCAAAGGCGCTCCAGAAAACCTGGCCGCGGGCGCTCCTTAAGCTGGTTGGGACCATAGCGCTCCAGTCGCCGCTGAGCCTCGTCTTCAGACAGCCCCTTGGTAAGGGACGTATCCAGCTCCTCGGCGACCTGCTCGGGACTCTTTGCGTGCCACATGTCGCGTTCTCCTTGTCTCTCTAAAGTCATATCTCAGCACAGTACAACTATACCCCTGATGAGCATCCCGAGGCCCCGTCCCTTGCCCATGGTGCGAGGAACGATAGAAAGACCTTCGAAGTGCTCTCAGAAGCGTCAGGGACATGAAAGATGTGTCGTGTTGCCCTATCGACAATCCTGCTCTTCGGCTTGTTTTGCGGGTAGAGGGGTGTCTCGATGAGGAGAAAGTTTTTGAAAGATGTTTGTGGCCTGGAAGGGGCAAAAAAAACAAAAGGGCGAATCAAAGAAGGACAAAAGGATCGATTCTGCTGTGCCTGTTCAAGCCCCGATTCAGCCACGTTCACATCTATTACTCTATAGCCATGCGTAACTATAGCTCCGCAGAAAAAGCCGCAACAACGGAATATATCACATATGTTTCAGATTTACAAATCGTGGATTGGGCGTTTCAAAGAAATCTGAATCGTGCGGGATGACTTTTTGTTCCTGGTTCTGATATCCCCGGCTGCCGATTGACGTGCGAACAGATGTTCTTTATACTATGTCCATGTTCCCGGCTGCCCTTTTGCAGGCGGGGGCCGTTATATGATATCCTGTATTTGTTGAGGCATCGACGTGGCCGATTCGTTTCCCACAGCGCTTCCAGAATCCCTGACCCCGCCACAGCGGCGGGTGGTCTCCTATCCCCGCGATGAGGGGGGTTGTCTTGTCCTGCGAGGGCTGCCCGGTACGGGCAAGAGTACAGCTCTCCTGGCGCGGCTGGCCGCATTGCTGCGCGAGGGGAGGCGGCCGTACGAGATTCTCTTTCTCGTGGCCCAGCGCGCCCAAGGGCAGCGTTACGAGCGTGCCCTGGCCTCGTTGGACGCGCCCACGCGGGGCGGGGCCGATATCCTCACCTTCTACGGACTCTCACGAAGGGCCGTTTCGCTATTCTGGCCCCTGGTGTCGGAGGCGGGCGGTTTCGCCTGGCCGGACAAGGAGCCCACCTTTTTGACCATCGAGACGGCACAATATTTCATGTGGCGCATCGTGGAGCCCCTCATCGCCGAAAAGGGCTACTTTGGCGAGCTGACCATTCGGCGAGAACGCCTGCTCTCCCAACTCATCGATAATCTGAACAAGGCTGCTCTCGTGGGGTTCGATCACGACGAGGTCTATCGTCGATTGCGGGGAGCCTGGACCGGCGATAGCGATCACATCAATTATTATTGGCAGGCTCAGGAATGTATCAACAAGTTTCGGGAATACTGTCTGGCACATAACCTCCTCGATTTTTCCCTGACCACCAAGGTGTACCATCGGCATCTTTTGCATCGTCCCGCGTACCAGCGCTATTTCCGCTCCCAATATCGTCATCTGTTGGTGGATAATCTGGAGGAGAATGTGCCGGTGGCCCAGGAGTTCATCGCCTGGGCCAAGGAGCAGTGCATCTCGTCGGTTCTGGCTTATGACGAGGGGGGAGGATATCGCATCTTTTTGGGGGCGGATGCCGAGGGCGCGGACGATCTGGCCTCTCAGGGCGACGAGGTGCTCGTTTTCGATGAACTTTTAGGAGCTGCGGATGAGGTGGTGGCCTTTGCCCATGCGTTACGGCGCACTTTGGGGGTTGAGACGCCGGAATCGCATGAGGATGATTCCTCACGGGATGCCGTCGTCGATCAGGATGCGGGCAGGTACTGGATCAGCATGATCCGCTGGGTGGCGGAACGCGTCGCGGCGCTGGTGGAGGAGGGGGTGGCGCCGGCGGATATAGCCATCGTGGCTCCCTATGTGAGCGAGGTGATGCGCTTTGCCATCGAAGAGGAGTTACGGCAATCGGAGGTGGAGGTCTATTTGCTGCGGCCCTCTACGCCGCTGCGCGACGATCCTGTCGTGCGTGGATTGCTTGTCCTGACCCTGTTGGCACATCCAGAGTGGGCTATTCGCATTCAGGGGCAGGGCTATTCGCCGCCGCAGGAGGACGTGGCCCTGGCCCTGGAGGTGGCGCTGGCCAACCTGGATCCCGTTCGTGCCCGCCGCCTGGCAGAGATGGCCTACTCTTTCGAGGAGGGGACGCTGGTCGATCTGAGTGGAGAGAGGGAGGGAGGGCCAAGTCACAGCGGTCTTGGCAGGCTGTGGGAACAGGTGGGCTATCAGGTTCGTGAGCCCTATGAGGCGCTCTACGCATGGTTGGAAACCTATCGTCAGGGTGAGCCGGAGCCCCTGGACGTCTTTTTGTCGAGGCTTTTTGGTGACGTGCTCTCGCACTCGGGATATGCTTTCCATGCCGAGCCGGACAAGGCGCGGGCCTTTGGTCGGCTTGTGGAATCCACGACCAAGTTTCATGCCGCCGTGGGGTTCGACGAGGTGCTGGAGGAGACCGAGGTGGCGCGCGAGTACGTAGAACTCGTCCTTGGGGGTATCGCCAGCGCTGAATATCTCCTGGATTGGCCGGAGGCGTCCCGTGAGGAAGCGGTAGTTCTGGCCCCTGCTTATACATACCTCACCCGCGACATTCGTTCCGACTATCAATTCTGGATCGACCTGGGATCCGACGGTTGGTCGAATCGTCCCAATCAGCCACTGACGCATCCTTATGTTCTATCCAGGCACTGGCCGGTGGGACGGCCCTGGCGGGACATCGAGGAGGAGCAGGCCAAGCGGGAGGCTTTGGCGCGAGTGCTCCTCGGGTTGGCCACCCGCTGTCGAAAGGGTGTTTTTCTGGCCTTCAGTGACCTGGATATCGGTGGGGTGGAGCAGAGCGGTCGCCTGGAACGGGCCATCGTCTCCGTGCTGACACGGAGGGATCGCGATGGGTGATGTACGTTTCTGTGGCTATCGGCTTCGTCCGCAACAGGCAGAGGTTCTGGATTATCAGCAGGGGCGTCTGGCCATCTCGGCCGTGCCCGGCAGCGGTAAGACGTTAACCCTCTCTCTACTGGCGGTCAAACTCATTCTCGAAGGGCAGTTGGGGGATGAGGGGGAGGTTCTCATCGTCACTGTACAGAATTCGGCGGTGGATAACATCTCGCAGCGCATTCGCCGGCTTTTGCGGGCTCAGAAACTACCACCCGTGGGGTATCACGTATGTACGTTACATAAACTGGCGAGCGATATCCTGCGAGAGCGCTACGATCTGGCCGGTGTAGAAGAAGATTTCTTTATCGTCGACGGCGCCGAGACGCGGCGCATGTTGCACAATGCGGCCGGGGCGTGGATCTCGCGTCACGACGCCTGGTGGCGGAGTTTTTTGCCGCAGGCGAGCGCGAGGGAGCAGGATCATCTGGAGCAGCTCTGGCGCCGGGAGACGGAGAAGATCGGGCGACAGGTCACCAAATTGTGCAAGCACCTTCGGCTATCTCCCGAGGCAGGGCAGGAACTGGTGGCCGAGTGTGATACGCTGTGTGACCCCACAGTGATCGAAACACAGCATATCAAAGCGGGCGGGGCCGACGATTTTCTCAGGATCGGCCTGGGATTATATGATCGGTATGCGCAGTATCTACAGGCGCGATCGGGTCTCGACTTTGACGATCTGATCTGGCGGGCCATCACAGCCCTGGAGCAGGATCCCACCTTTGTGGCCAATCTGCGTCGACGCTGGCCCTATATCCTGGAGGACGAGGCTCAAGATAGTTCGCCTCTACAGGAACAGATCCTGGATCGTCTGGCGGGGGAAGAGGGCAATTGGGTCCGTGTGGGGGATCCCAACCAAGCCATTAACAGCACTTTCACCTCGGCCGATCCGCGCTGTTTCCGGGCTTTTGTACGGCAGGAGGGAGTCCGAAGGTTGTCCCTGTTGACTTCGGGGCGGTCGGCGGCGCCGATCATGGATCTGGCCAACCGCCTGGTACGGTGGACGTGCGAACGTCATCCGGAAGAGGCCATTCGTGCGCAGACCTTTTTACAACAGGATATCCGGCCGACGGATGCCGGCGACGAGCAGCAGAATCCACCAGTGGATGAGAGTCACATCTATGTTCGGCAGGAGCCGTTCCTGGACGTGACAGCTCAGGCGGAGGCGGTGGCGCGGTGGGCGGCGGATTATGTGATGCGGTTTCCGGACCGTGCGGTAGCGGTGCTCTGTCCGGCGAACTGGCAAGGGGGCAAGGTAATCGAGACATTACAAGAGATGCCCGAATCGGTGCCCTATCAGGATATGCTGCGTTCCACGCCCAAGGTGCGCCAGGTGACAAAGGTGCTGGCGGCGGCCTGTCGTTATCTTGGATATCCCGTGTCCACACGTCGCCTGTCCCGTCTCTATGGAACTCTTGTGGAGGCGGGTTACCTTTCTGCCGCAGGGGATAGCCTTCGCGAGCGGCAGACCCTGCTACGAAGCGTGCCCGCTCAGGAACTGCTCTTTCCGCGTACCACCGTGGGACTGCGCGAGTTGTTGCCGGATAACGTCTCCGTGGATCCTGCAGATGTGAAGGCTCTTGCATCTTATGCCTCCCTGGTGAGCCGGTGGGTGCGGGCCTCCTCGCTGCCCATAGATCAGCTTTTATTGACCATCGCCCAGGACCTGTTTGTAGAAGAGATCGATCTGGCCATCTGTCACACGGTGGCCACGGGACTGCGAGGGACGGCGGGGATGCACCCCACCTGGCGGTTACCCGATTTTGCCGCTGATCTACAGGAGATAGCCAGCAACCGTCGCAGTTTTGGGGGGCTCTCGCTGACGGACACAGGATACGTGGACCGCCCCGGGCACGTGGTGGTCACCACCATGCACAGGGCCAAGGGGCTGGAATGGGATGCCGTGTATCTGATGTGTGTGGATAGCCTGGAATTCCCGAGCATCTGTGACGATGACGTGTTTCGCGACGAACTCGTTTTCATGGCCGGACGTGCCCCGGCGGTGGAGGCCCGCAAGCGATTGGAGCAGTTGGGGGACACGCGCTTTGCGCCCTCTGGAGAGCGCTCTCTGGTTATGGAGGCGCGACTGGAGTATATCGCAGAGCGACTGCGGTTGCTCTATGTGGGTATCACGCGGGCCAAACGGGATCTGGCGTTCACCTGGAGCGAGGAGAACGGCAGCCGGTCCGTGGAGATAGCCAGGCCGCTTTTGGAGTTGGTGGAGGGAAGGGAGTAGTCGTATGCCCGAGTCCATTCGTCCGGGTCACCTTTTCAGTCAGCACAGCCTGAACACGTATAGGCGTTGTCCACGGCGCTTTTTGCTCAAGTATGTGGAGGAGCGACCGTGGCCGACGCCGGAAGAGGAGGACCCTCGAGCCTACCAGCAGCACCTCTTGCGGGGGCGTACCTTTCACGAGTGGCTGGAACGTCATCATCTGGGGCTGGATATGGAGCCCGTCGTTGTCGCCTGTCAGGATACACAACTACAGAGATGGTGGGCCGCGGCGAAGGATTTCGATCGCGAGTCGCTACCTCACGATGTGCGAGAGGCGGAGCTGCCCATTGTCGTCCCCCTTGGAGAATATCGCCTTTACGCGCGCTACGACTATGTAGCGCTGGACGTCGGGGGGGAGGCGGTCATTGTGGACTGGAAGACGCTGGAGTTCCGTCCCTCACGGGAGGTGCTGCGCCGCCGTATCCAGACGCGCGTCTATCTCTATACTCTGGTGGCCGCCGGACAGGTGTTGACGGGGGGAACATCCATCGATCCCGAGCGGGCGGAGATGGTGTATTGGTTCGCCAACTATCCCGAGCAAACGGCGAGGATTTCCTATTCCCGGGCCGATTTCGCACGGGACGAGGCCGAGTTGTGCCGTCTCGTGAACGAGATCGCCGACCAGCCTCCCGAGGCCTTTGGGCGTACAGAGGAGCGGCGCCTCTGTGCGCACTGCAACTATCGTACCCTCTGTGATCGTGAGGATGTGGATCAGAAGGCGGCCGGCACCGATTGGTTGGATGAAGATATCGACTTTGATCTAGAACTGGGGGATGTCCCCGAGCTGGAGTACTGAGGTCCCCGTCCAGTATTGAATTATACTCGAACTGTATCGTGTTGTGTGGAGGGTGCCCGTTAGA
>JAWLEV010000027.1:0-6859 GCA_041685915.1 Anaerolineae bacterium | reverse complement strand
GATTCCTTGACCAGAGTCCGGGCGTCGATCTGTTCAAAGCCCCGCGATGTATAATCCACGGGATCCGTGCGTCCCCATATACGAATTTCCTGTGTGTAGGGCGGGCCAGGAATCTCATAGGGGGTGACCTCGGAGATATTCTCCGCGGCTTCCGAAGCCACCGAGCGGATTAGGCTTTGGGCGTCCTCCGGTGCCAGGTGTAAGGCTACTTGAGGGCCCAGGCCAACTTTGACGTCCGCACCATAGATGTCGGGGATGAGGGCTTGGGCCTCGTCGATCATCTTGTCATCACCGCTTACAAAAACGGTGGGCACGCCATAACTCGCGGCCAAAGCGGCCCGACACCCGAACTCGCCCAGTTCGATGTCGTTGATCTTGATATACTCGATGTTTTTCGAGGAGTAACTGTGGGCCAAATTCCCATCCCGCGTTCCCGCCTTGGCATGTTGTCCGAGGAAGAAGAGGGCGTCAAAGGACCCGTCGAGGAAGGAGGGAGGATCGATACGGGCATTATTGATCATCTTGGCCCCCGAGGGAAAGCGCTCAAAATCGATGGAGCCACATCCATGGGCATCCCAGACCCATATATCGGCGTTAGCGTCCACGGTTTGGATGCCCTCGACGCACGCCCTCAGTTCTTCGGTCATCAGACGCACGGCCTTGGGATAGCCCGGGGTATCGCGGCCCGTCTGATCCCAACGCGCGACGCCGGATACGCCCTCCAGGTCGGTCAGAATATAGACTTTCATTCGCTCACTCCTTTCGTAGGCTTTTTGCAGATGTATGGCGATTGTTTTTGCGTGAGGGGGACGAAGCGATAATTGTCACCGTCATGGTCTAACCTCCCGACTGGTGGGTAAAGCCTCCGATCCCCCTCGATATCAGCGTGGCCATCCGAGATCAACGTCAGGTCAATCGCTCCCAGATCAAACGATGGGCACATGAGAATTCTCCTTGTCATTGGATATTTGTTATCGGTGATCGGAGTCTATTCTTTCACGGTGACCGACACGCCGTACTTTTTTCCCGTATCCACGATGCGTTGCCAGGTGGCGTCTGGTAGATCAAGTCCCTCTTTGAGGTGTCGTGCACGGTTCTTCCACTCGTATTCTCCGGGAACGAGGATCTCTTTGACCCCCTCGGCTTTTTCGGCGTTCTTTGTCGCCTCAATAAGCTCGTCGACCCGCTCACAAAAGGCGTCCAGGGGCTGGAAAGCGGCGATGTTGACAGCCGTCATGATCAGTGCGTAATCCCTTTCATACTCGGGGAGCGCGGCGCAGCTGTTACCCACCAGGCCATTGGCGACCACTTCAACAAGGAAGGAGAGGCAATACCCTTTGTGCTCGCCAAAAGGAAGCATGACGCCTCCCTCCTGGAGGGCTGTGGGATCCGTGGTGGGATTCCCCTCGTTGTCGAGAATCCATCCTTCTGGGAGAGGGGTTTGCTTGTCTATGGCTTCCCGTATCTTGCCCCAAGCGGAGACGGAGGTGGCAAAGTCAAGAAAGACGGGGGGATGTTCGGCGGCGGGGATGCCCCATGTCATGGGATTGGTGTTGAAAACGGGGCTGACTCCGCCGTAGGGTGCTACGGCACCTCCCTTGCCCGAGCCGCTACCGCAGATCATGGCCATGAATCCCTGCTGTGCAGCGTGGGCGACATACTCTCCCAGGCGTCCGGTATGGCCCGCGTGATGTATGGCGACCATGCCCATGTCGTGCTCGCGGGCTTTGGCCATGGCGCGTTCCATCCCCTCGTAGGCCACGAGTTGGCCAAAATTCAGTCCCCCGTCGAGCAGCGCCGTCGTCGCGCTCTCGCGTACAACGGTCGTCTCGCCATGGGGATCTATGCGGCCATCCTCCATCATCTCGTCGTAGAAATCGACCCGCAGGACGCCGTGTGATGCGTGACCGACCAGGTTGCTTTCCACGAGGGAGTGTGCCACGCGACGAGCGCGATCGCGGGGCACGCCAGCCCCTACAAAGACTTTTTCGACCACGGTTTCGAGTCGTTCTGCTGTGATGTGAATCATCCAATCCTCCCATCTTGTGAATATGTTCTGTACGTATGAGGAGATTTTAACATAGGTGAGGTTCCTTGTCACCCATTGGAAGGGTCTCTTTTGCCTTATGGCCCAACGTTGGACTACAATCTGTGTGATTCAGATTGCTATTGAGGACATGAATAGGTTAATAGACGAGAGGATATGCAATGACATCAGGCAGGGGGGAAGTAGAACCGCGTCGATCTCTGGATGATCTGGAGATGACGATGATCCAGCAACGATGGGATCAACCGAATATCTCCGATATCGCCTCGACAGTGCGAGGAGAGCTGGAACGTTTGGAGGCATTGGCCGGCGTCCAGCGTGGTGATGAGATCGCCATTACAGCGGGGAGCAGGGGCATCGCCTCCATCCCAAAGGTGCTGCGGGCTATCATCGCCGCCGTCAGGGAACGAGGGGGCAGGCCATTTATCTTTCCGGCTATGGGAAGCCATGGTGGGGGAACGGCCGAAGGGCAAAGGGCTCTATTGGCCGGTCTGGGCATCACGGAGGAGACGATCGGGGCTCCTGTCAGGGCTACTATGGAGGTGGTGCGCATCGGCGAGATAGAGGAGGGTATTCCCGTCTATCTGGATGCCATGGCCGCGCAGGCGGATGGTATCATGGTGGTCAATCGCGTGAAAAAACATACGAACTATGATGGTCCCATAGAGAGTGGACTATGCAAGATGGCCGTCATCGGCATGGGCAAGCATAGACAGGCTTTGACAGTGCATCAATATGGGAATTTTGGTTTACGGAGCTATATTCCCAGGATAGCGCAGGTGACCTTTTCTAAGGCCAACGTCATGGCAGGGCTGGCGATCATCGAGAATGCCTGGGGAGGCGTGGCCGATCTCGTCGGTTTGCGTGCGGATGAGATCGTGGAACGCGAGCCCGACCTTTTGGTGCGCGCCAAGGAGCTCTGTGCCAAGATCCCCTTTCACGAAATCGACATAGCGCTCGTGGAGCGTATGGGCAAGGATATCAGCGGCACGGGGATGGATTGCTATGTCATCGGGCGCAAGCGCATCATCGGTGAGCCCGAGTGGCCAGAGGCCCCCCAGATCAGTTCGCTAGTGGTACTCGATCTCACGGAAGCGAGTCATGGCAACGGGGCGGGGGTGGGGTTGGCCGATTTCACGACCCAGCGCCTGGTCGATAAGCTGGATTGGGAGGCCACGCGTGCCAATGTGTTGACCTCGGGAAATATCGAGCGGGCCAAGTTGCCCCTCGTTTACGAGAATGCCAAGGCGGCCCTGGAGGCGGCGGCATTTCGCGAGCGCCACACAGCCATGGATGCGCTGCGCGTGGCGTGCTTTCGCGACACGTTAAGACTTGGACACTTGATGGTTTCTCCCGCCCTGGCACGTCAGGCCGAGGCGCGCGAGGATCTGGGCATCTTGGAGCGCTCGCTTTCCCTCCGTTTCGATGAGGAGGGGAACTGGGTCTCTCCCTTTTAGAGGGAGAGACAGCCCCTGATCAGTATTGGGCAAAGGCGTCGACGTCCAGCACGAAAATAGTCGCCCTGTGGGGCGGATGAGACTCGGGGGCACGTTCACTCTCGATTTCGGGGCCGGCGTTCTCATTTATCGTCGCCAGGGCGTCGTCGATTTCCCCGTCCTCGACACCGATCAATAATGTCGTGTTACCGCGTCTCCAGAATCCTCCTGTGGTGCTGATCCGGGTCACGGTAAATCCTTTTTCGTTCAGAGCAAAGTTGACATCACTCTCAAATTCGCTTCGTACGATAGCCATCAACAATTTCATATGAGAACCTCCAATGTCTGCTATGAAAGCGGTTATAGGGTAAAGCTATACTGGAAGAATATCGGGTTTTTCATCGCCTAGGATTATCGATATGTAGAACTCTTGGTTCTCCGTCTTGATGTGAAGGCGAGGTGCCCTTTTCGCGTCTGGGGGAGGTCCCTGCCACGCTATCTTGATGGGAACACTCTTGTCCGGTTTGATGTCATAACTCTTGCGTTTGAGAGTGACCTCTGGCGCGTCGGCTTGCAGATGTACACGGGCCGTGGCCAGGCCAGAGTTCCTTATCGCGAAGCGCGTCTGGGCAGGAGAATCCTCGGCACACCGTCTCAACTGGATGGTTTCTGGCACCTCAAGATGAGGTTTCTGTTGTAGTTTGACCTCCGCCCGAACTTTTGTATGTCCGCCGTTGCTCTGGATGCTGATGGTTCCCGTCCCTGTATCAGTGTCGGGAGGAAATTCCTCCATATCCGTGCTTATGTTGATCTCGATGGATCGTCCCATGTCACATTCGAAGGAGACCCGATCCACCACCAACCATGTTTTGTCAGTGCTGATGGAACCCCGCAGCGTTCCCAGGCCATGGTTGAAGATACGGAGCGATTTATGCACATCCTCTCGATTCACGCTGGTTCCCAGATCGAGAAAGGTGACGTCGGTGGAGATCAGCGGTGAGGCCGGAGCCGCTCTCAACGGTACCTTGGTGCGCCCTCCATCGCTGTTGATGATGAGGATTCCGGTTTCCTCCTCGACATCGGGATCGAGGGCCAACCCATAGGCTGTGAGTTCGATCTCCTGTGTTTTTTCAGCCGGACACGTTCCCGTTGTGGGAGAGACCTCCAGCCAAACGGCATCCTTTTGCGCTGTCCATGCCAGATCCCCTGTGCCCTCATTCTTGACGAGGAGGGTCCGCGTCTCGGGTTGATTGGGATCTATGTACCCAAAGTCCACCTGTGTGGGTTCAATATGTAGGGAAGGCTTGAGCAGATGGACAGAAGCCGCTATCGTCTCCCGAATGTCCGGAGGCGAGGAGATGACGATGGCGTCGGCGACCGATAGAGTTTGCCCCTTTGTAAAGTGGGTGCCGTCGGCTGTCACACGGACGGAGGCTCCCTGGCCGGGTTCGCATGTGACCTCATCTTGCGAAAGGTCGAGCCAGTCGGCCTTGGTTTCTACATGCGCTGAGAGGGGCGCCGAGCCGTCATTGTGCAAGTGTAGATGGAGGTGCTTTTGCTCTCCCGCGAACAGGGATCCAAAGGCCAATTCCCGGTTATCCAACACGAGGTTGGGAGCATGTACATGGGCTTGCAGGGGCAGTGTTTCTGTGCCGCCGTTCGTCTTCACACGTATAGCCTGGGGGAGTTGGATCGGTCCATCGGACAGATCCGTGCTGTCCATGGTCAGCGTGACCTCTATGGCGTCGGCCGGAGCACATCCAAACGCCTCGGGACGAGCCTGCAGCCAGGGGGGTGAGGTCTGAATCTGCCCTCTTAGGTGAGCGTTCCCCTCGTTACCTATGCTGAGAGAACGTTCCTTAATCTCTCCCTTTTCCAGATGGCCAAAGTCGATCCGCTCCGTAAGGGTTAACTTTGGTACTGCATGTTCACCTCGTACCTCTATGCTTGCCTGACCAGCGTCGCTGTCGACGATGAGGGCCTGTTCCTGTACCTGTGGCCCAGGGGGCATTCGCGGTGGCAAGATCTCCACTGCCATCTGGACTGCGGAGCCCTGACTGCAGCGAAAGCTTTTTTGCGGCACCTGTAGCCAGGACGCCTGGCTGATGACGCGCCCGGTCAGCGTTCCCCCGCCAGCATTCTCGATGGTGAGGATGCGTTCGGTTTTTGCCTGCACCTCTCCAAAGTCAATGGTTGTCTCCTGTACATGCAAAAGAGGATCCCGCATGACTCTGGCTGCGAAGGCGATCTGTTGGTTCCCCGCATTAGTTTCCACGGAAAGGGCCTGTGGTTCTGTCATTTTTCCCGTGGGTAACATGTCCGTTTGTAAGGAGAGCATCACTTTTGCCCTCTTGTCCACCGGGAGGCGGATGGGTTTCTTGGGTGCTTTGAGCCAATCCACATTGCTGATAACGCGGCCACGGACTTCGGCGTTGCCCGTATTGCGCATCTGCAGGGCGAGGCGTTCCCGGCCGCTCGGTTTCAGCTCACCGAGATCGAAACGATGTGGGTGGATGGACAGGGCCGGCCGCTTTTTCTCTTTTGGGGCGGGTGCGGGCCGTGGATGCTCCTCGGCTGATCCTGGGCGCTTTTTTGTTGACCCGAAGCGGGCATCCGGTTCGAAGCCCAAGTCGGCCATGGTCTGTTGTGTCTGAGTGACCTCCTGGCGTGTCGATGCAGGAGGCGGCGCAGCAGCGGCAAGTTGGGCCCAGTTTGGGAGGGGCTTGAGGGCTCCCTGTTGTGGTGGCCAAAGGGCCTTTTCGAACTCTGAAGCGCTGGCAAAGCGTCGCGCCGGATTGCGATGTACGGCCTGCGCGATGGCCCTAACAAGATCTTGGGGGATTCCCGGTACCGTCTTTTGCAGCGGGAACCGTCTTGACAGCCCCCTTTCCAGGAGCCTGCCGATGAGCAGGGCATAGAGCAGTCTGCCCAAGGCAAAGATGTCTGTCTTGATCGAAGGGGCTCCCCCTTGACCGAGTTCGGGGGCCATATAACCTCGAACACTACCATAGGGCCTTTGTGCATTGGGAGAGAAGAAGCGGCTCAGTCCGAGTCCCAAGAGCTTTATCTCGCCCGCGTCCGTCACCATCACGTGCTCTGGGGCAAGGAATGGAACGTGGAGGGAGGGCTTTTGATCGTGCAGGCATGCCAACAGATCGCATAACTGCGCCCCCCAGTTGCGCGCCAGTTTTGGTGGTACATTCAGGCGCCTATCAGTGATGATCTGTTGCATGGTCCGCCCCTCGGCAAAGTCGAACACGACATAATAGGCGTCCTGTTCCTTGAAGAGGTCAACGACGTTCAAAAGGGCAGGATGGTCAACCTGTGACCATCGCTTGATAGTATTCTGCAGGTTCGTCTCGGCCAGTTCCCGCTC
>JAWLEV010000026.1:0-29436 GCA_041685915.1 Anaerolineae bacterium | reverse complement strand
CATATAGCGGCGCAGGGTTACCTCCCCCGGCTCCTCGATCTCGACCGTTCCATCTGTCAGATTCGCACGCAGTATCCTATTATGAAATGAACGCACTGTCTAACCCTCCTCAAAATAACTATTCTCTCGTAACGACGAACCCACTACAAAAAGTATGGCCAAACTCCGAAACCCTACGACATATCCACATTATAGATTTCAGTGCTGCCCGGCGAACCGATCCGTGCAGGATTTGAGACTGTGTCAGATCGGTCCGTACTGCAAAACACTGGGCAGGATATCAGTCAGCGTATCACTCTTGCTGGGTGCAGGCGCCTGGACGACATCCAGTATCACGCTAACCTTCTTGATCTTCTGCCCCAGCGAATAGTTGAATAACCCTTAAATCACTATAGTGACAGCCGCCGGTTTGTCAAGTCGATGCTGGCACCCATTCTCTGGGACGCGATACAGATGGCGGCTCAGGCGTGGGTGAAGGACAATCGAAAGATGATGGATATGGGAAACGGTCATCTGTTGCGGGTACACAATCTCTACGTGCAGCGAGAATATTACCAGGTACTGCGCAGCCTCAACCTGGTGGTCGATCGGGGCATCGGCATCGTGGACAAGAAGGAATTGGAGACGCTGATGACGCGCGGCCTGGACGAGGAGGAGGCCGTGGATATCATCGTCCAGGGCATGCTGGAGGGGTGATACTCATCCTCCCATCCCGGGACCAGGCGTAAAAGAGATCAGGAAAACCTCAAAGCTCGATTTGACAGGCCAATCATTATCATTACAATAGTTCAAGGTATTTTGAATCATTCAGCGAGAGCGATGGACGAAGCATATCTAGCCTCAAAACTTAAAGCCTGTAGCAATCCCAAGCGGCTGCGCATCTATGACATTCTCATGGAGGGCGTGCATTGTAACTGCGAGATCGCCGAGCAACTCGGCCTCTCCTTGAGCCTGATCTCACACCACATGCGCATCCTGGAGGAGGCGGGCCTGGTCAAGAGCGAACACGACGCGGAGGATGCACGCTGGATCTATTATATGGTGGACGAGGAGGCCCTGTCACAGTTCAGAGAGGCGCTGGATCGCTTTCTCGATCCGGAAAGCATCAAGCCCCGCGCGCGCTCGTGTGGTCCGCAGGGATGTTGTGGGGTGAGATGACGCTGTTGAGATATGGGGGCATTTTTTACCAGCTAGTTCAAGATATATTGAAGTATATATACATAATGAATTTCATAACTTTTTGTAATCATGGGAGGAAGTGGCGTGGAAACTTTTGAAAAGTATCTGGCTATCTGGGTCGCCGTTTGCATGCTGGTGGGTATCGGTGTTTCTCAGATGATACCGGGCATCGGCGAGACCATCGATTCTTGGCAGGCATACGGTATCTCCATTCCCATCGGCATCTGCCTCTTTCTGATGATGTATCCGGCGCTGCTCAACTTTCAGGTGTCGGAGTTGAAAAAGTTGAGGCAAAACCCGAAACCCATCCTGCTCAGTCTATTCTCCAACTGGATCGTGGCGCCTTTCGTCACGGCGAGTTTGGCCAGGCTGTTTCTGGGGGGTAATGAACAACTCATGGTGGCTGTCATACTGCTTGGCTCCAGTCCCTGTACGGCCATGGTTTTGGTATGGGGCAAGTTGGCCCAGGGCAACCAGGAGCAGAACGTGGTGAATACAAGCCTGAACACCATCACCATCATGGTGCTCTACGCTCCCATCGTCTCCCTGTTGACGGGCCTTCAAGGTATCCCCATCGATCGGCGGATGCTTGCCATCTCCGTGATCGTCTTCATCGGCCTGCCCCTCGTGTTGGGTATCATCACCAAGCGACTTCTAACCCAGGCCAAGGGTAAGACGTGGTTCGACGAGGTGTATCGCCCTGTGGTGGGCAAGGTGGCCATCGGGGCGCTGCTGATGACCCTGGTGGTACTTTTTTCTCTAAACGGACAGGTTCTGTTAAACCACTTTGATCTGCTGTTGCTCGTCTCGGTACCCCTGCTCCTCGGATTCGCCATCGTGGTGGGCTATAATCTTTTCGTGACCAAGTTGACCGGCTTGGCCTACCGAGAGGCCATCACCACGGTGATCATCGGTTCTTCCAGCCATTTTGAGATCGCCATCGCCACCGCTGTGGCCATGTACGGTGTAGGATCTTATGCCGCGCTGGGCACCACCATGGGCCTTTTCTGGGAAGTGCCCGTCATGCTCGGTCTCGTATATGTGGGAAGGGCCCTGGGGCACCGGGGCTTTTGGAAGTCGGCCCCCGCTGGCATAGAGGAACCCGTGGCCGGAGTCACACAAAAAGTTTCGGCAGAGTAGGGAGTGGCTCTACTGAAAGAAGGTCTCTGCGTTGCGTCGCACTTGATGGGCGTGTTCTAGCAGATTACTCTTGTTATATGCAGAGTATGCTTTCCTACTGTAGCTTCCTGTAAAAGTGCGACGCAACTGAACGTCTAATGCTTTTTTCAGGGGAGCCAGGGAGCGGATGTACCATTGTACAATCCTCAAGAGTTTACTGGTGCCTTGAGGATTGTACAATTTCTGGCCCTTGCGGAAAAAGGTCCCCGGGGCGACGCATACCTGTGCGGTCACGACGCTCGTTCTGCGACGGGTCGATTCAGTCCCGCAAATATCCCTCAAGGGTCAGCAGGGCGCGCTTGTTGTCCAGGCCGGCGCCGAATCCCCCCAGATCGCCGTCGGAGCGCAATATGCGATGACAGGGCACGACGATGAGCAGGGGATTGCGTCCCAGCGCCTGGCCCACGGCCCGCGCGGCACGGGGAGAGCCGACGGCCTCTGCGAGTTTGCCATAACTCTGCACCGCGCCATAGGGGATCTCCTGCGTGCCCGACCATACCCGCCGCTGAAAAGGCGTGGGGGAAGCAGCCGTCATATCGAGGGGCAGGTCAAAGCGTTGACGGTCCCCTGCAAAGTACTGCTCCAGTTGGTGCCTCGCCTTGGTGAGGAGGGGATCATCTCCCAAGGAGAATTCTTTCCCGTCAGCCAGGCACACCTGGGCCAATCCCTCGCGAGTCCTGGCCAGGCAGAGGGTTCCCAGGGGGGAGGGCATGGTGGTGCGGGCTATCACGTCCTCATGCAAAGGGATTCTAGTCATTTCGTGGCCCCCATCGCCGCATCTCTCCGGGGGCCATCTGGCGGTAACCGATACCCAGCCAGGCGACGTCGTGGCCCCTTTCGGGATGCTCTCCTAATGTAACCTCCAGTTCGCGTTCTCTCCCGCCTCGGAACACGGTCAGGGTTATCGTCGCTCCCGGTCGGTAGCGAGCGATGATCTGGCCAAAGGGCCTCTCGCGCAGGGGGTCGCTGCTGAGGGGTTGGCCGTTTATCTCCGTGATGACGTCGCCCGGCCGCAGGCCCGCCTCGTCCGCCGGGCTTTTCTTTTCCACGTCCAGGACGAGCACCGCCCCAAAGATGTTGGGAACATCGAATTCCTGGGGCGCGTCAGGCACCAGGCGTTCGAGATGTGGGGTGGGCGTCCCTATCTTGAACGTCGCCTTTTTCCCGGCCAAGTAGCCCATTGCTCCTCCCACCAAGGCGCTCACAAAGCAACTCAGAAGCAGACTGACGATCACGGTCAGGATAAGCCACAGCGTCCAGTCAGTTCTCTTTTCTTCCATAGCGACCTCCTACAAGAAAAACATTTTACGGTAGGTAAAACCTGTATCAGGTTCTTGAAATGTCACGGTGACTCACGAACCCTCGTCGCGCTCCTCGGGCACGACCCGCCAATAGTCGAGTTCCTCCTTGAAGGCTTCCACCTCCTCGTCGGGCAGGAGGATATACTTGGCCTCGGCCGTGGCGCCCACGCTGCCGTCGGCAAGGCGGATCTCGCCCTTGCCCTCCATGGTGCGGCTCCTGAGGCGTACCAGTTCCCCCACGACCTGGAGAGGTTGCCCCAGGGGGATCTGCTTGCGAAAGCGCACGTTCAGTTCCGCGGTCATGGCCCAGATGTCATAGGGCACCAGGGTGCGGCCTATGGTCTCATCGAGGAGGGCGCAGGTGATGCCCCCGTGGAGCGTTCCGGGATAGCCCTGATGTTCCTCTCGGGGGGTGAACTCGGCCACCACCCGATCCTCGCCATCGTCGAAAAAGGCCAGTTTCAGGCCGATGGGATTCTCCCTGCCACACAGAAAACAGTATCGCGAGTTGGGTTGTTTGTCCATCGTCTCCATGCCTCCGAATGGTTCCTCTCCACATTTTTCAGTTTACTCCTGCCCCGTCTTTACGGCAAGTCGGAAGATCGTTTGACGCTCTGTCGGGGCGATGATATGCTGGAAAAACCAAAGGAGGCTGTGTGTTCCCATCCCTGTGTGCTTTTGCAAAATGGTGGCTTATTCTGACGGTTCTCGGCTGGCTCTTTTGGCCGCTGGCGGCGGCCACCTTCCGACGTAGCCCGGGAAGGGGATACGCGTATGCCCGCCCCTTTGGCCTCATCCTGCTCTCGTACACCTACTGGCTGTTAAGTATGGCGGGCATCCTGCCCAACACCGCCGGCGCCCTGTGGACTGTGGTGGCGGCCCTGGCCTGTCTGGTGACCTTTTTCTGGTGGCGACGGCATCGAGGATTGGGGCGTTTCCTCCGTCGGGAATGGCGGTATATACTCGTTGTGGAGAGCCTATTTTTCCTCACCGCCACCCTATACGCCACGTACAAGATGTACCAGCCCGCCATCCGCCACACGGAGCAGCCCATGGATTTCGCCTTTCTCAACGGCGTCCTGCGCAGCCCCCGCATGCCGCCCAACGATCCCTGGCTCTCTGGCTTTTCCATCAGTTATTACTATTTTGGCTATCTCACTGTGGCCCTCATGACCCGGCTGAGCGGCGTCCCATCGGGGATGGGCTATAACCTGGGGCTCGTTCATACCCTGTCCCTCACAGTCACGGGCGCCTGTGGCCTGCTCTACGACCTCTTGCACTTCAGAGGAACTGACGACCGACGGATCCTTGTCTATGCCGGCGGTGGTGGTCTGGCCCTGATGCTGGCGGGGAACCTGGAGGGGATACTGGAACTGTGTCGCGCCCTGGGCCTGGGCGCGTGGGGATTCTATCGCTGGATCGGGGTGCCCGGTCTGGGCGACACCGTCGTCACGGGCACCTGGTTGCCCGAGGGCAACTGGTGGTGGCGCGCCAGCCGCGTCATCGCGGACGCCAATATCTTTGGCAAGCCCGCCACGGTGATCACCGAGTTTCCCGCCTTTAGTTTTATCCTGGGCGACCTCCATCCCCACGTGATGGCTCTGCCTTATGTGATGCTGGCGCTGGCCCTGGCCCGGGAACTGTACGCGGCCGGGCGAGGGGCGTTGCCGGAAGGGTGGTGGCGGCGTCTCGAGTGGGCGGTGGTGCCCCTATTGCTAGGGGCTTTGGGATTTCTCAACAGTTGGGATCTGCCTACCTTTTTGATCGTGTCCCTGGGAGCGTTTGGCCTGGGCCGCTGGCGGGATGGCGGCCGATGGCGCGCCTGGCTGAGAGACTGCGCCCCTCTGGGTCTGTATCTCGGCCTGGGGAGCATACTCCTTTATCTGCCCTTTTATTGGGGATTGCAATCGCACGTTCAGGGCATCGGCCTCACCTACTATACCAAGACACCCCTGAGGTTATATCTTCTCTGCTTCGGCCCCTGGCTGCTGTTCCTGGTCGTCGACGTGGGAAGCGCCTTTGCTGCGCGATGCGCGCCGAACAAGTGGCGCCGCGCCCTGGCCCTGTGGGGAGTGTTGCTGCTGGCGCCGTGGGTATCGACGCTGCTGTTCGGCGGATTGGGACGCACCCTGCTGGCACTCATCCCGGTGGTCGCCACGGGTCCCTGGCTCCTGCTTTTCCAGAGCGGCATGCTGGCCTTCGTCCTGCTGGATCTCGCGGTGACGTTGAGTCATCCTCCCATCACCCGTGGTGACACCTGTCTCCTGTCGCGTCTGATGGTCGCTGTGGGTCTGGGATTGACCTATGCAGTAGAGTTCTTTTACCTGCGGGACATCTTTGATACGCGCATGAACACGGTATTCAAATGCTACTATCAGGCCTGGATACTGCTGGGTGTCGGTGCGCTCGTTGCCGCCCATCGGTTGGCAAAAGGGGGAGAATGGCGGCGGGGAGCCCTCGCCCTCGGTGTGCTGCTCCTCATCCTCTGCTTCTACTATCCTGTGGCGGCCGCCTATACGCGAGGACGCTCCCACACGGGGGAACCGACGTTGGATGGCACGGCGTTTTTACGCCGGGAGGCGCCGGCAGAGTACGGGGCCTATCTCTGGCTGCGTGAACATGGACGGGGGAACGACGTGGTCGTCGAGGCGCCTGGCGAGGAATATCTGCCCCAGAGCAATCGCCTCTCCGCCTGGACGGGCGTCCCCACCCTCCTGGGCTGGCCGGGGCATGAACTGCAATGGCGGGGGGACGATACCGAGATCAAGACCCGCCTTCCCGATCTGGAGTGCGTCTATACCTCGGAGGATCGGCAGGAGATCCTCCGCCTTCTCCACAAATACGATGCCACCTATCTCTATATCGGCCCCTATGCGCGGCAAAAGTTCAAGATGCAGGAGAGGGATATCGCCTTCTACGACGCCCTGCTGGAGACGGTCTATGCCGTCAACGGCGTCCGTCTCTATCGCGTCCCATGAGGATGCAATACCTGTATATGGCAAAGGGCATCACCAACAATACGTGGCGATGCCCAAAAGGCATTGGAAATATATTTTTTGGAAAGGGAAACTATTCTTTGACAGCGTTCAGGCGCTTCATGAGGCGCGACTTGCGCCGATCAGCATTGTTGCGGTGCAGGATGCCCTTTTTCACCGCTCTGTCCAGTTCGCTGACGGCATCGCGTACGGCCTCTTCCGCCGCTTCCTGTTCTCCCTCTTCTATGAGGGAGTTTGCTTTTTTGACCACCGTTCGCAAGCGGGAACGTATGGCACGATTATGCGCCCGGCGCTTTTGGTTCTGGCGCATCCGCTTCTCGGAAGATTTTAGGTTAGGCAACGCATTTCCTCCAACAGACTAGAGATTTGATCGTGACTCCTCTACAAGGGGAGCCAAAAGAAAAAGGAGGCGACGGTCGGATTCGAACCGACGATGGGGGTTTTGCAGACCCCAGCCTTAACCACTTGGCTACGTCGCCGAAAAAGCTACGGTTCCTTCGCCACACGGCAAAGGAACCGTAAGCTCTTGGAGCGGAAGACGAGATTCGAACTCGCGACCCTCTCCTTGGCAAGGAGATGCTCTACCACTGAGCCACTTCCGCATGGACACGGCTCTAATGGCGCCGTGAGGTGCCGAAGCCCAGACTCGAACTGGGGACACCCTGATTTTCAGTCAGGTGCTCTACCACCTGAGCTACCTCGGCACTCTTCCCTTGAGCACCATATATTGTACAATAAGCGTTTTCATCTGTCAAAATCGTCTTTGCTGTCGGGCGCACGCGCCGCGGCTGCGATCTATAACCGCAGGAACCGTCTGACGAGCCGTTGGTCGCGCTTTTCCAGGGCTGTGAGATCGGGGATTTCGTAGCGCGCCTTGTTCACATCGATCAACATCCAGCGGTTCTCCCCCACCTGGCGTGCATAGTGGGTGACGCGGTTGCGCATCACGAAATCCAGATCTCCCTTGTCCGTCTCTACCTCCCAATAGAGGAAACCGAACTCCTTGTTGATAGACTCCACCCGCTTTATCCGTGGTATAAAGTAAAAGAGATGAAGTTCGGTGCTCACGGCCTGGCGGTCGTCCTCGTCGAGCTCGGTCCAGTCATACAGGATACCGATCTCCTCGTGATCCTCGGTGGTGGCGTCGCGTATGGAGAGATATCGTGTCCCCTCGGCCAGGGGGAAACAGCGTCGCAGCTCGACACGGGGATAGTACTCACCCTCAAAAGTCATGCTCAGCGTGTCCCCCTTGCGCTGAAAACGTACCTTCTGAGGATCCATATATTCTACTTCCAGCGTTTTCGTATCCATCGTATCCTCCTTTAGAGCGGGACGGCGCCCTCGAGGGACGCGAACTCGCTCTGCATCTGGACCAGTTCATAGAAGATGCCCTGCTTGTCCATGAGTTCCTGCGGGGTACCCTGCTCTACCAGCCGACCATGCTTCAGGACCATGATACGGTCCGCGTTATACAGCGTGGAGAGGCGGTGGGCGATGGCGATGGTGGTGCGTCCCTGCACGAGTTCGTCCAGGGCGGACTGGATCTTGCGTTCCGTCTTGGTGTCCACCGACGAGGTGGCCTCGTCCAGGATGAGTACCTTGGGGTTGTTCAGGATGGCCCGGGCGATAGAGACGCGTTGCCGCTCGCCACCGGATATACCGGAACCTCCCTTGCCCACGATGGTGTTGTACCCTTCGGGCATCATGCTGATAAACTCGTGGGCATTGGCCGCCTTGGCCGCGGCGATGATCTCCTCGCGCGTGGCGTCGGGCCGACCGTAAGCGATATTCTCTCGCAGTGTGCCATGGAAAAGATAGGGATCCTGGAGTACAAGGCCCACCTGCTGGCGTATCTCCTTCATGGACAGATCACGGATATCCACTCCATCGATGCGGATGGCCCCCTCGTCCACGTCGTAAAAGCGGCAGATCAGGTTGATCAGTGTGGTCTTGCCCGCGCCGCTATGCCCCACGATGCCCACCAACTCACCGGGCTCGATGGTAAAGGAGAGTTCCTCGATCACGGGATAGTAGGGATCGTAGCCAAAGGTCACGTTGTCGAGCACAATCTCACCTTCCAACGTGCCCGTTTGCACGGGATGGGCCGGCTTGGGCTGCGGCTCCTCATCCAGCATTTCGAACATGCGTTGAGAGATGGTGAGGAAGCGGTTCATGGTCTGGCTGACCTCTGTGAGGGCCGATAAAGGACCGTAGAACATGCCCAAATAGCCCACAAAGGCCATCAGCGTGCCCAGGGTGATGCGTTCAGCCAGGACGGCCTGTCCTCCCGCATACCAGATGATGAGCCCGCCGGCAGAGAAGGCGAAGGAGATGAGAGGGAAGAACTTGCCCCAGGCCAGATCGACCTGAAGTCGGTTGTTTAACATGGTCTGGTTGCGATCTTGGTAGCGCTCCCGCTCTCGCGCCTCCTGGCCAAAGGCCCTCACCACCCGCACGCCCGACAGGAAGGTATTCAACATGGAGTTCAGTCGCCACCGCGCGCTCCATACACGCTCAAAGTAGGGCCGCATGTAGCGATGGTAAAAGTAGGCCGCCAGCATGACAAAGGGCGTGGGGATAAGGACGTACAGCCCCAACTCGGGCGCCATACTAAAGAGGATGATCCCGATACCCAGCACCTTCATGATATTCAGGGCAAAGACGCTGATCTGTTGGAAAAGCCCCTGAAGTTCTCGCGTGTCGGTGTTGATGCGCGTCATCAGGCGTCCTGTATGGTTCTTGTCGAAATAGTCGATGGGCAGCTCTGCCACGTGGTCAAAGAGTTTCTCGCGAAGCCCCGCTGTAAAGCGAGCGCTTATGTTGATGCGCAGGGTGCGAATAAAGATGGTGGTGAGGGTACGCATGATGCGCACGCCCAATAAGCCCAGCACCACCCAGAGCAAGAGTCCTTCTTGGCCACCGGCCTGTAGGACGTCATCGATCAGGATGCGCGTCAGATAGGGGGGCGTCAGATCGAGCCCCGTGCCCAGGAGAAGCAGCCCCACGATCACGGCGAGCCTGCCCCAGTAGGGCCGGGCCTCTTGCATAAGTCGCTTAAAGATCTTGCCCCGCTGCATACATTTGGGGCAGACGCTGGCCGATCCGCCGGGCAGGTGCCGGCCACAGACCATGCAGCGGTTGGCGTCCTCGTCGGGATCCGGTACGGGGACATCCGGTCCCTCTTTGGCCCGTCGACGTAGATAGTGGGCCACGTGTCCGAACTTGTCGGTTAACTCGCTGGAGTAGTGAAGCAAAACCTGGGGATGCTCGGGCATGCCATAGGCGCCGCGTACGGTCACCTCCAGGAGGGCGTTGCCCACGCAACGCTCAACCTTGGCATCCACGATTTCGTCCAGGGTAAAGATGTAGCGTAGGGGATCTTTTTCGTCGGCCGGGTTGATGACCCACAGATTCTCGTCGTCGATGATCAGCCACTGTTCGCCGAACTCGCCGTCCGGCCCCAGATCGGAGGGGATAGCCAGCGTTACTCGGTCCGGACTGCTGCCGTGCTTTCCAAGTACGTCCACCACGGCCATGGGGAGTTGAGCCGTCAGTATGGGACTGTCGCCATCGTCGTCCTTTTTCATGTGTGTAACCTCCTCAGAGAGAGAAAAAAATATCCAGGCATTCGCTCATGGTGCAATGCCCCTTACAAGCAAAAAAAGGGGACACCATGCGTCATGCTGGTGTCCTTTTCTCACGCCGACGAGGTTAGCTGATGGACTCGGACCGAAAAGGCAATAGCCCTAAGGCTTCCAAGATAAACAGAAACCCACTCGCCCTTCAAAACGGGTCCCCCGCTGCCGGATACACAATCCGATATTAGGCGACTATCATTCTATTGTTTCCAAAAGAAAACTCGGAAGAAATTCTATCACAAGGAGGGAGGGTTGTCAAAAAGCCCCAGATGATCTTCCCGATGAGTGGTGGTGCGTGGTCTGCCAGTGAGGTCCATCTGATGCAGCGTGGTGATCCATGATATCATTTTTCACTTGACGCATCCTCGACGATGGTCTACAGTCCACAGGGAAGCGGTATGGCAAATTCTGGATGTCGTTTGTAGGGAGGAGAGGATGAACGCGGAGAACGGCCTTTACCCGCAAAGTCCCAGGGAGGATATCGTATACGACGTGATAGTGGCTGGGGGCGGGCCGGGGGGCCTTGGCGCCGCGTTGGCGGCGGCCATGAACGGCGCGCGCACCCTGGTGCTCGAGGCGCGCAGCCAGTTCGGCGGCACGGCGACGGCGGCCATGTGGATGGAGATCAACTTTCTCTTCAAGGACAACGAGGAGACGGATCGCGGCGGCGTGCATACTGTCCTTATCGATGCCATACGCGGCTGGGGCGAGGACGCCTCCGTGCTGGGCAGGCGCAGGGAGGATATTCCCGGCAGCGGCGGCAACCTGAACGTCCATCCCGAATACCTGAAGAAGGTGATCTTTGACCTCTTTGAGCGCTATGACATCGACTACCAGCTCTACAGTCCCGTGGTTGACGTGGTAAAGGAGGACGACACGGTGACGGGCGTTGTGGTCGGTGCCAAAGAGGGACGCGTGACCTACCGGGGCAAGACCATCATCGATGCTACCGGCGACGGCGACGTGGCCTATTGTGCGGGCTGCGAGATGGAAACGGCGGGCGATGAGGAGACGGGCTGGCGTCCGCCCGTGACCGTGGCCTGGGCCGTCGGCAACGTGGACACGGATCGCCTCTTCGCCTGGCTGGACGGCGACCTTGACCTGGATCGGCATCGATATGCGTCGTTCAACGAGCTTTTGGCAGACCATCGGGAACGGGGCTACGATCTCCCTGGATGGATGGCCTTTTACAGGACCACCATCCCCGGCGTCGTCTCCATCAACAACGGCACGTCGCGGGATTTGCAGCTGGATTGCTCCAAGAGCGCCACGCGAACCCTGGTGGAAAAGATGGCCATCGATCAGGCGCTGGCCTTTGTGCGCTTCTGTCGCGAGAAGGAGCTACCGGGGCTGGAGGACGTCTACCTGATGCGCACCGGCGGCTATGCCATGGCGCGGGACACGCGTCGCCTGGTGGGCGAGTACCAGTTCGACGGCGACGACGTCATGGAGGGCACCGATTTCGAGGATGCCGTGGCTAGCAAGTATGGGGGCAGCGATCCCGTCGGAGAGCAGCGCCCCTACACGGGCATAAAACAGGGGGCCCTATTTCCCTATCGCTCCCTGCTGCCCAAGGAGGTGGAGGGGCTGCTGGTCGCCGGACGCTGCAGTTCGGCGACGATGCTGGGACATTATGGCGGCAAGAGCATGGGCAACATGATCTCCATCGGGCAGGCCGCCGGCGTGGCCGCCGCCCTGTGTGCCGAGCGAGATACGCTGCCCCGGCAACTGGATTATCGTTTGATCCAGGATAGACTCGACGAGATGGGTGTGAGTTTGTGAGACATGGTTCGAATTGTCTGTAGAACGATATTGTGACAGAATGGTTATATGTATTGTGATATACCTATCGATGGAGTGAGCGTATGGAGACCGTGACGATCTCCACAAAATATCAAGTCGTAATCCCGAGTTCTATCCGTGAGTCGCTGCCGGTAGAACCCGGATAGAAGGTTCGAATGATCCTTTATGACAATCGTATTGAGATGATTCCTGTTAGGCCCATTGGGGAAACCCGAGGATTCCTCAAGGGGATCGATACGTCCATAGAGAGAGCCGGATCGCATATGAATCCAGACCTTTCTTCTGCTCGGATTGAATGCTCTCTCTGCTCACAGTCCCCCTTACCCAAAGGAGCCACTATGACCGTACTTGATGACATCCCCTTCTCTCTGGACGCCGAATCGCTGATGGAGCGATTACATATCACACCAAGGTCCGATGCAGCGGAGGAATTCCGCGATCTCCTTCGCGTGGCTGCCGAATGTGCGAGGCCCAAGGCCATGTACAGGGAGGCCTACGTCGAGATCGTGGGGGACGATGAGGTGGAGATCGACGGCGTGACCTTTACCAGCCGGCCACTGCGGATGAACCTGGATTCCGTGCACCGCGTCTTTGCCTATGTGGCCACCTGCGGTCGCGAGGTCGATGAGGCCGCTCCCTCGTCGGGGGATATGCTCAAGGCCTTTTGGTGGGATGCCATCAAGGCCGATCTGCTAACTGCTGCCCGCAAGTATCTGACGGACCATATAAAGACCCGCTATCGCCTGGGCAAGGTAGCTTATATGAGTCCGGGGTCGGCGGACGCCACCGTGTGGCCCATCCGGGAGCAACGCCAACTGTTCCGCCTTTTGGGCGACGTGGAGGCCAAGGTAGGCGTAGAACTGACCGATTCGTTCCTCATGGTGCCTAACAAGAGTGTGTCGGGCATCCTCTTTCCCACGGAAAAGGACTTTCGCAGTTGTCAGCTCTGCCACCGCCAGAATTGTCCTGGAAGGCGGGCCCCCTTTGATCCGGAACTGTGGGAGTCGATTCTTGAAAACGATTAGCGAATCGAGAGGAACACAATCGGTATGTTCGATCGGGGCTCCTGGCCACTTGCAGCGCGCTACTCTATGAGACGACGTACCGATTTTAGAGCGGGGCAATCGTGCCCGCCGAGGAGGTGACATGGATCGTCCTAACATTCTCTATCTGATGAGCGACGAACACAGTTTTCGCTTTATGGGCCACGTATCCGTTGAGAAGGGGGGCGAGCCGGCCCACACGCCGACCTTTGATTGTCTGGCGTCTGAGGGAACCGTCTTCACCGACACCTACTGCCAGATGCCCCTCTGCACGCCCTCGCGTATCTGCCAGTTGACGGGCAAGGAGGTGCGCAAGTGCGGCGCATGGTACAACAACAGCGTGCTGCGCCCGGAACTGGAGACGCTGCTGGGGGTACTGGCGGAGAATGGCTACGAGACCTGCCTGGTGGGCAAGATGCACCTGGGGGGCAATCGGCAGTTTGTGGGCTTTCAGCACCGCCCCTATGGTGACCTGACCGGACGTACGGGTCACCAGGATGAGCCCCTGATCGATACAAAGACCAACAGAATGCGTGGCCGCACCAAACATGTGGGCATCACCCAGGTTCCCGAGAGTCTGATTCAGGATGAGGTGGTGACCCACGAGACGGTGGCCTGGCTGCGGGAGCATGACGCCCAGGGGGACAAGCCCTGGTTTCTCTGCGCCTCGTTCAGTCGCCCCCATTTCCCCTTGACCGCGCCCGGGCGCCACTTTGCGCGCTACTGGCCCCACGGCGTCACCGAACCCCGGGTGCCGGCGGCGGGGGACGCCTACGATCATCCCATGAGCGTGGGCATGCGCGAGGGCTTTGAGGCCGACGCCATCTCCCACGAGGAGATGATGCGTGCCCGCGCCGCCTACTTTGCCAATGTCAGTTACCTCGATGAGGTGCTTGGCGATCTGTTCTTGCGCCTCGAGGCCGACGGTCTCCTCGACAATACCATCATCGTCTATACTAGCGATCACGGTGAGATGGCGGGGGAGCATGGCGTGTGGTGGAAGAACGGCTGGTACGAGGCCTGCACTCGCGTGCCCCTGATCGTATCCCTGCCCGAACAGCGGCGTGGTGAAAAACCCGCCCGCCGATGCCGCACGCCCGTCGGCCTGTACGATCTGTTCCCCACCCTGTGCGCCTTTGCCGGCGTGGAGCCCCCGGCCGATCTGGACGGCACGGATCTGAGCGACGTGGTGCGGGGCGAGGCCACGCCAGAAGAGCGCCCCATCTTTTGCGATGCTCTGAACCCACGCTGGGGCGAGGGTACCGAGTTTCGCATGATCCGCTGGCGCCAGTACAAGTATGTGCGTTTTCGCGACGCGCCGCCCCTGTTCTTCGACCTGGCGCACGATCCCGGCGAGCAGCGTAACCTGATCGCACGCGGCGTCGAGGAAGAAGCGGAGGAGGCTTTGAAGTATATGGCCAAGGTTGCTGCCGAATCCATGGATTTTGAGGCTGCTGAATGGGAGCGGGTAGAGCGCGACGGTTCCCTGCATACGGATTATCCCCTGGAACTCCCGCCGGCCAGCGGCAACCTGTACCTGATGCCACCCTCCGAAAGCGCGCCTTCGGGAAGGCTCATCAACGCTGACGATGCCATGCTTTACCAGCCCATGGTGCTCACCGATGACCCCGCCGAGGCCTTTGGAGATTTTCCGGGCTTTTGAAGGGAATCTATCTCGTCGATTCGTGGCTTTTCAACCCACGTGGTAGAATGGACGCTTGTATTTTATGCTATAATGGCGTTTTCATGTAGCAAAAGTGGGAGCATATGTCCTGGGATACATTCCTCTCGACCCTTTTTCTGGTATTTGTGGCCGAATTGGGCGACAAGACCCAACTGGCGGTGATCACGCAGACCTGCAAGTATCGTCGAGGATTGCCCGTGTTCCTGGGGGCCAGCACGGCCCTGACCGGCGTCACCGCTCTGGGCGTGGGGGGCGGTCAGGCGTTGAGCAGTGTGATTCCGCAGGATGTGATTCGCGCGATAGCGGCTGGACTTTTTGTGGTCATGGGAATCCTGTTGTGGCGGGAGTCGATCCAGTGTGAGGATGGGGCGACGATGGAGGAGCGGTGTGCGGACGCCCCTTTACCCAAAGGTCGCCGCGCCCTGTGGCATGGGAAGGCGTTTGTGAGTACTCTGGGACTGCTCTTTTTTGCCGAGTTGGGAGACAAGACCCAACTCGCCGTGATGGGCCTGGCCAGCAAACGGCCCGCACCTTGGGCCGTGTTTGCGGGGGGTGCGCTGGCCCTGACGGGGATCACGGCCCTGGGCGTCGTCGTGGGACGCCAGATGCGCAGGTGGATACCTGAGAGGCTCCTGCTCAAACTCTCGGCCGCTTCTTTTATAGTCATGGGCGTGCTTATGGGCTTGAATGTCGTATGAAGCGAGCCGAGGCTTTGGGAACATCATGTCTCTCAGGGGCTCTTATTTTTCCCGCCTCGCTCTATCTTTTGCCAGTGGTAGATGTAAAGGGGAGCCGCTATCAGCAGCAGGGTGGCACCCCCAACCAGCTTAAGGATCGAGCGTCGTCGGTCCGCACGCCTACGCGCCTCGCGCTGTTCCGCTAATCTTTCTTCGTCCATCTCCGTTCTTTCCTCGGGAGGCGCCTCGTACGGATAGATTATCTCGCTCTGGGGATCGGGGTAGACCAGTTCCACCAGCGCCCGCACGGTGTTGGTTGTGGCAAAGATGACCATGATCAGGGTGATCAGGCAGACCAGGTAGAGATAGATATTCCTTGGTGTCCAGCTCTCTTTAAGCATGGCATACCCGCTTCCTAACGTCATCGATTCGTTTGTGACGAGGATATGATACCACCCCTGCCAGGGGGTGTCAACGCGATTTCGCTCGGCGGAGCAGGTCTACCTCCTGTGGGCGAACGGCATCATTTGGTATTAGAAGCCTGTGCGGAGTAAAATGTAACGGACGATGTGCAAGGGCGCATTCACGTCTAAGGAAGACGATAGTATTCATCATATATAAGGAGGCCAAATGAACCTTCGTATTCCTGGCCCGACACCCCTTCCCCCCGACGTGATAGACGCCGTGGGACAGCAGATGATCGGCCACCGTAGCCCCGCCTTTGAAGAGATGTTTGCCGAGATCACCGCGGGGTTGAAGACGTTCTTTGAGACGGAGAACGATCTCTACATCCTCACCTCGTCCGGCACAGGAGGTATGGAAGCGGCGGTGGTCAATACGCTTTCGCCCGGCGATCCCGTCCTCGCCGTGAGTGTGGGTGTGTTTGGCGAGCGTTTTGCCAAGATCGCCGACGCCTATGGTGCCGACGTGACGCGCCTGACCTTCCCCATGGGCCAGGCCGCGGATCCGGCCGCTGTGGAACAAAGGATCGCCCAAGAGGGCCCCTATGCTGCCGTGCTGTTGACACAGAACGAGACCTCCACCGGCGTCACCAATGACCTGGAAGCCCTCTGCGAGGCCGTCCGCCGCGCTGCGGAACCCGCACCCCTCATCCTGGTGGATGCCATCAGTGGGTTGGGGGCCATCCGGTTGCAGACCGATGCCTGGGGGTGCGACGTGGTGGTCAGTGGCTCGCAGAAAGCGTGGATGGCCCCTCCTGGTCTGGCCATGATCAGCTTTAGCGAGCGTGCCTGGGAGGCCTATGAGGAGGCCGAGATGCCGCGCTATTACTTTGATCTTGGGTTGATGCGGAGGTATGCCGCGCGCCATCAGACGCCAACCACACCCAACGTGGCCGCCCTGTACGGCCTGCGTGTCAGCCTGAAAAATATGCTGGAGGAGGGGGTGGAGGCCATCGCGGCTCGCCACCAGCGCATCGGTGACTTTTGTCGCCAGCGCGCCCTCGAGGTAGGGCTCGGACTCTATGCCGAAGAGGGGCATCGCTCCAACACGGTCACCGCCGTGACACTGAAAGAGGGTATGGATACGGCCGAGGTCCTGGCGGAACTGCGCACCGGTTACGATATCTTGTGCGGGGCCAGCAAGGATCCCGACGTGGATATGATTCGCATCGGGCACATGGGGTACGTCACCGAGGAAGAGCTGGACGAGGTGTTCGACGCCCTGGAAGAGATCATGGCGGGCTAAAGAGCCTTTATCCTTTTTCGTGTGTCCCTGCGAGCGAGGCGAAGATGGGAGTATCTCTTCCGCCTCGCTCAGTTTTCGCGATCCGGGGGTAGCATCTTTTGACTGTTCGCGAGGGTGACTTTGTAAGGAGTAATTTTTGACAGAATCGGCCACGCCAGAGGTTGCGTCCATGTCCCCTTCCTCCTCTTCTGATTCGACCGAGGAGGCTGTCGGTCATGGGCGGGCCTTTACGGGCATCGCCCGGGCGGCGGGCATCAACTCCCTGGGGAACGTGGCCAGCCGCGTTCTGGGGTTGATACGGGAGGCCGTGATCTCGGGTACCTTTGGGGCCACTGGGGGAACCAGTGCCTTCGATGCCGTCAGCAGTGTGCCCAAGATGGTCTACGAACTGCTCATCGGCGGCATGCTGAGCGCGGCCCTGGTGCCCGTGCTCAGCGAATACGCCACTGAGGAGGGAAAGGAAGAACTGGACCGTGTCCTCTCCATCCTCCTGAGCCTGGGCAGCGTGGTGCTCGTCGTCGTGGTCGTCTTTTTGGAACTTGTGGCACCATGGGTCGCGTCGCTGTTGCTAGGCGGTTTCGATACCCCGTTGTTGGCTACGGCCACCACGTTGGTGCGCATCATGGTCCCCGCCATTCTCGTCTATGGTCTCTCGGGGATTCTCCAGGCCTATCACTATGCGCGAGGGCATTTTCTGTCGCCCGCCATGGGCGCTCCGGCGCATAATTTGGGGGTCATCGTCGCCGTGGTCCTCTTGGCGGGCAGGCTGGATATCGCCAGTCTGAGTGTGGGGATATTGGTGGCCGCCACAATGCAGCTTCTGGTGCAGTTGCCCGCCCTGCGTGGTGCTCACCTTTCCCTGCGCTTGCGGTGGCGTCATCCCGTGGTGCATCGTATCCTCAAGCTTTATGCGCCGGTGGTGTTGAGCATCGTCGTCCAGAACGTGGGTATCATCATCGATCGTAATCTGGCCTCGCGCACCGCAGAGGAGGCCATAACGTGGATGACAAAGGCGACCTTTTTGATACAACTTCCCCTGGGATTGGTCTCCATGGCCATCTCGCTGGCCGTACTGCCTGCCCTTTCGCGCATCGATGCGGAGCAGGAATTGGAGCGTTTCAAACGCACCCTGAGCCGGGGGCTGCGTCTCGTGCTGGTGATCATCATTCCTGCCACCGTCGGTCTTTTTGTGTTGGGTCAACCCATCATCCGGCTGATCTTTGAGCGTGGCCAGTTCACTCCGACGGATACCCTGCAGAGTTGGTGGGCCCTGAGGTACTATTTGCCGGGATTACCCTTTGCGGCCATCGATCTTCCCCTCGTCTTTGCTTTTTACGCCCAAAAGGACACTATGACCCCCGTTGTCGTGGGCATCATTGGCGTGGGTATCTATCTGCTCGTTGGTCCCACGCTGGCCTTTTTGCTCGACCTCGGATTTCTGGGACTGGTGGCCGCCAACGCCGTGCAGCTAACCAGTCATGCCCTGATCATGCTTTTCGTCTTTGGCCGCCGCTTTGAGGGATTATTGGGCTATGGCGTGGCCCACACGACGGCCAAGGCGTTGGCCGCCTCGCTGCCCCTGGCCGTCCTGGGGCATGGGGGTCATCTTTTTCTAGCCGGGCGGGTGCCTTCTGGCACAGTGGGAGAGGCCCTTCTTGTGATCCTCTGCACGGGACTGGCGGGCGGGGGATATCTGGTCGGGGCCCGCCTGCTGCGTATGGAAGAGTTGGATACTCTGCGAGCAGCCGTGCGACGGCGGCTGGGTTCCCCCCGTTCTACTGCGTAGATTTACCTCCCAGGAACCACTTTTCGGGGAGTGGTCTGTGTCTGTAATTCTCGATATAGTCCAAGGCCGCTGCCGGTGTATCCGCCACGTGATACAGTTGGCGATGGATGGGCCTGGCAAACTTCTTTTCGTAGAGTTGCTCGAAATATGCCAGCAGGGGATCGTAAAACTCGTCCACGTTGAGCAGCACCATGGCCCCGCGAATATACTTTAGTTGCTTGAGGGTGAGTGCCTGGGCCATCTCCTCCAGGGTGCCAAATCCGCCGGGCAGGACCACATAGGCCTGGGCGCGCTGCTCCATGACGTGTTTGCGCTCGGCCATGGATTCGGTGACGATAATCTCATCAACTTCCTGGTAGGCCAAATCGAACTCCTCAAGTCTTCGGGGGATGACGCCCACGATGTGCCCCCCTTCTTCTTTGACCGCCCGGGCCAATTCGCCCATCAACCCCACGCGCCCGCCGCCATAGACCAGCGAATGTCCCCGCCGGGCCAAAAGCCTTCCAAAGGCATCCGCCGCCTCATGATATACTTTATCGACGGCGGAACTCGAAGAGCAATAGACACAGATGCGCACAACCGCTTCCTTTCTGTGGAACTGGATATATCGGAACAAAAGACGGATCTGTTGAGCCTGGTAGTTGAGGCCAACGCATTGCACCGACTAGTTTGGGCTGTTCTCTTTTTCAGGTCGTTCTGTCGCCGTTTGCCGTGGTACGCGCTTTTTGAGCGGGACGCCCTGCTGCCGCAGGTGTGCCTGCAGGGTTTCGATCTCCATATCTGCAAAGGACGGCGATGCCATACAGCTTGCCAGCGCGGCGGCCGTGCCCGCAGCCTGGCCGGTGACGGCACAGGTGGGGATGACGCGGGTGATGTCCCAGGCCGACGCGGAGGAGATACATCGCCCGGCGGTGATCAGATTGGGCACGTGGGGCGCCGCCAGGGCCCGCAGCGGAATATAGTAGACGGGACCCGCCTTGCGCCAGTCTCCCGTCATGCCCACGCTGTCGAAAAAGATGTGGCGCTCGTGCTCCTCTCCGAGTTCTATCTCCCCCTTGAGGCGGCGGGTCATCCGGAATCCGGGAATGGTGGGCAGCAGAAAGGGACGGATCGTTTCCCCGTCGGACGTCTGTCGCAGTTTCTCCAGGCGTTGTCGGATCAGCCGGCGTGTGTCGATGACCTGGGCGGTGACATCCTCGGGCCTGTCGCCAGCGTATCCCCGTCCCCCGTTCTGAACCTCCTGGCCGTAGGGATCGTAGGGCTTTGTCAGGGACACGCGCTCGACCTCTCCACCGCGTGTGTAAAAGAACCAGCCCGCGCGCACGTTGGTGGCCAGTGACACCGTGTCTTCCCCCGCCCGGGCGCAGACATCGGCATCGCCAGAGGCGTCCACGACGGTTCGGGAGGTCATGGCGGAGCGTCCGCCCTTGTTCTCCACGATGAGGGCCCCGATGCGTCCCCCTTGCAGGGCGACGTCGCAGAAGCGGGTGTCATAGTAGAGGTCGATGCCTTCCTTCAGGATGAGTTCTTCCAGGAGCAGGATGAGGGATGCGGGGTTGAAACGCACTCGATAGCGGTGCTCCAGGCGTTCTTGCGGATCGCCCCCGGGTCGCCAGCACGCCGGTATCTCGTCATAGCCGTCCTCGATGGACGCTTTGAGTAGTTCCTCGCCCAGACCTTCGATGACCTGGTGTCCCCTCCCGTCGCAAAGGGGGAGGTAAACGTTCACGTTTCCCAGGGTGGCCAGGCCGCCCAGGGCATAGGCCTTTTCCACCAAGGCGACGCTGCCACCAGCACGCGCTGCGGCCAGGGCGGCGGCGACGCCCGCGATCCCGCCGCCCACGACCACCACGTCGTACGCGGCGGTCACGGGCAGGCGTTCCCCTTGCTCCTGTATCCAACGTTTCATGCAGGTGCTCCTGTTATTGTACGTCATCTGCCGTCGTGCGCATAGCGGCCAACATGACGTTCAATCTGTCGCGCAGGGACGCCACCTCGGTCTTGGCTTCCCCCAGTTTTGCCTCGAGGGCGTCGCGGCGCGTGCGTTGTTCCTCATAGTCCTCATCGGCGTCCAAAGCAAGGGTAAATATCCGTGTGCGATCGCTTACCGTGGGTGCAAGTGCACTTTCGCCACCCACTTGCTTGATAAGCCCTCGTTCTACTCTGGCCTGCGCCAGACAAAGAGCGTATTCCGCCTGTGCTAACTCTGTTGAGATACGTACGACCTTTAGCCTTTCTTCCCTTAGTGCGTCCACGGTATCCTGGGCTTTTGCATAGAGTGGGTGCATTTTTGTACGCCTCTCCTTTTTGTTCCATATCCCGGACAGTTTCATACCCATCACATCACCAGTATAACACCAGGTTGCTCCGTGACGCAACGTCGATGCCGGCCCTTTTGCCTCCCCTTCCCTATCGGGGTATAGTGAGAGTGGACGCGCGTGATCTCGGTGATGTGGCGATGAGAAGAGGAAGCGTATGATGAGCAACACGCATCACAACCCCTTTCGGGATGAGGAGATGGCGGCGGGTTATGATCGATGGTATGAGACCCCGCTGGGGAGCCTGGCAGATCGCTATGAAAAGGCTCTCATCCATCGCCTGGCACGTCCCCAGGCGGGCGAGCGGGCCCTCGACGTGGGCACAGGCACGGGACATTTTGCCCTCGACCTGGCTGCGCATGGATTGGAGGTCACCGGCTGTGATAGTTCGGAACCCATGCTAGAAGAGGCCCGGGCAAAGGACCCCTCCCTGGACTGGCGATACTGTCAGGTTGCGTCGCTGCCCTTTCCCGAGGACGTTTTTGATCTCGTGCTCTCTGTGACGGTACTGGAATTCGTGCGCGACCCCGCCCTCGCCGTAGCCGAGATGTACCGCGTCACTGCCCCCGGGGGGCGGGTGGTCGTGGGCGTGCTCAACGCCCAGAGTCCGTGGGCGGCCATGTACCGGCAACAGCAGGACGGTCCCTTTCATCGTGCGCGTTTTCATACGCCAAAGGAATTCCTGGATCTGTTGGGCGCCTACGGTCCCGTGCGTTGGAACAGCGCCGTCTTTTTCGGGCCCTCGGGGCGCGGGGCACGCCTGGCGTCTCTTTTTGAGAGGCTCGGCCAAACCTTTTGCAAGGGGCGTGGCGCCCTGTTGGTGGGGAGGATCGACAAATGAACGAGATCAGTGCGCAGATCAGCCTTTACCCTTTGGGACAGGAGGACTATGGTTCTCCCGTTCATGAGGTGTTGGATGTGCTGTCCGAGCGGAGATTACCCTATCGCATGGGCAGCATGAGTACGGTGGTCTGGGGGGACGCGGAAGAGGTTTTTGCTGCTTTGCAGGAGGCCTTTGCCCGCGTCACAGGATCGGGATTGGCCGTGATGACTATCACCGTCTCCAATGCCTGTCCCCTGCCCGAGGCGCAGGGCGGGGAGGATTGTCCCTAGGCTTGATATGCTTCAGATGGCCAGGAGATGATGAATCCGTCGCGCGAGGTCGTCGTCACCAAGCTGGATCATGAGGGCCGCGCCGTGATCAGCTATCCCGGTCGGGTGTTGTATGCCGATCCCCACGTCGTGGCCGTGCGCGCCGTATGGAAGGACCCCACGCCCCATGATCTGGGCTTTTTTTGCATAAGACAGGGCGATATATTTATAGAGTTCTACTATGCCCACGGGGATTTCAACATCATGCAGATGTACAGTGATGTGGGTGTCCTCCAGGGATGGTACTGCAACGTCACGACGGACGTTCGGATCGGCACGGAGCGGATAGCCTGGCAGGATGCGGCCCTTGACCTGTTGGTGCTGCCCGATGGCCGACAGGTGGTTCTCGATAGGGACGAGTTCGAGGCCTTGCAGCCCTCGGCAACCCTCCGAAGGCGTGCCAATGCCGCCTTGCGCGTATTGCGACGCTGGGTGAGGGATGGGCATGCTCCTTTTTGGATGTTGTAGTTGTATATGTCCTCTGTGTGGATGGACACAGGCGGTCCCTTGGTCCACAATCAGAGTGATCGGGAGGTGGTGGCGCGAGGTGGTTTGTGGAATATTTTTCTGATAGGGCACGCTATGCCCTGGTGGTGCGGGTGCCCCGGCCCATAGAGGTGGCCATCGAAGATGATTTTCTGATTCCCCTTGGTACCACTAAACCCACCATGGGATACCATATCACGTTGTTGGGGCCTTTTTACCTGCCTGAGGAGCAGGATCACACGGCCTTTTCGCGTGCCGTTCAGGAGGTGTGCCGCCGCTGGCGACCTTTTCTCGTCTCTGTCACGGGCCTGGGCGCCTTTGAAAAGAGGGACGATAACGTGATCTATCTCCGCCTCGCCGATTCCCATCGGCTCGTCGCTCTGCACGAGGAACTCTTGGAGGCGACGCGCGAACATATCGCCTTTGCCGATGTCGAGTTTTTGGAGGAAAGCAGGGGGCCCTATCTGCCCCACATCACCCTCGGCCTCGCCTTGACGGACCGAGAACTGGCACAGTTCTTTCGCACTGCAGCGGACCGCATTCCCCAGATTACCTTTCGCGTATCGGCGCTGTGGCTGGTGGCTCAGGAATCGAGCGAGCCCTGGCGCTATGTGGTGGGCTACCCTCTGGATACGGCGAGACAGGGCGAACTCTTGTCCCCCGATCCTCATCCCTATTAGAGAGAGGATATCCTTCAGATGGTCGCCTTTTCGCCCCGTACGGGCACTTTTGTTTTGCGCACTCCCATCTCTTGCAGGGCGTCCGCAAAGGCCAGGGCGGCGTCCTCTTCTCCGTGTATCACGAACGCCTCTCGCAGCCTGTAAGGATCAAGACCTCGCACATAGTCCAGCAGTTCGGCGCGGTCGGCGTGGGCACTGTAGCCGGTGATGCTCTCCACCTGGGCCCGCACATCGTACTCCTGGTCAAAGATGCGCGCCCTCTTTTGTCCCTCTTGTATACGTCTGCCCAGGGTGTGCTCGGCCTGAAACCCGACAAAGAGCACGGTATTACGGCTGTCCTCGATATTATTTTTTAGATGGTGGAGTATGCGGCCCGCTTCGCACATTCCCGAGGCGCTGATGATGATCATGGATTCGTGCCGCGTGTTGAGGGCCTTGCTCTGCGATGCGCGCCGCGTATAGTGCAACTGATCGAAGCCAAAGGGATCCCGGTACTTGTGCATGAATGCGTGGGTTTCCGCGTCATAGTACTCGGGATGCAGGCGAAATATCTCTGTGGCGTTGATGGCCAGGGGCGAATCCACAAAGATGGGAATGTCGGGGATCCTTTTGGCGCGGCTGAGGCGGTGAAGGGCGTAGACAATCTCCTGGGTGCGCCCCACAGAAAAGGCGGGAATGATAACCTTGCCGCCGCGCTGGCAGGTCTCGCGTACTGTGTGCGCCAGGAATTCGTCCGCCTCCTCCAGCGTCCCGTGCAGCCGCGTGCCGTATGTGCTCTCGATCATGAGATAGTCTACGTCGGGCACCGTCTGTGGGTCGCGAAGGATGGGCAGATCTTTGCGTCCCACGTCCCCTGTGAAGAGCAGACGGTAATCGCGCCCATCATCGGCGATATCGAGGGCGCACAGGGCGGAGCCCAGGATGTGGCCGGCATCATAGAAGGTGAGTTGTACGCCGGGGGCGATAAAGATGGGCCGCTCATAGCTGATGCTCACAAAGTATTTGAGGCTGTTCATGGCGTCCTGAACCGTGTAGATCGGCTCCAGGGGTGGTTCGTGCCGTCGGCGTCGCTTTTTATTGAGATAGGCCACGTCCTGTTCCATGATATAGCCCGAGTCGCGCAGCATGATGCTACAAAGGTCTCTGCTGGCCGAGGTGGTATAGATGTTGCCTTCAAATCCCGATTTGACCAGATTGGGGATATTGCCGCTGTGATCGATGTGGGCATGCGAGAGCACAAGGGTGTCTATCTCGCTGGCATCAAAGGGCAAGTTGCGATTGCGGTGAAACGCCTCCTCGCGATGGCCGTGAAAGATGCCGCATTCCAGGAGTATGCGGCTGCTATTTATGTGCAGCAGGTGCATGGAGCCGGTGACGCTGCGCGTGGCTCCCAGGAACTCGATCTGCATTGCTATCTCCTTCCTTCATAACAGTTCAGAGTTGGATGGCCTCTCCGCTTTCCGCCGATCTGTAGGCAGCGTCCAGAATCCTGACCTCATCGACGGCCACCCGCATATCCGCGTGGAGGGGCTCCTCTCCCAGTATGGCGCGCACAAAATTGCGCGGGGGGGCCGGGCGCGTCTCGAGGGACGCGGGCTCTTTGAAAGGCTGAGGCCCCTTTTCAGCATCTAGATGCAGGAGGGCCGAGCCATTCAGGGTGTCCATGGCGAATATGCCCTTCTTGCCCTGGATCTGGATGTGGCTGGAGCTGACGCCCTTGGGCAGGAGCCCGTTGGCCGTCAAGGTGCACAGGGCCCCGTTGTCAAAGCGCACCAGGATGGCGTCCACCACGTCGACTTTTACGTCCAGGGAGTTCATCTGCGCATAGACGCTCACCGGTGCGAGTTCTGTAAGCCAGAGCACGCTGCCCGTCAGGTGGGAGGCCTGGGTGTGTCCCTCTCCGCCGCCAACGATGGAGGGGTCGGAGTACGAGGTCCGGTTGGGCCGCGGATAGCCCTCTCCCCCTCGCTCATCAAAGGCGGCGGACACGTCGCCACGGTAGAGATCGTACACGCGCTGCGAAAAGAGGGCCGAGACCATGAGGATCTCGCCAAGGACATTCTCCCTCAGTCGCTCGCGCGCCTCCCGCATCCAGGGATGAAAGAGCACGGGGTGACATACGGAGAGCAACAGTCCCCGCTCTTTGGCCAGGCGTTCCAGCTCCTCGGCATGCTCTGACTGAAGGACAAAGGGCTTTTCCATGAGCACGTGCAGGCCGTGTTCCAGGGCATAGCGTGCCTGCTCATAGTGCACGTTGGGTGTGGTGGCGATGATGACGCCGTCCAGGTCACATTCGTCGATGAGGGCTCGATAATCGGTGTAGTAATTTGGTACACCGTAACGTTCGGCGCGGTCCCTTGCCTTCTCTTCCGTGCGACTAAAGACGGCTATCACGTCCGCCCTTTCGTCATGGCTCAGGGGGGCCAGATGTCCCACGGTGCCCCACCAACCAACGCCGATGATGCCGATGCGTGCACGATCCATACGCTGTCCTTTCTCAGATCGAATATACCTCGATTGATTATGTGCTCCACAATCTTCCTGTCAAATGGGATGGGCGGCCGCGCCGTATTCCTCGTTCCGTGTCACGGGACACTTGCCCCGCTTGCCATTTTGACCTATCCTTTAGGGGGTTTTGCCGAATCCATTCTTCTCTTTCTGTGGGTGAAGAGGCAGATCCCTGCAAAAAATGGTGTTCTCTTTGAAAAAAGATAAGGAGCGACGCTTATGACTGAACCCTTTGGAATGTTGAACCCCTCCCCCCGTCTGTTGTTGGGGCCTGGACCCAGCCAGATATCCCCCCGCGTGTTGCGGGCCTGCGCCACGCCCCTCCTGGGCTACCTGGATCCCGAATACGTGGAGCTGATGGACGAGACCCAGCAGCTGATGCGCGAGGTTTTTGACACGGAGAACGAGTGGACGGTGTGCGCCCCGGGTACGGGCATGGCGGGCATGGAGTCCGCCTTCATCAACATGTTGGAGCCCGGTGACCCGGTGTTGATCTGCGTGCTGGGCATCTTTGGCGAGCGCATGGTGGAGGTCGCCACCCGCTGCGGTGCGGAGGTCACCCGCGTGGACGCAGAATGGGGGACGGCCATCCAGCCGGAGCAGGTGGAGGAGGCGCTGCAGACCGTCGATCCCAAGGTGGTGGCCATCGTGCACGCCGAGACCTCGACGGGGGTGCTGCAGCCCCTGGACGAAATAAGCGCCCTGACCCACGAGGCCGGCGCCCTCTTCCTCGTCGACTGCGTCACCTCATTGGGCGGTGTGCCCGTCAAAGTGGACGAACGCAACATCGACATCGCCTACAGCGGCACGCAGAAATGCCTGGGAGCGCCCCCCAGCCTCTCGCCCATGACCTTTGGCCCGGAGGCAGTGGCGGCCTATGAGGCGCGCGAGACGACGGTTCCGAGCTTCTATCTGGATATAGGCCAGATCTGGCGCTATTGGGGCCCCGAGCGTGGCTACCACCAGACGGGTATGATCAATATGATCTATGCCCTGCGTGAGGCCCTGTTAGAGATCAGGGAGGAGGGGCTGCCGACGCGCTATGCGCGCCACGTGGAGAACCAGCAGGCCCTCATCGCCGGGTTCGAGGCCATGGGGCTCCCGCTGGCCGTCGAGGATCCCGAGATACGTCTGCCCTCCTTGACCACGGTGATGATTCCCGAAGGGGCCGATGATCAGACGGTGCGGGGAAAACTCCTGCAGGAGTATGGCATCGAGATCGGCGGGGGCCTGGGAAAGTTTGCGGGGCGCGCCTGGCGCGTGGGATTGATGGGCTATGCCTCCCAGCAGTCCAACGTCATGCTTCTCCTCTCCGCGTTGGGGGATGTGCTCAAGAATGAGCGCGTGGACGAGGGCCTGGCGGCAGCGGCCAGCGTGTACGAGGATTAGGATGTTCCATAGCGAGGAGGACGGATGATGCGCCTTTTGCTCATCTCCTGTGAGGTGCTTGCTCGCCAGGTCTACTATGTGGCGGCCTTTTCGCCTCACGTCATCGACATACAGCTTGTGGACAAGGGGCTGCACAGCGAGCCGGACGTGCTGCGTGCCGATCTGCAGGAGCGGCTCAATGCCCTGGAAGCGGGGGAGTACGACGCCGTCTTGCTGGGATACGGCCTTTGCAGCAACGCCACGGCCCACCTCGTCTGCGAGCACACCAAGATGATCCTCCCGCGCGCCCACGATTGCATCACCCTCTATCTCGGCTCCAAAGAGTGGTACGGGAAAGAGTTCCGCACCCATCCCGGGACCTACTGGTACACACCCGACTATATGGAGCGCGGTGGGGAGAGGGACGACCGCGTCTCTCTGGGCACCGGCAGCGACGACGAGGAGATGGCCGAGGTCTATGAGGAATACGTGGAAAAATACGGTCGCGACAACGCCGACTACCTCATGGAGGTCATGGGTGCCTGGAAGCAGCATTATGACCGCGCCGCCTATATCGAGACCCAGGAGATCGACCTGCCGGACTATAAGGAAAAGGTGCAGGAGATCGCCGAGCGACGGGATTGGGATTTCCAGCGCCTGGCGGGCAGTCTTATCCTCCTCGGGGACCTTTTGGAGGGACGATGGGACGAGGAGCGCTTTTTGGGCGTGCCGCCCGGACGCGCCATCGTCCCCACCTATGACGGAGAGATTGTGGGCCACGCGAAGGTCGGTGGAATGCGCTGAACGTCTGAGCCCAGGGCTGAACCCACTGGGCTCAGAATATAAAAGCCCTTACGGGCCTCCTCTAGCTCGGCTTGTCAGGCTATATGACGCCGGCGGCGGTCATCAGCGCTTTCATATACCCTATGGCGTGGGCGCGAGCACGATGAGCATAGGACGAATCGCCCACCATGTGGGGAAGGTGGTCGGGGATCATGGGCCCGTCAAAGCCCACCTCCTTCCACGTCTGCATGGCCTGCCAAAAGTCGATATCCCCGTTATCGACAAAGGCCTCGCGGAATTTCTCTCCGCTGCCCACCACGTTGCGAAAGTGGACGTAGAAGACCTTGTCCTGGTTGCCAAAGTGGCGTATGGCGTCAAAGACGCCCTGGCCCAGCATCTCGGTGAAGCATCCCTGGCAGAACACCAGGCCGTTAGAGGGGCTGGGGGCCAGGTCGAGGGCCCGTTGAAAGGCCTCCACGCTGCGAAAGATGCAGGCCGCACCCGCGATGGGGCTGAGGGGCGGATCGTCGGGATGCAGGGCCAGTTTGACCCCTGCCGACTCGGCGACGGGCATGACGCGCTTGATGAAATAGGCATAGTTCTCCCATAGCTCCTCGTCGCCTATCTCCTTCTGAGCCAGCACGGGGGCATCTTCCATCAAACTGTGATCGTAGCTGGTAAACTGGGCGCCGCCCCTGCCGCGCGTGTGGCGGCTGGTGCGCCAGACCCTGACGGCGTGAAAGTTGTAGCCCAGGATGGGAATCCCCGCCTTGCCCATGTTCCTGATGGTCCGACAATAGTTCTCGATCTGCTCGTCCCGTCCCGGCAGGCCGTAGCGTATCTTGTCATACCACTGGGATGGCAGGTTCTGGATGCCGAACATCTTGAGGCCCGCCTCCTCGATGCGCGTCCTTGTCTGCAGAAGGCGCATATAGTCGTAATAGGGATCCTCGTCGATAAAGAGGCTCGTGTTGGTGATGGTGAGGTGAGTCACCCCGATCTGCTTGGCAAAGGTGAGATTGTCCTCGGTGACGTCGCGCATGCCCATGGCCAGTTTCATGATGACTCCTTTTCCCTTGATAGAGTTGTGTCTTTATGGGTGCATCATACGCGGCGGGGTGTGGTAACGTCAAGTAGAGACGTTCCGC
>JAWLEV010000109.1:0-7036 GCA_041685915.1 Anaerolineae bacterium | reverse complement strand
GTCACGCGCATGTGTCCCAGGGCAAAGTCGTAGGCCACCTGTCGGGGTACGCCGTGCCGGATGGCCTCCTCCACGCTCTCCTTTATGACCGACATGCAGGTGAGGATCACCGTCTCCGCCATGGCCGGCTCCAGGATGGCCATCTGTTCCACGGTGATGCGGTGGGCGTCGAGGATGGGGGCGAACATCTTGCGGGCCAGCCGTTCCCCCTTGGCGTAATCGTCCTCCGTGCCCTGCATCAGGGCGCAGACGATACTCTGTTTGGCCGTCCCGCCCCAATAGTCGCTCCGCGCCTCGGGGCTCATCTCATCGCTTGCAAGAGGCGGGTGACAGGGATGAACCACGAAATAGGCCACATCCTCCCGCTCCGGCAGTTGGCCCGCTCGCGCGGCGGCCGGATCGAGGAGCATGACCATGGTGCCGCTTTCCAGTTGAGGCACGATCTCGCTGGCCACCGCGCCGATGATGGTGTCGGGGATGGCCAGGACGATGGTGCCGGCCCGTTCTATGGCCTCCGCCTGCTCCGTGGGCTCCAGGCCCCGCTCGCGCAGGGCGCTCAGACCCGCCTCGCCGGCCTCCACGCAGAGGAGTTCCAGCTCGGGATCGTCTTGCAGTTTGTCCACCACGCGCGCGCCGACCTTGCCGGCCGCGCCAAATACTGCAACCGTATGCATCTCATGCACTCCTTTCCTCTTGTGGCGGTCAACCTCACCCCTGTAGGGGAAGACGGAGGCCGACCTGGCTTGTTTTTATCAGTTAACTCTGTTATACTCCCCCCCAGTATTCACTGGACTGAGGAGAGATAAATGGCCTTTACCCTGGAAATTGGCGAGAGCGCTCCGGACTTTGGACTGCCGGCCACTGACGGCAAGACCTACCAACTATCCGATTTTGATGACGCCGACACCCTCGTCGTCTTCTTTACCTGTAACCATTGCCCCTATGTGTTGGGATCCAACGAGGTGACGCGCCAGACGGCGGAGCGCTTTGCACCGCAAGGTGTAGAGTTCGTCGCCATCAACTCGAACAGCAAGAACACCCATCCCAACGACGACTTTGCGCATATGGTTGAGGCGATGGAAGAGAACGACTTCCCCTGGGTCTACCTGCGCGACAAATCACAGGATGTGGCGCGAGCCTATGGTGCGTTGCGCACGCCGCACTTTTACGTCTTTGACCGCGATCGCAAACTCGTTTACACCGGACGCGGCGTCGACAGTCCTGGCGATACCAGCGAGATGACCGTCAACGATCTGGCGAACGCCCTTGAGGAACACCTCGCGGGCAAGCCCGTCAGCACGCCGCTGACCAACCCCATCGGCTGCAACGTCAAGTGGGAAGGCAAGGATGCCCACTGGATGCCTGAAGAGGCCCACGACCTGGTATAAGCACTACATGAGACGCACTCCATGATCTGACGCCCCCGCCCGGATGCAAAATGGTGCGGGTGACCCGGCGCCACATGGCGGGCACCTCGCTATCTGGTGAGGTGCCCTACTGGTTCGCCCAAGCGGCCCGCCCCCGTCGGGCGCGGAAATAGACATATTCTTCCTCCTCGCTGGGACGCGAGACGTTGCCCCGCGACGGATGCCTCTCCACAACCTCCTCCACAATATCTACTCCCAGTCCCGGCCTGTCGGGGACCATGATGTGGCCGTCCACGATCTCGGGCAGGGGAGTGACCACCTCGTAGCGCTGGGGCACGTCGTCCTCCAGGTGTTCCATGATCAAAAAGTTGGGCAGGGTGGCCAGCAGGTGCAGGCAGGCGAACTCGGCCACCGGCCCCAATGAGCCGCTGTGGGGCGCAAAGGTGATGAAATGGGCCTCGGCCAACGCGGCGATCTTTTTCATCTGCATTAGCCCCCCGGCCCGCCCTGTGTCGGGCTGCACCACGTCGATGATCTCCCGCTCGATTAACTCGCGCACCCCATAGATGTGGGAGTGGCGCTCGCCGGCGGCGATGGGCAGGTCCACGGCCTCCGATACCCTGGCGATGGCCTCCACGTTCTCCGGTGCCACCGGATCCTCGTAGAAGAGCAGGTCGTATTCCTCCAGCGCCTGTCCCATGCGGATGGCGTCCCGCGTCGTCAGCCAGGGCGGTCCGTGGGCGTCTACCATCAGGTCCACGTCGGGCCCCACGGCCTCGCGGATGGTCCTCACCCGTTGCAGTGGCTCCTCCACCCCTCCCGTCTTGAGCGCCGAAAAGCCCCGCTCCACCAGTTCCTGCGCCCGCTCCGCCGTGCTGGCGTGGGCATAGGCCCAGATCCGGTCGCGGATCTTGCCCCCCAGCAGGTTCCACACCGGCGTGTCCAGGGCCTTGCCCTTGAGGTCCCACAGGGCCATCTCGATGCCCGTCATGGCCCCACTGCCCACGATGCCCGTCATGCCGTGGCCCATCATGGCCAGGAGCATCTTTTGCCACAGTTTTTCGATCTGAAAGGGATCCTCCCCCACCAGGAGGGGGGTCAGGTCCTTGATGGCCGTCTCCACCACCCGAGGCCAGCCGCTGGCCTCCCCCAGGCCATAGATGCCCTCGTCGGTAAAGACCTTGACAAAGAGCCAGTTGCGTCCGTGCCAGCCCTCGCTGGAGGACACGTTGCTGGCGTCCATGAGATAGGTCTTGATCTCGGTGATCTTCATCGTGCTCCCTCTCCTTTCGCGTTGTGAGTGTGCCTATGATTAACCATCTACACCGGCCGCTCCCACAGCAACTTGTCCGTGATGTGGCCGCCGATGGCCAGCCCCCGGGCCGGTAGTTCGGCGCACAATAGATCGGCCTCCGCCGCCGTCATCTCTCCAAAGATGAGCAGGCTCTTGGCCTCCAGGATCTCGGCAAAGATGGGCAGTAGATCCTCCACCGTGGGCGCGTTCGCGTAGCGATCCAGCGTTACAGAGATGCCATCCAGTTCCTCGGTTTCCATCAGCTTCTCGCGGATGTGCAGGGTGCCCGCCGAGTGCAGGTCGATGAGGGTCTTGTCAAAGGCCTGCATGATCTTAAGGTCGTGGGGCAGGATGCGCTCCGCGTACATCTCTGGTGAGAGTTGACTGGAGGAGTCGGACTGGAAGCGCACCACGCTTCCCCTGCCCCACAGGCCGTAGACCCATGCCGTTCGCCCGCCATGAAAGAGGGGAATGACCTCGAACTGGGCGTTGGCCACCTTGATAAAGGCCTCGGCAGCCCGGGCCAGGCAGGTCTCCACCCTGTCCGGATCATCGTAAAAGGCCAGGCCCATCCGCTCGTCGCCCAGGAGGGCGGACAGCATGTCGCTGGGACCACGCATCAGGGTGTGGGTCACCACATAGGAGCCGTCGTTGATCTCCACCAACGCCCGCGTCAGGGCGAGGAGTTTCTCCAGCCAGGGATTGTCGTCGGCGGGGACGATCTCGTCCATGCCCTCATAGTCCGGCCCCAGGGCCGGCTCGGGCCACATGGCGTTCTCGGCGCCCGCGTGGATGCCACAGCCGATGATGGCCTCCATCCACGGGATGCGGGTGAAGGCGGGCACCGTGTGCAGCAGGTCTCCCTGCACGAGCCGCTTTCCGATATTCCGTTCGCCGATGGTGGGCGTCAGGCGCTCCACGTCCAGCATGTCGGGACGCACGTCCATGTTGTCAAAGCGGACGGGTTCCCACTCGCGGGGTAGCAGCCGTACCAGCGGCTGATCCACCTCCTCCCGCTTCCAAAATGCTTCGTGGCGCTCGAGTAACGCTTGCAGGTCTCGCATGGTTGCTCTCCTTATCGGCATAGAACAGGGGGTAGGGGACCCTTTCCCCCCCACCCCGCTGCTTTTGGTTCTGTTGAAAAAGCGAGTGTGCTGGGTTTGGCGGACGGTGCCGTCAGTATGTGAACTCGTCCAGGGCCTGGGGCCTTCCCTCTCCGGGCGGTCCAAAGCGCTGTCCGAAATATCTCATGAACTGCACCCGCTCGTAGGCGGCGGGGTCCGCGCTGGCGGCCTGGCTCATGAGCCCGCGAAGGTGATCCAGATTCAGGTATTCGTGTTCTTCCATCCAGTCCTCCAGGCCGTCGAGGATGACCTGGATATGATCGGTGCCATTCATGTAGAACGTGGACACGGCCTGGGCCACCTGCGCGCCGGCAAGAAGGGCCTTGATGAGCCCCTCGGCATCGTGCACGCCGGTGGAGGCGGCCAGATCACAATCCACCCGCCCCGCCATGATGGCGATCCATCGCAACGGCAACGAGATCTCGTCGGGCGTGCTGAGCACCCGGGAGGGCACGATCTCCAGATTCTCGATGTCGAAATCGGGCTGCCAGAAGCGGTTAAAGAGCACTAGGCCCTCTATCCCCGTCTCGGAGAGCCGTTTGATCATGGGGCCCAGATCGGTGAAATAGTGGCTGATCTTGAGACTGACGGGCACCGATATCTCTTCCTCCACGCGGTCGATGATGGCGAAATAGGCCGCCTCCCGTTCCTCTCTCGTGCGATCCAGGTCGCTGGGGAGGAAGAACATGTTCAGCTCCAGGGCGTCGGCCCCCGCAGACTCGAGTTCCTGGGCGAAATACACCCATTCGTGCGAGTAGGAGCAGTTGACGCTGGCGATCACGGGGATGGAGACCTTCTCCTTGCTCTCCTCGACCAGATTTCTGAAGCGGTCGAGCGTCTCCGCCCTGATCTGGTAGTCAAAGTAGTCGAGGGCCTCCATGTTACCGCTGGTGTCCATCTCCTCCCGGAGGATGTCCCGATAGGTGTGCTCGATCTCCTCCTCAAAGATGGACTTTAGGACGACGGCCCCGGCGCCCTTTTTCTCCAGTTCCTGCACCTTTTCTGGGGTGTCGGTTAGCCCCGAACTGCCGACAACGAGGGGGTTCTTTAGGGTCAATCCCAGGTATTTTGTCGATATATCTGCCATGTAGGCAACTCCTTTGCTCAGATGAAATGATGCCCCAATATGATACTACCATCCCGCATTTTGTGCATCTATGATAGAGGTCACAGCCGCTCTCATGGCGGGCTAGATGTCGAACAGCCGATCTACCTTGCGCGCCCTCAAGGTGAACAGGAGCGGCAACTTGCCCGCGTATTCGGGCAGGCGGTACCATCGTTCCGGGCTCTCTGTCATCCCGGAAAACAGTTTGAAGAACAGGCGCTCGTACTCGTTGAAAAGCTCGATCTGTAGTTCCGCCTCGAGCACGGCGCCGACGATGTCGCTGAGGGACCACTGCCATTCGTAAGAGGGATGCCGCGGGATATAGTCGCCATCGGCATAGTCCCCATCCAGATCATCCCACACCCTGGGTTCCGGAGAGTGAAAATAGGGATAGGTGAGGCGCAGTTCCCCCTCGTCGGCCCGCTCAAAGGCGTGACAGAAGGGATGCGCTTCCATGATGTAAAAGATGCCTCCGGGCTTGAGGAAATGGGCGATGATCCGTGCCCATCCCTCCAGGCCCCGCAGCCAGCAAAGCACTCCCCGCGACGTGTAGACGATGTCGAACGGCTCATCGAGGGCCGCTGGCAGTTCGTAGATGTTGGTGCAGATAAAGGTGGCCTCCAGGCCAAGTTCCTCCCGCAACTCTTGCGCCAGGGTGATGGATCGCGGAGAGAAATCTACTCCCGTCACCTGGGCGCCTCGTCGCGCCCAGGCCAGGGTATCGGTGCCGATGTGGCACTGCAGGTGGAGGAGCGTCTTGCCCTCCACCTCGCCCACTTCCCTCAACTCTATCTCGTCGAGGACGGGCTCTCCCTTTTTGAGAAGGTCGACTTCCTTGTAGGCTCTGGCATGGACGGGCGCGAGTTCGTCCCACAAGGCCCGATTGCCCTGTTCAGCGTGTTCAAAGCTATCTGCCACGATTGCCTCATTCTTATATCTATCAACTCTAAGACAGGTATTCCACCGCCCAGCCGACGCCTAGTTCTTGCAGCTTGCCCGGTGTGGGGATGCCCGTCTCGCGATCCCAGCCCATCATCTCATAGTAGGTGTGCACCGCCTCGTCGAGTTCCTCGGGGTCGATGCCTCCCTCCGAGAGGGCGCCGTCCGTGGTGGGCTGCGAGGAGCGCGGGGCCAGCTTGTCGTCCTCTGGCCCAAATCCCTCGCGGAGGTTAAAGATCCGCGCCAGGGCCAGGGCGCGCTCGCCCAGCTTATAGTATTCGTATGCGCTCACGTCCCAGCCCGTGGCCGCGTTGAGCATGCGCATGCGCTGCGCGTCGCTCCAGGGCACAAAGGCACACACGGTCAGGCAGTTGCGCGAGATCTTGTTCACCGTGTTATACATAAAAGCGCGCACCTTCTCCGGCCCCAGGCTCTCCAGTTCCATGGGCTCCAGGATGCCCATGGGCCGCACCAGATCGTCCGGCTGAAAGCCCTCGTCGTTCCAGCTGGTCATGCCCGTGTCGTGGAAGGAGTGGTTGTGATCGGCCCCCGTGGGCGAGACGGCGTAGCCGATGGCTATGCCCCGCTTGAGGCGCGGTTCGTGCATGGGATATTCCTGGCCCTTGACGTTCATGGCCAGCAGCCTGGCGTCGCCGCCGATGCGCTCGGCCGCCCGTTCCGTGCCCTCTGCCAGCAGGTCGCCTATGCCCTCCCGCTGGGCGATCATCTCCACCATCCGCACCAGGGCCTCGGCGTTGCCAAAGCTCAGATCTATTCCACCTGTGTCCTCCTCTGTCAGCAGACCCTCTTCGAAACACTCCATGCCAAAGGCGATGGTCACGCCGGTGGCGATGCTGTCCAGCGAGTTGGCGTTGCACAACTCTGTGGCCTTGGAGACGGCTACGATATCTGTCACCCCGCAGGTGGACCCCAGGGCGCCCAGGGATTCGTACTCGGGCCCGCCATAGTCGGGGTCCAGGTCGTAGGGTTCCTGGGCGTCGATCACCTTTTTGCAGCGCACGGCGCAGGCCCAGCAGCCCTCCATTCCTGTGCCGATCTCCTCCATGAATTTGTCCGCGCTCAGGTTGCCGGCTCCCTCCAGTTCGCCGTCACGGAAATTATGGATGGGCAGGTTGCCGCTGTACATGCCCCCGAGGATATTCACCCCGGTGCCGTACTCGTGCAGGGTGCCGCCCTTTTCCCCGGC
>JAWLEV010000025.1:0-29799 GCA_041685915.1 Anaerolineae bacterium | reverse complement strand
AGCAAGACGTTATTTCTTTTCCACGACGTCTTCCCAGGGCCCCTCGACCCCATCCTCGTTGACGCCATAGTAGATACGGACATCCCCGTCGGGCATCTTTTGCACAAGATCATAATGGGCGCGCCCCGCTCTCTTGTATTTGTGCCAAAGTCCGAGATTCCCATCCCAGGACACCTTATCCTTATCAAAGATACCCTTTTCCTTAAGGGCTATGGCATATCTCCAGAGCCTCCGGGCAGAAGAGCGTGTGACCCCATCTACCTCATTGCCGTTACGCAGATCGCGCATAGTATGCTGCAGTTCACCATCGCTTTTCTCCGATCTGACGATCTCCACCCCCGAGCTGGGCGGCTGCACTACACCCTCCGGTACCTCTATCTCCCTTGGCGCCTCGCGCTCTTTTGTCGTCTCTTTCTCTCGTGGCGCCTCGCGCTTTCCCCGTTGCGGCACCCGTTCAGGAGTACGCTCTCTCGCCAGCGCAGGTTTCTTTTCCTTCAGAACCTCCTCCACAAGGGAGATGATCTGATCGCGCATGGCCAACTCGCTCCTCGTCCCCTGACGAACATAGATCTTGCTTCCTTCAAGCACATAAGGACGTTCATCGCCTCTTGGAACATCGATACGAATGACGTTTTTCCCTTCGGTCTCGAGCGCATGCATATCGACATCGAGAGAGGGAGTAACCAGACGCTTGATCTCCGATCCAAGCCGCCCCATGGCCTGATTCGGATCCCCCACCCCTCTGGGGGAAGCTTTGGGATCCGCTTTCACCCCCACATAGATATGACCACCTTTGGTGTTGGCAAAAGCCGCCACGTCGCGCACGATGGCGTACAAACATCCCCCCTGACGCTTCATATGCTCATGAAAACTTCGTCGTTCCGTCTGCCCCTCCTTCCGTGCGCGGGTTACCTTATCAGGGCGCGACGGAGAACGTCGCTTGTAGGGACGCGTGCGAGAGAAATCATCGCTCAAAAAGAGCTCCTTCAGAGCGCCAAAGCTCAGCTCTGGCAGACCGAAATCCGTCGCGCGATCTCCTACGCCCAAATAGTTGCCCTTGCGCGTGAGGCGATGCGCATCAGAGCCCTGAATGCAATGCATGCGACGAGGATACTGGGGCTTGGATCCGTCAAAGAAGGCCTTGGTCGCATGCCTGCCCCGTTTTTCCAGATCTGTCACCTCGAGGGCATGGAGGTTTTCGTTCTGCGTATAGGATATCCGCGTCTGTCCTCCAAAATTCAAGCGCATCATGGCCACACCATGGTTCGAATCGGCATGTGCTGCGATCACCAAAGCTCCCGCCTCTGCCATCGTCCGATAGGCGGTGATGACATCGCTCGTGGAGCCAACCTCAGTCTCTCCCTCCCCGATCAGATCAATGGGCACGTTCAGATCGATCAGCACGTGCTCCAACGCCCGCACAGGGGTATCCTCACCAAAGATAGCCAGAATATGAAAACCAAAGGTCGCCGTTAACTCAAATCCCGGTAACACCAACATCTTGTCCAGGAGCCGGTGATATTCTTTCAATCGCTGTTCCTCTTCAGGGCTGATTCGGCCCGTTTCCTTCCAACGCTCCAGATCTGCTATCTCCCGTTGCATCTCCGCATAGCCGGCAACGGTGTTATGATCAGTAAAGGCCACTATGCGTAAGCCTTTTGATTCTGCTCGCTTCAAAATATCCAAATATGTAACTTCGGGTTGTTGATAATCCTTAGAGGCAGGCGTATGTATATGGAGATCGCCTCCATACCATTTCATGTCCCGATTATTCCGCCCTCCCCTATTTCCGTTATTTTTTGCCACTTTTTCTTTCCTTCCAAATTGTCGAAAGCGGCCTCAAGAACCTGTTCAACGCGATCGACAAGAATGAATTCCATCTCGTCGCACACTTCTTGAGGCACTTCGTCCAAATCCTTTTCGTTCCTCTGTGGTAAACATATGTATTCAAGTCCTGCGCGATGCGCCGCCAACACCTTTTCCTTGACACCCCCGACAGGCAATACTTGGCCTCGCAGTGTAATCTCGCCCGTCATGCCAAGTTTGCCATTCACGGGCACATCCTTCAGCACCGAGGCTATGGCCGTACACATGGCCACACCAGCGGAAGGGCCATCTTTTGGAATCGCCCCCGCAGGAACATGAAGATGAATATCTATACTGCCAAAAATATCTTCCTCTATGCCCAGTTCCACCGCTTTGGAGCGCACATAGCTCAAAGCGGCCTGAGCCGATTCCTTCATAACCGTGCCCAATTTCCCCGTCACGGAGAAATTGCTGCTTCCCTTCATTTTAGTCGCCTCGACAAAGAGGATATCCCCTCCCGATGGCGTCCACGCCAATCCCGTGGCCACTCCGGGAATCTGGGTGCGTTCGGCCACTTCGAAAAAGTACATGGGCTTGCCAAGATAATCCGGCACCACGTCTTCCGAAATGACAATCTGCCCCGTCAGCCCCTCCGCCACTTTGGCGGCTACCTTGCGACAGACGGCGCCAATCCTTCGCTCCAGTTCGCGCACGCCCGCTTCTCGCGTATATTCCCGTATGATGCGGCGCAACGCCTGCTGCTCAAATCCTACCTCTTCAGAACGAAGGCCGTTTTCCTGAATCTGCCTGGGAATCAAATACCCTTTCGCGATGGCGACTTTTTCATGCTCTGTATAACCGGAAAGCTTGAGCGTCTCCATTCGATCCCTCAAAGCCGCAGGGATGGTGTCCAACACGTTGGCGGTGGTGATGAACATCACCTGCGATAGATCAAAGGGAACGTCAAGATAATGATCCCGAAACTCTCGATTCTGCTCTGGATCCAGAACCTCCAGCAGTGCCGAGGCGGGATCTCCTCTGAAATCGGCACCTATCTTGTCCACCTCATCCAACATAAAGACCGGATTGCGCTCCCCCACACGTCTAATGGCCTGGATAATACGCCCCGGCATAGCCCCGATATACGTGCGCCGATGCCCTCTTATCTCCGCTTCATCATGGACGCCACCCAGAGATTGCCTGATGAACTTGCGCCCAAGGGCTCGGGCGATGGAACGTCCCAACGAGGTCTTGCCCACACCAGGAGGCCCCACTAAACAGAGAATAACTCCCTCACGTTCCTGACGAATGTGATCTATGGATCGATCACGGCGCGCATCCGTTTCCGCCTCGGACTCCCCATCATTGCGTTCGTGCCGAAGCTTGCGCACAGCGAGATATTCGATGATACGATCTTTGACCCGTTGAAGATCGTAATGATCCTCATCCAACACGCTACGGGCCGCGCTGATATCCAGGTTATCCTCTGTGGTCGATTGCCAGGGGAGCTCCGTGAGCCAATCGAGATATGTGCGGATCACAGAATACTCTGCCGCCGCAGGAGGTAACTTTGCCAAGCGATCCAGTTCGCGCAGAGCCTCCATTTTGGCCTCCTTGGGCATCCCGACGGACTCTATCTTTTCCTCAAGTTCCTGAATCTCCGTTGCTTGCCCATCCTCCTCTCCCAACTCCCTCCTGATCGCCTTCAACTGCTCACGTAGGAAATATTCTCGCTGTACTTCTTCTATGCCAGACTGGGCATCGGATTGGATCTTTTTCCCCAGTTCCAGCACGTCAACTTCTCGCGTGAGCACGCTGAAGAGGCGAAAGAGTTTGTCAGTTACACTATCCAGCTCCAAAATCTCTTGGCGTACCTCAACGTCCATACGGGTACTTGTGGCCACCATATAGGCCAACTGCCTCGGGTCGTCGGTATCAAGTACGTTGCCCGCAATATCTTCGGGAATGTACCCTGCAAGATCCGCCAGGCGCTCAAAAAGATCTACGATGTTGCGTACCAGGGCCTCGACTTCGACGCCGGTCTCCGTCGTCTCGGGGGCAACGCGGACATTGGCACGCATATAAGGTTCCAGCTGGGTAAACTCCGAAAGCTCGACACGCTCTAGCCCCTGTACCACCACGTGCAACGTGTCATCGGGTGAACGTGCCAGCCGATGAATCATGCCGATGGTGCCCATCTCGCACAGATCATCCGGTGCGGGATCCTGAACCTCCGGATCCTTGACAGCCACCAAAGCTACCAGTCGATCCGCAATCACGGTGTCATCGATCAAACGCACGGAACGGGGCTTTTCGACCACCAGAGGCAATACCGTCAAAGGGAATATCACCGTATTCCTCAACGGAAGAATGGGCAATTCCTCAGGAAACGAGAGTTCATCCTCCATCGATCCGTCGCCGAGCTCTTCTTCGATTATGCCTTTTCTCAAAAGGCTAGAAAAATCCATTCCTTCCCACCATCATCCCGAATTAACGACTTCCATACTCATTGTGCAACCATTGCAGAAAAGCGTCAAGGGGACCATGCAAAAACAAACACGGGGCAAATAAACATCTCATATGAACGCACAAAAGACGCCACGCCTATCTACAACGTTCCCACAGTGAGTTGACCACTATATCCACACCCCAGGCCAACAGCCAAGATGCAAAGCATCATACAATGGCAACAAAACCCACAATGAGACGCCAAACCAGGTACCATTGTACCACATTCACTCAACGAACCCAAATACAATTCACTCAAAATTCTTCTCGCATCTTTTGACAAAATCACCTCTTTATCTAGAATAGAATCACATATAGAGGCATTCTAAATGTAAGTGCAAGGTCCATTTAATACCCTCCGTTGTAGGACCCTCACAAAGGGGGCCGGATATGTGCTCGCCGTGGGTTCCATCATCTTTAAGAGAAGCGAGAATCATCTCCAGAGATCCAAAGCTGTTCAGCAGAGCGGTCGACATTGTCCCAGGACGCAGACGCACGATGAACAAGCACGTCATCCCTAAACCGACTAGATGCAAATCAAAGGAGGCCTCATCATGAAAATCGCAGTCACCTCTAGTGGAGACCATCTGCAGGCTCCCCTGTCCCCCGTGTTCGGACGAAGCCCGGCCTACATATTCTTGGACACGGAGACCATGGAATATGAGGTAGTATCAAATCCCGCCTCTGGTGCCGCGGGTGGCGCCGGGATACAGGCGGCCCAATTCATCGTCGAGAAGGACGCCGACGCCGTTATCACGGGCAACGTGGGCCCGAATGCCTATGGCGTACTGGATTCAGCCAACATCCCGGCCTATCTCTCAGAAGCAGAGACCGTAGAAGAAGCCGTCGAGGCGTTCAAAGCGGGCGAACTGGAAAAAGTATCCGACGCCAACGTGCCCGGGCACTTTGGTACCGGCGGAGGAGGACGGGGCAGGGGCCTGGGAAGGCGTGGCTAGGCGAGCAGCCATCCCCCATTTTTCATCTTTCGATCAAAGGTGAAAGCCGTTTTCTTGACGAGGCCGCCTCTCTAAAGTACACTGGCAGTGTTATATGTTGATTTGTCAGCATACCATTGGGAGGCGGCTCGAACTCGTGATAAAGCACTCATTCCTTGAACGCCTGGTGCCCTTGCTGTCCCTTATGTTCATCCTTTCCAGTTGTGTCTCTCGCCCCCTTTTGCATGATGTCTCCATCAATCCTCAAACGATATCGCCCAACGCCGATGGCGTGGATGATGTCGCAGAGATCAAATATTCCCTTTCAAGACAATCGCGGATCACCATATACCTCGTAGACCAGGATGGCAACCACCATTATTTTCGCGATGGCAACCGACGCTCCAAAGGCGAACGCACGGCCTACTTTGGGGGTGTAATCGACGGCACCCTGCTGCCCGATGGCGAGTACACCTGCATACTCGTTGCGGAGGACGAACGCGGTCGCACAGAACGTGTGGAAAAGGATCTTGTGATCTCTGGTGGAGACAAGGTCCCCCTCCGCATCGATAACCTCAATATCTGGCCCCAAGAGTTTACCCCGAATCGAGACGGCATTAGAGACAGGGTCACCATCGGTTACAGTCTTAACAAGGAAGCTGAACGCGTAGAAGTGTACCTGCTGGATGATAAAGAGAACAAGTATCCCGTGCCCGAAGATGAGATCCGCGAGATGGGCACCCCGGGGACTCATGAACACGACTATGATGCGGGAATCGACTTGGGCGCCACACCTCCTCCCGACGGTACCTACACTGTCGTCGTGGAGGCGGTGGATGCCGTAGGCAACCGGGCCAAAGAGACGGGCGAGCTGACCATACGCGGCGGTGGCGTGCCCCGAGTGGAAATCGTGAACCGCGCAGCCCAGTTCTCCCCCGACGTCGTCCCTCTGGGCCATACCCTGACCTTCACATGCACCGTCAAGAACATCGGCACGGTGCCCGTGCGCACCAAAGGCCCGGAACCAGGAACGACGTACAGCACATCCGAGAATTTTAACACCCTTGGCGAACACGTGGAGCCCGGTATATTTCGCGTGGGATTGGATTTCGAGGGCAACAGTGAGGGACGTACATATCCCTTCCGCTGGCAGCTGGGCGAGGATGAGGAACTCGAGGTGACAGAGACAGAGATTGGTCCCCAAAAGTACCTCAAGCCCAAGCAGACGGTAACCATCGTGGGGCATCTACGCATCGATGACCGCCCTTTTGACGCCAAACCCTACTATTGGATAGGACTGATTCACGAAGAAGTGGAAATAGTCCAGGATAACGTCGAGCCTACAGAGATCACCATCGCCTTCTAAAGGTTCAATCGTGGAACTTGGTATCGCCATCGTCAGCTATAATACGCGAGATCTCACCGCTGACTGTCTGTCATCCGCATATCAAGAACTGGAGAACCCTGACCTGCGCGGACGGGTATGGGTTGTGGATAATGCTTCAACAGATGGCAGCGCAGAGATGATAGCGGAACTCTTTCCCCAGGCAGAGCTCATCGCCAATCGGGAGAATGTGGGATTCGCCCGCGCGACGAACATGGCCATAACCCAAATGAAAGCCTCGGTGGGCCTGCCCGAGTATGTGCTGCTCCTGAACCCTGACACACGGGTACAATCCAACGCCCTGTCGCGTATGGCTACCTTTTTGAAAAAGCACCCTCGGGCGGGCGTAGTAGGCCCTCGGCTGATTTACGGCGACGGAACATTTCAACATAGCGCCTTCCATTTTCCCACCCTGTGTATGGCCTTTTTTGATTTTTGCCCTCTTCATCATCGGTTGCTTGATTCCAGACTGAACGGCCGCTATCCGAAACGCCTCTACGAGGCCGGCAAGCCCTTTACAATCGATCACCCGCTGGGAGCAGCCATGATGGTGCGAGGGGAGACAATCCAACAGGTTGGCCTTTTGGATGCCAACTTTTTTATGTACTGTGAGGAGATCGACTGGTGTATGCGCATCAAAAAGGCAGGTTGGGAGATATATTGCCTTCCTAGCGCCGAGATCGTCCACTTTGCCGGTCAGAGTACCCGCCAGTTCGCAGAAGAGATGTTCGTGGCCCTCTGGCGCAGCCGGTACCGGCTTTTTCGGAAACATTACGGTCGAGTTTATCGTATCATGGTGCACCTTATCGTCAGATTGGGATTATGGTACAGGATGTGGCAACTGAAAAGCGAGGGGCAACGGAATAGATTGTCCCCAAAAGAGGTGGAACGCAAACGGGCAGCCTATCAGCGAGTATTGGCTTTGGAGATGTGAGTGCCCCAATTAAGCGTAGGAATTCTCGCCTGTAACAACGAGGCCATCATCGCTGACTGCCTTCGAAGCGTGATGTGGGCCGATGATATCTTTGTCATCCTTGACACGCGCAGCACCGATCGCACGGCTGAGTTAGCCCGCGCCTTTGGCGCGCGGGTCGTGTCTCATAGATTTGAGAACTTTGCCGCGCAGCGCGAGTTCGGCCTCTCGCAGGCCAGGGGAGACTGGCTCTTTTACGTGGATTCAGACGAGCAGGCGACGCGTCACGTCGAGGAAGAGGTGCGCCACGTAATACAGGACGACGCCTTCGACGGGTGGTGGATTCCCCGACGTAACGTGATCTGGGGACGGGAGATTCGCCATGGCGGTTGGTACCCCGACTATCAACTGCGCCTTCTTAAAGTGGGCCACGCCCATTATGATCCCCACCGCCAGGTACACGAGGTAGTAAAACTGGAAGGAAAAGCGGGATATCTCGAGAACCCCCTTATTCACCATAACTATCGAACCTTTGCCGAGTTCAAGCGCAAGCAGCAGCAATACGTACCTTATGAAGCCCGCATTCGTTATGAGGAAGGAAAACGCCCCAAGCCCTGGACCTACCTGTTGCAGCCACTTCGCGAATTCTGGCGACGTTACATCGCCCTGAGCGGCTACAGGGATGGCATATGGGGGTTAATATTATGTGCGCTCATAGCCTATTACTATGGCTTTCTAGTCACCGTCCACCTTGAAAGGCTATGGCATGAGAAGGCAAGAGGAAACAGCGACGCCGATCAAAAACGTGATGCGTCTGAGGAAAAGATAGATGGTGGAACTGAGTGAGGAACAATTCGAAAAGATCGTCGCCCAAGCTCTGGACGACATGCCAGCATGGATAAGCTACAGAGTACAAAACCTGGCCGTCGTCATTCATCCCTGGCCGACCCCCAGGCAGATACAAAAGTCCCAAAAAGAAGGCAAAATGCTTCTCGGCCTGTACGAGGGGATTCCTCTCACAAGGCGGGGACACGGATACCGGCTTGTACCCCCCGACCGTATCACCCTCTTTCAGCAGCCCCTGCAGCGGATCGCGCGAGATGAAGAGGATCTCGAACGGCTGATACGCCGAACGGTCATTCATGAGATCGGCCACCACTTTGGCCTATCGGAAAAGGATCTCAAGAATCTGGATTTTTGATCCCGTTAAACAAGCACTAGATTGCGCACATGGCTCAGCCACCCTCTATATTCTTCGCTACCTGCCGGTCACGCGAACCTCGATCGGTTCACTCTCTGTCTCATTACCCGCCTCATCATAGGCCGTGACGTGGATCTTGCGCGTCTCCGTATCGGACGGGGAGAGCATCCAACGCATGGTATAAGGGGCAACGGTACTATGACCGAGTGTCTCACCATCGAGATGAAAGGCCACACGATCCATAGAGGCGTTATCTTGAGCGTCGACCTGGATATTGATCCATTCATCCTGCCCCATCACGAATACCTGACCGGACACGGGCGAGATGATGTTGACAGTGGGCGGCGTGTTATCCACAAGCACGGGCACGGAGGCTTTACGCACATCTCCTCCCACGGCAACACAGAGCTGAAGCGTGTACAGCCCATCCAGGCCCTCAGTGTCCCAATGCTCCAATACCCCATTATCCACCCTGTGACCGTGCTCCTCACCGATCCTTACCCATGACTGGGGATCCATTCCCTCCCCATATTGCAACCAATACTTCTCCAACCCCTCCGGCCTGCTGTTTCCTACAAGGGGAACGACACCTCCCACCGGCGCAAAGAGTTTGGGTTCTATAATGGCTACCTCTGAATTGGCTAGGCTGGGACCATGCATGTCACAGTGTGTCTCGGGCGGTTGCGGTATTTCCCGTTCCCGAACCCAGTCTTCCGCCTCTGGCGGATATACCTCAAATACCACCTCCTCGACTTGATCCGGCGGACAGTGTGCCGTGGCCAACTTGCCCGATTCGTTGCAAACGCGGAAGGGATGATGTACATCATCCTCTTCCACAGGCACTGTCCCTTCGATAAAGATCTCCTGTACGCGTTGGGGAGAATATTCCGTTGGCAGCTTGCCCGAGACGCTATCTACAACGGCAGTTTCCAGACCCGAAGGACGTTGAAAGTTTTCTACACGTAGCCCTTCATGTAGATAACGCATCAACGCATTCCAGATGGGACCCGCCGTCCGCACCCCTGAGCCACGCTTCATCTTCTCATAATCGGCGTTCCCCACCCAGACGCCCACCACATATTGGGGTGTATAGCCCACTGTCCAACCATCATGAAAGTCGTTCGTCGTCCCCGTCTTGGCCGCCACGGGGCGATCTTCTAATTCCAAGGGGTTATCGGAACCAAAAGCCGGCACACGCGCCTTATTATCCGAGAGGATATCGGTGAGCAAAAAGGCTACCTCAGGCCGGAGTACCTCCTGCCGACCCAGATTCTCATGCTTGTGCAGTACTCTTCCATCGGGCCCTGTCACTTCCAATATGCTCACGGGGTCCAGTCGCCTGCCCTCCGCCTCGACACGATCGGACGCCACAGGCATCCCGTACATGGTTCCCCCGTTCGCAAACACACTGAAGGCATATACCATATCAAGGAGCTTTGCCTCAGCACCCCCTAACGCCAGGGCAAGCCCATAATCCGCTTTATCAAGGGTCGTAATGCCCATGGCACGGGCCGTGTCGGCGACCTTTTCTGTACCCACCTTGTCGGCTATAGCTACTGTGGGCACATTGTACGAGCAGGCCAACGCCTGCCGCAGCAATATGGGCCCGTGAAACGTCCGAGAATAGTTCTCGGGTACATAGGGCGCGGGATTGGGCGGATCGGGAAAACTAGAACGCACATCCATGATCATGGTCGCTGGCGTGTATCCCTGCGCAAGGGCTGCAGCGTACACAAAGGGCTTAAAACTCGATCCGGGCTGCCGTGGCGAGACGGCCATGTTTACCTGGCCATCTATTGACTCATCATGGTAATCGACACTTCCAACCATGGCCCTGATCTCATTCGTCTCAGCATCCAGGATAACTGTCGCTCCATTATGCGCATTGTGATCATCACGTAGTTCACTCACGCCCTCACGCACTATTCTCTCCGCCTCGGCCTGCATCTCCATATCGAGGGATGTGATGACGTTCAATCCCCCTCCATAGACAGCCTCACTGCCATATTCTTCCACCAAAAGATCGCGCACGTACAGGACAAAGTGAGGGGCATCCATATCGAAACTAGGCGGCGCGATGACCAACGACTTTTGCTTGGCTTCCCAGGCCTCCTCGGCGCTGATATATCCCTGCACGTACATCTGATCTAAAACGAGCTCTTGCCGCCCTTTGGCCTCCTCGGGCGCATCGATGGGGTTCAGTGCAGGCTTGTTGCCCAGCGGGACCAACATCGCCGCCTCGGCGAGGTCAAGCTCCGCAGCACTTTTGCCAAAGTAGGTCTGGGCCGCCGCCTCAACGCCATAGGCATGATGACCATAGAAAATATTATTAAGATACCATTCGAGAACTTTTTGCCTGCCCTCTATCCCTGGATAACGACGAGATAGCTCAAAGGAGAGGACCATCTCCTTGACCTTACGGATATAACTACGCTGCATCCGCTCCTCGGGGGGCATGATTACATTTCGCACCAACTGCTGATGGATGGAACTCCCCCCCCCTGCATCTTCCCCTCGCATTATACCCCAGACCGCTCGCACCAGCCCCGTCACATTTATACCACCGGGGTTGGTATAAAAAGTCTTGTCCTCCACAGCAATGGTCGCTTTGCGCAAATGCTCAGAAACATCAGAAATGGGAACCCACGTGCGGCGCCCACCCTCTGCCGGCACCATCTCATACAATAGATGCTCTCCCGTCCTATCATAGATGCGCGTCGTCTCGAATGTCTCCACACTGCGCCGCTCCACCTCCTCGGCCGAGGGTAGTTCCTGTGCATAGACCGCATACACGCTGAACACTGTCCCCCCAACAGCCAGGAGAAACACGAGGAAAGACACCATGACAACCATCAAGACAGCGATAGAAAAGCGGAGGGCTAAAAGCCCTCCACTCATCTTTGAACGTTTATGGGGCAGAACCCACTTGTAGTGCATCGTTATCCCTCAGCATCCGGTTCCGATATGGCCTCTCCAGACTCACCACTTTGGGTCATAAAGGCCGTATCTGCAGCGCCGACCTCCACATCGGATTCGGAAAGCGTATCGCTACCAAACCCTCCCAGAAAATCGGTATCCAACGGTTCTAGAACCGGCTCTTCCTCACGCTCAATCTCTTCTGCCTCTTCCTCTTCGGGCCGGAAACCTGTACCCACCGGAATGAGCTTGCCGACGAGCACATTTTCCTTCAATCCGCGCAACGGATCGACTTTGGCCTCGACAGCTGCATTGGCCAGTATCTTGATAGTATGCTGGAAAGAGGCAGCAGAAAGGAAGCTCTCTGTATTAAGCGCCGCTTTTGTGATGCCCAGGATGACAGGTTTTGCCGTAGCGGGCTCCCCGTCTTCCTCGATGATCTCCTCGTTCCTTTCTTCAAACTCTACGCGATCGATCAACTCGCCGGGAAGCAGCTCGCTATCACCACTGGAACTCACCTCAACACGACGCAACATCTGCCGCACAACTACCTCCACGTGCTTGTCATGGATGGCCACACCCTGAGATCTGTAAACTTTTTGTATCTCGGTGATCATATACTCGCGAAGGGCTTCGATACCCAGAATGGAAAGCACCTCATGCGGGTTCTTTGAACCCTCGGTGATCATCTCTCCGGCCTCGATCAGATCACCATCCTGCACACGCAACCGTGCACCTGCACGCATATCGTACGTGCGCTCTTCTTCTTCCTCACGGAGAATCACGATATCGCTATCCTCCATACTCACTTGTCCAGAAGCCTCGGCCAGTACATCTTCTTGTCCCTTGCGGCTCCCTAACAAGTCACCCTTCTCAACGATGTCACCATCTTCGACCTTGATAGAGTAGTTACCGGGCACATCGTGTTCAAAACGGCGCACGTCGGTGGAGATGACCTTGACCACCCGCTCATCACCCTTGCTCTCGATGGAAACCCGGCCATCTATCTCCGAGATAACCGCCTGTCCCTTTGGATCCCGTGCCTCAAAAAGCTCCTCGACACGAGGTAAACCCTGGGTTATATCACTGGCTCCCGCCACGCCACCTGTATGGAACGTGCGCAGGGTAAGTTGGGTGCCAGGCTCGCCGATGGACTGGGCTGCGACGACACCTACAGCTACCCCTTTCTCAACGATGGAACCGCGCGCCAGATCGCGCCCATAGCACTTGCAGCAAATCCCGTGACGGAGCGAACAGGTCGAAGGTGAACGCACATAGACGGAATCGATGGAGGACTGCTCCAACATCTGGGCCATCTCCTCGTCAATCTCCTCATCCGCGTCAATCAACGTCTCTCCCGTCTCGGGATCGACGATGGGTGTGGCGACAAAACGCCCGCTAATGCGCTCGGCAAAGGACTCGCCAATCTCTTCACTGCTCTCCCTTGCTACCCATATGCCCTGACTGGTGCCACAATCATCCTCTGTGGTGATGACTGCCTGGGCTACGTCCACAAGTCGACGCGTCAGATATCCCGCGTCCGCCGTACGCAACGCCGTATCGGCCAATCCCTTGCGGGCACCACTCGTGGAGATGAAATACTCCAACGAGTTCAACCCCTCACGGAAATTGGAGCGGATGGGAAGGTCGATGATACGTCCCGACGGATCGGCCATGAGTCCACGCATTCCCGCCAACTGCCTGATGGGCTGCAACCCTCCCTTGCTGGCGCCAGAATCCACCATGATCCCAAGTGCGCTATGAGGATCCAGGGCATGGGCCACGGCTTCCGTCACCCTTTCCGTAGCATCGGACCACACTTCGACCGTCCGTGTATATCGCTCATCTTCTGTAATAAGACCGCGACGATACTGACGCTCCACTTCAGAGATGGTCTCCTCCGCCTCCTCGAGCACCTGAGCCTTTTCTTCCGGCACACGGATGTCGTCGATAGCCATGGTCACACCCGAGCGCATCGCGTAACCGAAACCGATATCCTTTAGCTTGTCGGTTATCTCTGCTGTACGCTCCGGCCCAGTCACCTTGTACGCCCTCGCCGTCAACTCTCGCATAGCCCCCTTGTCCATTGCCTCGTTGACAAACCGCAACTCAGGAGGCAGATAGCTATTGAACAGTACACGACCAACAGTGGTATCTATAATCTCTGTATCATCGCTATCTTCGGGTGTATAGGCGAACTTTATCTTGGCATGTGCATGTACAAAATCCAGCTCGTAGGCCATCTGCACCTCTTCAAAGGAAGAGAATATCTTGCCTTCTCCCTTCATGCCCTCGCGCTCCATCGTCAGGTAGTAGGAACCTAACACCATATCCTTGGTGGGTGCCACCAAGGGTTCTCCATTGGCCGGCTTTAGCTGATTCCTGGTGGAAAGCATGATCTCCCGGGACTCTTTGACAGCGGCCTCCGACAAAGGCACGTGAACGGCCATCTGGTCACCATCAAAGTCCGCATTGAATGCAGCACAAACCAATGGATGTAACTGAATGGCGTTTCCCTCAACCAGAACTGGCTCAAAGGCCTGGATACCCAGCCGGTGCAACGTGGGGGCGCGGTTCAGTAGGACGGGTCGCGTCTTGATGACTTCTTCCAGCACCTCCCAAACCTCCGGCGTCTCGCGCTCTATCAGACGCTTTGCCCCCTTGACGTTGATAGCGTGTGCATACTCTACCAGTTTTTGCATCACAAAAGGACGGAAAAGCTCCAGTGCCATGCGTCGCGGTAGCCCACACTCGTGCATATCGAGCTCCGGTCCCACCACGATGACGGAACGACCAGAATAGTCCACCCGCTTCCCCAGCAGGTTCCGACGGAAACGTCCCTGCTTTCCCTTGAGCATATCCGATAGCGACTTGAGCTGTCGACTTCCACGCAAGGATACTGCTTTACCGCGCCGGCTGTTATCGATGAGCGAATCCACAGCCTCCTGGAGCATGCGCTTCTCGTTGCGCACGATGACTTCCGGAGCCTGAAGATCCAAAAGATGCTTGAGGCGGTTATTGCGGTTCACTACACGGCGATAGAGATCGTTCAGATCGCTTGTCGCAAAACGCCCGCCATCGAGCTGTACCATGGGGCGTAATGCGGGAGGTATCACAGGCAACACCTGCAAGATCATCCACTCCGGTCGATTGCCCCCTTCGATCAGTGCCCGTACGAACCTGAGGCGCTTGATCGCTTTCTTTTTCCTCTGCTTCGAACGTGTCGTCCTGATCTGTTCCTTCAACTCCTCGACGAGTTCCTCGAGATCCATATTGGAGATGATCTCCAAGACCGCCTCGGCGCCCATACCTGCCTCGAATACCCGACCCCACTTGGTCTGGAGTTCACGATACTCAGTTTCGTTGAGACGCTGCTTGACCTGGATGTTCATCAGTTCTTCTTTATCTTTTTCAAACTCCTCACGGAGTTGCTCGCTCTTTTCAAGCAGCTCTTCTTCCAATTCTTCTTCATGATCTTCGAGCTTGCGAGCAGCCGCCTCGCGTTCATGTTCCAGAGGCTCGAGCAATCTCTCCTGTTCCAAAGAGAACTTTTCTTCGAGGCGCGTAAGTTCTTCCTGCACGATCTCGTTAAACTCGGAGATATCTTCACGCCGAATCGTCTCCCCCTCCTCGATCACCGTCGTTCCTGTGGGGCTGAAGACAATATCCTCCGGCGCAGCCTCGTCCCGATGCTGATCCAGCATCTCACGCACACGGGTCGCCTCATCCATCACGGCTTCAGTGGCCTCATCCAGACGCTGCTGAATATCCTCCTTGATCTCCGCTTCTTTCTCATCCGCAGCGTCGTGAATCTGGCCTAACTGCGCCTCCATGATGCTGAGCTCGTCCTGCTCTTCCTCCTTGAGTCGAGCAATCTCCTCGTCCATCTCATCCTCACGATGATGCAGCGCTCGCTCGCGCGCCTTCTCATCGACCGAGGTGATGATATATTTAGCAAAATAGAGAACGCGATCCAACTTTCTCCGCGATATATTCAGCAACAGACCCAGATAGGTCGGGGAACGTCGAGTATACCAGATGTGTGCCACAGGAGCAGCCAGCTCTATATGGCCCATACGCTCCCGGCGAACGCGCGAATGGGTGACCTCTACACCACACTTGTCACAGACAATCCCTCTATAGCGAACTTTTTTGTATTTACCACAAGCACACTGCCAATCTTTGGTGGGACCGAATATAGCTTCGCAGAATAGGCCGTCCTTCTCTGGACGAAGTCGCCGATAGTTAATAGTCTCCGGTTCAGTCACCTCCCCATACGACCAAGAACGAATCTGCTCGGGCGACGCCAAACTGAGTCTCAAGCTCTTAATCTCGTTGAGTTCCAAGTTGCCCTCCTATTCACTGAGGCGTAAAATGAGAGAGTCTAGTGTCTCAATCTGCAGAAGCGCAAAAAATCTCGGTTCACGTCCTCCAGCACCAATGTGGAAGATTTTCAAACCGAGATTAACCCCCGATATGAAACACTCACAATAAGTATTTGAGGAATAACGTGCCATTGTACTATACGCGAAATTGAGGCACGGGGTACCCAAAAGACAAAGCATAGTGTACACCTCTTGCCTGTTCCTGTCAAATTGGCAAAACGACCTCCCCCCACCAACACTCCTCCTCCCTTATCAGCAATGAGCAGATTTGACAGTACCATGCATTGTCACTAGACTATATACCCGCTGGGGGTATATAAGAGAAGCTACTTGACTTTTCCCCACATCGTACTATCCTAGTAAACGTAAGCATGGTGAATAATAGGAGGTATTATGAGCGCTAAAATCGAGAACGTCACGGACACTGGCTACAAAGAAGCTATCGACATCGATAAACCCGTTGTCGTGGATTTCTGGGCCCCTTGGTGTGGTCCCTGCCGCATGGTGGCTCCCATCATGGAGCAACTGGCCGAGGAATACGACGGCACGATCGACTTTTTAAAATTGAACACCGATGAAAACCCTGATACGCCAAACGAACTCGGCATTCGCGGTATCCCCACGATAATTGTCTATGTTAATGGGGAAGAGGTCGACCGCATGGTAGGTTTTGCACCAAAACCCGTGTTGAAAGGTAAACTGGACGATATCTTGGCTGAAGCGGTGGAATAATCCTCCCCGTCGCCTGAAAAGGTTTCAATATAAACACTGATATTGAGAGGTAAAGCGTATGCCCATCTACGAGTATCGTTGCAAGGAATGCGGCCACGAATTCGAGAAGCTGGTGCGCTCGATGTCGGATACACCAGAGATCGAGTGTCCCAAATGCCACAGCGCGAACTGCAAAAAGGCCATCTCCCTTTTTGGCACATCTCAGTCTCGGACGGCGGGCAACTCTGCCGCCGCCTGTGCCCCCTCGGGTTGATCGCTCAGCCCCGGGAGCTAGGTAGCTCCCACAGTACAATCAAACAACCCAAAGGCCGCGCCCACCCTATCGCAGTGGCTCTAGTCCTAAAGCCATCTCTAACTTTCGTACCGTAAAGCGACTGCGAATATAGTGGGCAACCTTCAGAGCCATGGACACCTCGTCTGGACTGAGATCCAGGTCGCAGGGATTGGTAGGGCCACCGGCCTCCCGCAAAAGTCGGCGCAGAGTATCCGGCGGGGGGACGGTGGCGGCGATCTCCTGGATCTCGGTCCAGTGTTCGACGATGGCCTCACAGAGTGTCTCGAGACGTTGGGGTAACATGTCCAGAAAAGTACTGTGGTTCTCCACAACTTTTCCGGCCAAAGGACCATAAGCCTCCTTCATTTCCTCTTTTTGCTGCTCTTTATCCGGCATTTCCCTCTTCCGCAGGCGTCTGATCGCCTCTTCCCGCCGCATGCCGCGGATCCGCTCATACTCCCGCGCCATGAGCACGGCCCCAACACCGACTTTGGCCCCATGGAGTATGGGCGACCGCTCCTGCAAAAGTAATTGCATTTCCCAAAAGTGAGAGAGGTGGTGCTCCGATCCAGAAGCCGGCCTGGAGCTTCCCACCTGTACCATGGATAACCCCGAAGCGATCAGGGCTTCCATCAAAAGCTTGATGGCCTGCGGCTTCCTCCTACCGATGGCACCGGCATGATCCGCCACGCGTTCCAGTCCCTCTCGCGTGAGCCGCGCGGCACGGGCATCATAAGGAGCATCCCAAAGCAGGTGGGCAAGTCGCCAGTCCGCCAGACAAGTGTATTTTCCCAAAATGTCTCCAAACCCGGCGGCGATCATGTCTGCAGGAGCAGCACAGAGTGTTTCCAGGTCGGCAAAGATGGCCATGGGAAGATGAGCAGAAACCGTCTGCTTGAATCCCTGAACGATAAGGGGCGAATTCATGGAAGCAAATGCATCCACCGAGGGAGCGGTCGGCAGAGAGATGAATCGTCGGCCCGTGCGATGACTGACAAAGCGGGTGATATCCGTAAGGGTTCCCGAGCCCACGGCAACGTATACACAATCTCTTGGCAGCTTGGGCACCAATACCTGCAAGATATAGTCGCCATCCGCTATCACCTCTTGCCCATGAAGGATGACGATATCGGTCGCTACCTCTCCTCCATTCATCGCCGCCTCAGCACGCGCGCCCAGGGCTTCCCATGTGTTATCATCGGCAACGAAACAGAGATGCTGCAGTTCGTGCCGCCGAACGAATGCCCGAAACGCCCCCAGCGCATCGAAACCGATATGTACCGGCAGTTCAAAATCCATATCTTCCCTCACACAGAAAGCGTCCACGACGTATTTTGACAGCTTTTACTTTTTCGATTATCCTTTGGTGTATCAACCATACATGGTTACTCAGCGTAGGCAGATGACACTTTCTATTGCGCTTTTCCAGAATCTGACCGAAACCAGGAGGCCGGGCAGGCTCAAGGGGGCCTCGCCGGGGTAACGCTGTGTGCCACTTGTCGATGAAGACAGGCCAGTTCTCCCGAGGGGGGCTGGCCTTTTTTTCTTTCCTGGCATTCAGATTCCCAGAGAAGAGCGAGGGGCACGGCCTCCCTCCTATTTTAACCACCTACACAAGGAGGTAGCATGTTAGAATTTAGTAAGAAAAGTAATACACTGGAACAGACAGAATACGAGTACGCCCTGCAGGACGTCGAAGAACCGCATCTTTACAGACAATTGTACGAATACGACAGCGTGCCCAAGATCCCCTTCAATCACCGCCACGTGCCCATGCGCCCGGCCGACGAGATATGGATCACAGATACCACCTTTCGCGATGGACAACAGGCGCGCCCTCCCTACACCGTAGACCAGATCGTACAACTTTACAAGTTTCTACACGAACTGGGCGGTCCTAAGGGGCTCATCCGCCAGAGCGAGTTCTTTTTATACAGCGCAACGGATCGGGAGGCGGTAGAACGTTGCCGCGGGCTGGGCTACGAGTACCCAGAGATCACAGGATGGATCCGCGCCCATCCCAAAGATTTCCAACTGGCCAAGGAGATGGGCATCAAGGAAACGGGCATCCTGGCCAGTTGCTCCGACTATCATATCTTTAAAAAACTTCAGATGACACGGCAGGAAGCCATGGATCAGTTTCTCGGCGTCGTAAAAGACGCCCTGGGCACGGGCATCCGGCCAAGGGTGCACTTGGAAGATATAACCCGGGCCGACTTTTACGGCTTTGTGCTCCCCTTTGCTCTGGAACTGTACAAGCTTTCGCAAGAGAGCGGCATCCCCATCAAACTTCGCGCCTGTGACACCCTGGGACTGGGGTTAAGCTATCCTGGTGTCGCACTGCCCCGCAGCGTACCCGGCATCGCCTATGGTCTGTGGCACTATGCGCGGTTCCCCGGTGAACTTCTCGAGTGGCACGGACACAATGACTTTCACAAAGCAGTAAATAACGCAGGCACAGCCTGGCTTTATGGCATCTCGGCCGTCAATGGTACGCTCCTCGGTATTGGCGAGCGTACGGGCAATACCCCCATAGAGGCCATGGTCATAGAATATGCTGCCCTTCGCGGCACGCTGAATGGCATGAACCCTGAGATTATCAGCGAGATCGGTGATTACTATCGCAAGGAACTTGACTATGACGTTCCCCCCATGACGCCACTAGTGGGCGAGGACTTTAACACCACGCGAGCGGGCATTCACGCCGACGGACTCCTCAAGGATAGAGAGGTATACACCACCTTTGACGCCGAAAAGATACTTAATCGTCGCCCCCGCGTGCTGATCAACCAGAATTCGGGAGCGGCTGGTCTGCTCCACTGGATCGAAGAGCACTATGATATCGCCAGCAATAACGGGCTCAATAAACGCGATCCACGCTTACAATCCGTCCTGGACTGGATCCAGGAGGAGTATGACGACGGCCGCGTTACCGCCATCGGCGACGAGGAATTGGACCGAACACTCCAGAAACTCGCTCCCGAGCTATACACGGAACTGACGGCAAACTGAGGGACAGCTTGATTCCCAAGGCAAGGGGCATCGATCGATGCCCCTTGCCACCTCAGCTCATCTTTATCTCGTAAGCCTTTTCCGCCAGTTCCACCAACGCTTCGTATCCCCATTCTCCCCTATCGCTCACTCGACGCGCAAGATCATGGGGCAGGGCTTCCAATCCCACCCATGCTCCACTGATGGCCCCAGCCATGGCAGCGGTGGTATCCACGTCGCCCCCCACGGCGATGGCTGTGCAAATAGTCTCCCAGTAGTCGTCCGGCGTGCGCAAAAAGGAATACAAACTCCATAACACGCTAGGGATGACAAAGGGCGATATCCCCCGCCATGCATCCTTATATCCTGGCGCTTTGCCCGCAGGGGTGATGGGCTCAGCCGCCTGCGCCGGGGATAGAGAGAGCCATTGGGGCAACGTTAATAAAAAGTCCGCGAACGACGACTCTAGGGGCCTCATCCACTCGCTGAGCTGTCCAATAAATTCCTCTACGACAATTTCTTTTTCCTTCAAAGCGAGGCTGACCGCCCCGGCGATGGCTACTGCACCGGCAGAACAGCGCGGATCCCGATGCGTGATGACGCCCTGCTTCTCGGCCACATCCACAAGGTGATCCCCATCATCGTAGCAGATCAGCCCCACGGGTCCCGCCCGCATGGCACTGCCATTACCCGCCGAGGGGGGCGGCGTCCCCGACTCTTTCCAGGACGCACCCCGAATGAGCCTTCGCGCCGCCCTCGTCGTCGCCATGCCCCTTCCCACAATGCGCTGCTCCTCAAAGATCGCGGCGATGCGTCGCGCATAATCCTCCACGTCAAACTCTCCACAGACCACGTAACTCTGCAAGAGTTCGCGTGCAAGCTGGGAATCGTCTGTATACTGACCAAAAGAAAAACCTCCTCGCCCTTTTTCGCCGGCCCGTCCCGCGCGCAGGACGTCATCCACATAACGGCGACACGTATCGGGCCCCCCGCCTTCCACGGGAAATCCAAGAGCATCGCCCAGACACTGCCCGATCAAGCATCCACAGAACTGTGCAGGACGTGGCACAGACATAAACTCCTTTCCAGCATTCCAGTTCACCCTATATCCGAAATTGAGCGATCAGAGATGAGGTGCCCCAAGAGCAGAGACTTTGCCCTCCGCAGCCCATTCTGCCAAGCCGATGGCTCCCAGAACGCCAGAGCGCGTCCCTAACGCCGCGGGTACGATATATTCATCGATCTCTTCCATTATCTGTGAAACCTGCACATACCCATTGAGCAATTTCTGGACATTTTCGCGGATCATGGGAAACAGCTGTTCCTGCTGCATCACCCCTCCCCCCATAACGATGCGCTGAGGCGCCAGAGGGAGGATAAAATTGGTCAATCCAAGGGCCAGATAATGGGCCTCCAATTCCCAGGCGGCATGCTCTGGTGGCAATGTCTCCCCTCGCTCCCCCCATCGCTCCTCTATAGCCGGACCGGAAGCCAGGCCTTCCAGGCAATCACCATGATAGGGACAGTTCCCCACATAAGGGTCACGCTCCCGATCGTGGGGCACCCGAATATGCCCCATCTCGGGGTGCATCATCCCGTGAATCAACCCCCTATTCACCATGCCCCCGCCGCCGATTCCCGTGCCCACCGTCAGATAGATAAAGGTATCCAATCCCTGCGCCGCTCCCCAGCGATGCTCGCCAAAGGCGGCCACATTCACATCCGTATCAAAAGCAACCGGCACACCCAATGCCCTATGGACTGCCCCGCCAAAGTCCGTATCCGCCCAACCGGGTTTGGGGGTCGTAGTCACATAGCCAAAAGTGGACGAATGAGGATTGGGGTCGATGGGCCCAAAGGAGGCAATGCCCACGGCCGTCAACGTCTCCTCACCCTGTTGTTGACGGAAAAAATCCACAGCCTGCCCGATGGACTCCTCGGGGGCTTCCGTGGGAAAACGTACCTGAGCGCGGAGATCGTCGGGGCCGGTACCCACAGCACAGACGAATTTTGTGCCCCCCGCCTCAATCCCTCCGTAAAGCGACAAAACAGACCTCCTTTTTCATATACACGTATCCTTTCCACACCGTACATCCCCCTACAAATCAAGAGCCTCCATGTCTTCCAGGTAATCCCGTTCCCTGGGGGAACGGGGGACGACGATTCCCCTGTTCCCATCTACCTTTATGCGCTCCCCCTCACGCAAATCATCCGTGGCCTCGTGTACATCGAAAACCGCCGGCAGACCATACTCGCGCGCTAAAACACCAGCGTGATCCAGCAATCCTCCCTTCTCAGCTACCACGGCAGAGATGATATTGAATAGAGGGCTCAAAGCAAAGAGCAATTCGCGACACACCAAGACATCACCAGGACGAACTTCACTGGCCTCCCCCAGCGTATCCACGACCCGCACGGGGCCCTTAGCCACGCCCGGAGAAACAGCCTGACCACAAAGGGCGTTATCGGGCACTGCCTCCACCTCCCCCGCTGTACGATCCTCGCCTCCCATCTCCGCAGGAGGAGCATATCGGCTCCAGTGCCGACGAGTTTTCTCACGTTGAGAGATAGCCTGTAAAAGTTCATCAGTACCAAGACTATCCCCCAACCAGTTCAAGATCTCTAGACTACTCAATAAACGAACATGCTCCCAAGAAGTAATTGCTCCGCGTATATATAAACGGCGTCCCACTTCCCGAACCACATCCTGTTCCAACAAGCGACACAGAACGACAGCATCGCGGCAGTCGGCGACTAATACCCTATATGCACGCGCCATTTCTAGTACCTTGGCATAGATTGCCCCGCGCACGCGCCCCAATCTTTTCAGGATATCCCGTTCCGTCCGATCCCTGTCCGTCTCACGTTGAGCATTTTGCTCACTCAACGATGACGCATCCCCCCTCCCCCAGGCCAAGAAGCGCGCCCAGGCCCTCTCCCTGTCCGCACCAAGATCACAGATATCCCGCCACTCGGCCAGGGGCTTATGGGGCACAAACAGGAAACGATGAGTGTGAAAAAAAGCCTCAAAAGCCTCTTCTCGTTCCTCAATATCAGCATACTCTGCGCGGGCCATATCGGAGAATGCCTCCTCCGCCTTGGTGCGTCGACCCTCAGAAGTCCACACAAGATCTTTACAATCGAGCGACTCATTCAACCACCATTCGTGGAACTGGCATAGAATATCAAAAAGTACGTCGTCGACGTTACCGAGCTTGCCACATTGAGCCCAAAAGCGCTCGTGAAGGGTCATCACCTCTCGCAACTGTCCCGCCAGTTCTGTCAGAGAAAGGGTCACCAGATCCCGCGCATTCAATGCACCCAAACGAGGTCGTTTCTCCTGATCAAGCGCTTCATATTCACGACCCAAACCGCGTGCTGCATACAGGCAGCGCAGAATGTACAGAGGAGTCACCGGTCCCTCTTTTTGACGCACGATATCGCGAAAAGGGTAGCGCCGCTCATACAGATAGCCACACAGATAAACCTCGTCGCGATCAGAACAGGTATGAAACAGAGGATTTACATCTCGAAAATGGATGGCGTTCAGGCGCGGACTGCGACTGCGATGGTACCACGAAAAGGGAGATAGAGCTCGAGGATCATGGTCAGGAGGAGCAGCCAACGTCAGCGTCTCTTCGCCCGCTCCCATGTCTTCACCACGCAGGGGTAAATAAGGAGGACTCTTGGTCACGGGCCGTATCCGCAGGAGACAGAGGCGATCCCCCTCATCCACTGCCCATTCGACAGCCTGATAGGCATGCCAGTGCTCGTCCAATAACATCCCGAGTTCGCGTAACCTTCCTCCGAAACGCACTTTTTCTTCCCCGTCTGCATAGGGCTCTAGTCGATAAATGCCCGCCTGTGGTCCATTTTGTATCTCGAGAACGAAAACGTCCGCATCGCCAATGATGGGATCTACCGTTAGAAGCACACCCCGAGAAAGGGGATGAATCATAGGTTGGAGGATAACAGCCATGGACGAGTTGAGCAGGTCCACATCAAAGTGTCGCGCATATGACAGCGCCTTGGCACTGAAAAGGGACTTCCAACACCCCACCACAGTCTCGACGAGATCCTCTTCGTCATCCACATCCAGATAAGTGGCATGCTGCCCAACAAAACTCTGGCGCGGGCTATCTTCGTTTGTGGCAGAAGAACGTACGGCCACCGGCCCTCTGCCCAGGGCTCGCCAGGCCCGATGGATGACCTCTACAACCTCATCGGGCACGCGCCGTGTGCGAAAGGCAGACTCGATGGCCCACTCTGCCGCTTGGAAATGCGCAAGGGCGGAGGGCTGCATCGTCGCCAGGATGGTAGAGATCTCCCCCTGCAACCCCCCCTGCTGCATAAAGCGCTGATAAAGCTCCGTGGACAGTGCCACGCCCGGGAGGACGGGGCAGCCTAATTGCGTCGCCTCCCCCAGGCGAGCGGCCTTCCCTCCATATGCCATCACATCCTGCAGCGATATCTCCCTCAACCTACGATAAAGAGGCATATATCTCCTTCACAAGAAGAGCTTTACGCAAACAGGACATACTGTTTCAAGAATTCTTCCAGCGAATGATAAAAAGACTCTATAGTCTCCGCCTTGCGCCAGCCATGCCCCTCACCCGAATAGAGATGATATTCATGTGGCACGTCGCTACGACGCAAAGCCTCCACAATCGATTCCGCCTGCTCGACGGGCACGACGCGATCCTCCTCTCCCTGGAAAATGGCCACAGGATCTTTTATTTGATCAGCATGAAAGATGGGTGAACGCTCCCGATAGCGATGAGCCGTCTCGGGCAGCGGCCCTATCAGAGAATCCAAATAGTGCTGCTCGAATTTATGAGTATCCGTGGCCAGCGTGAAAAGGTTGGTCACCCCATACAAACACACACCCGCCTTGAACGTTCCTGAATAGCGGATGAGGGCCTGAAGCACAGTATAGCCTCCGGCGCTTCCACCCATGATGACCAACCTTTCCCCATCCGCCAACCCGCGCTCCGCCAGATGGCGCGCGCCGCTAACGGCATCGTCCACGTCCGCGATACCCCACTGCTCGTGCAGGGCATCACGATAGTCGCGTCCGTAACCACTGCTGCCACGATAGTTCAATGCGAGAACGGCATAACCCCGTGTGGTGAGAAACTGAACCTGGGAAGAGTATTCAGCGAGAGCCTGAGATGTGGGACCCCCGTGCACGATCACGACGAGGGGGGGCTTCCCCCCATTATCATAGCGATCCTCCTGCGGCATATACAAAAGTCCATAAACACGCCCGGCCTGCTCCGTCTCCCACGAGATGGGCCGGGGATCACTCAATATATTCATGGGAGTCATCTCCGTATCGGCGTGAGCGACGACACGAACGTCCTTGGAGATGGGATCATACATCAGTACCCGAGGGGGAATCCTGGCACTCGAGGCGATGACGGCCACGTTTCCAGCGGGCGATATGGCCGCCTGCGACGTATATGTATAGGAGGTCATCGCCTCGACGGGAGCAGTATCCCCTGTCTCCACGTTCACCGACCACAAGCTAAAGAACCCCTCCTGATTCCGCGAATAATAGATCTTTTTACTATCGGGACTCCAGGCATAGGTGCGCATTCCCTGAGCCCAGGCCGGCTTTGCCATCTCGGCCTCGGCTGATACGAGTGAGGAATGCTCCCTGGTCTCTATATTATACAGATACAGATTGTACCATCCACTGACATCAGAGACATAAGATAGATGACACCCGTCAGGAGCAAAAGCGGGCTGAAAGACGGAGATATTTTCCCCTCCCGCCACAACCTTCTCTTCGCCCAGGACGAGACCATCGCCCCCCTGCTTCAACGTCGCCATGCCTAATATGGAGCCATCCCATGGCATTCGGGGATGATCCCACGAGACCCAGGCGATACGCTCTCCCCCTGGATGCCAGACGGGCTGCATATAAAAATCCGCCCCGTGCACCAGCTTCTGAGGCCATGTCTCTCCTTCGACATCCACGATGGCCAGACAGTCCTCCTCCTCATAGGTATGCACAAAGAGCACCCACCGGCCACCGGGAGATACTTGAGGCGAAGCCACGTGACCAAACTCAGGAGTGATGGCCTTTACCTCCCCTGCCTCCAGGGGTTTCTTATATATACGTCCCTCAGAGCAAAAGTAGACCTGCCCGTGGGAGACGATCATATCCCCGCCTCCATACCCCACCCGGGCCCGCACCGACCGCACGGACGTAAGATCCCTGGGAGCATGGCCCTCAATGAAGCGACAGACCAAAACACCGCGATCCGAGCGCTCCTCCAACCAGACCAGACACTCCCTTTCTGTATCCCATGCCACATCGCGCAGACGTTCACTCTGTGCCACACGAGCAGGCGCTATAGGACTGGGCCAAAGCCCGTAAGGTTTGGACTGTTCAGACACAAGGACCCCCTTCAGACTGTATTCCATATTTCCTCGTCATGAAACGGTGGATAACTCCACGTCCCACCCCAGTACACCGACATATCTGAACCATCATCCAACCTCGCATACCACTTGACACCCCATTGCTAAATCATATACTAGATCGAGTATAGTTGGGTAAATGGCGTCAGATATCTTACGCCTATAGTTTACCAGTATCTGGAGGTATATACAATGGCCTACATGATCAGCGACGAATGCATAGCCTGCGGTGCATGTGAGATGGAATGCCCCAACGAGGCCATCTCTGAGGGAGACATCATCTTTGAGATCGATCCGGATCTATGCACCGAGTGTGTAGGATTCTACGAGATGCAGCAGTGCTACGAGGTGTGCCCGGTAGAAGCCCCCATGCCCGATCCCGATCATGAAGAGACAGAAGAGGAACTCTTGGAAAAGTTCCATCGCATCCACCCGGATAAAGAACCGGCCGTGTAGAGCAGGATGGCATAGACTCTAAAATTGAAAAGGGGTCCCGCCTCTGAGGGCGGGACCCCTTTTCAATATCACATATAGATTTCAATAAACACAAAATCCCTTACCAGCCTAACGCACTTGTCTCCACCTGAAGGCACCAAACCCTTCCCCTTCAGAGTCGCCAGAATCCCCCGTTATCAGCGGGAAAAACGTCGAGGGCCATCTGAAGGGCGTAAGAAACCAATGATCTATTCCTCTTTATCACCCTGCAGATGCTTTTCAAGCCACTCGTCAAGATCGGAACGACGGAAACGCCACGTGCGCCCAATCTTTATAGCCGGGATCTTGCCATCCTGAGCCCAAGAGTAAATCGTCGACTCTTTGAGCTGCAGATATTTCGCAACTTGTTTCACATTCAACAAAACTTCTTCATTTTCCACGATCTCGCGCGCGTTCATCTCTTCCTCCAAAAATCGCAACATATAATCAAATAAGGAGTTATATCCAATCTTTCACCATCAGTAAAGTGAAAAGAAAACAACTAGTGACTAACTATCTACTACTGCCTGTCATTATACATCAGAATGTTTAAAGAGTCAACATAAGCTCCAAAATAAGCACGTTTCCCTCAAAACCGACGCTAAAAAGGGATAAAATGATTGTCTCCAATTCCGTCGACAAAACAAACGCCCCACGGATAACCACAACTATGGACTGGAACAAAACACATTTTCCCTCTCTCCCGGAGCAATACACGGGAAGGACGACGCAAACGATTTGTGAAATGAGCAAAAAATTGCCAAAATGCAGATCCCCAAAGCAAAAAACACTCTCAAGCGTCGCTTGAGAGTGTATAAGGAGAAGCAAAAGAAAATAAGAAATCAACCATAGTGAGAGGCACCCTCGAAAGCGAGAATACCTAGAGGCTTACAAGGTCGATCCTCATTTCTCCTCAAAGCCCGCCAACCGGGCTAGGTTATGCCCCTTTACCTTGGCACGTTTCGCCTCGGGCCAGTGATCCAGAAGTTGATCGACGATGATGGGAGAACCGCTGCTCCAGGCTATCCGATCCGGGCCAAAGGCTGCTGCCACCCGCCTCACCAGGGGTCTAGTATCCAGATAGGGTTCCGGCTCCTGAGAAAAATGCGATAGCCCTGACATCTTGATGGTCACGTTCGAGAAACGGGCCAAAGCTAACACGTCCTCATATTCTTCCGGCGTGCCCAATTGGGGTTCCCCCATATGATCGATGAGCACAGGAAAATCCGGATACTCCTGGATGACCTCACCAGCCTGCGACGCATAACTGGGACCAATATGCAACTCGATCACCAGACCCAGCTCTCCTGCCCTCTCCCATAATGCGCGGACGTTCGAATCTTCAAAGCTGTCAAAATACGTTTCCTTGCCCCTATGCGCATGGAAACGCAACGCCACGATTCGCCAATGGGCCTGAACCAGGTCCACCATCTTGGACACGGCATCGGGATCTCGGGGATAAAAGAGACATGTAGCCTTGACACGCGTCTTCTCCCGGGCCAAGCAATCCAATACCAGACTGTGATCATCGCCATAGGGCTCTGGCTGCACGAGCACGGCACGGTCTATCCCCAATCTATCCAACCGCTCCATATACATGGCAAAAGGATCGTTAAGGAGACGTTCCTCATCGGGCACATAGGTCGCCTGGGGATGAAAGGGATAACGTTCGCAGTCGCTGGAGAACATGTGAGCATTCCATTCAACGATCATGGGACCTCCCGGATCATAGGACTATCTGGGACGGGAAAGGGCAACAAGGAAAAAGCATCGCGTCCCAACAAGAGTATTGTGTATCGCCCCGTCCGCTTTGTCAAAGGGGACGGGGCCAAAATGCCCCTCTACTCCGCATCCGAGGGCTCCACGTGGACAAAGGCATGCTCCACCTCATCCAGCGCCTCCACCCTTTCCGTCACCATATCACTCACCCCATGAACTTTGTCAAGCGTGAGTCGGGGATCCATATTGATGTGAATGTCGGCCCTGACGCGGGGCCCCACATACTCGAGGATAACGCGATGTACATGGGAGACGCCGGACACCGACTGTACGGTCTCAACGACAGTCTCATAGAGATCGGAGGAGGGAGCTCGGCCGACCAGTTCCCCAACGCTTGTACGCAACACCCCGAAGGCATTGAAAAATATCCATAACGAGATCAAAAAAGCCGCGGCCGGATCGGCGAGGGTGACGCCAAGCTGATTTAGCGATACACCCACGAGAGCCGTCGCGGAGGAAAACATGTCAGTCAGATTGTCTTTAGCAGAAGCCAAAAGTGCAGAGCTGCCGCTTCGTCGCGCGAACCTTTGCATAGCATAGTACATCCCTCCCTTGACGCAAAAAGTCAGCGGCAAGAGCACAAAGGGCCACGCTGAAACGATGCGACGGGATCCCATCGCCCATGCACTGACGCCCTTGTTAGCAGCCCGATACCCGGCCATTCCCATCATGAGACCAATGAATAAGCTGATCAATGATTCGACGCGTTGATGCCCATGAGGATGTTGGGTGTCCGGAGGTTGTAGGGAGATCCACAAGCCGATCATCATCAGTAGGCTATACGCCAGATCGGAGGCAGAATCGGCCGCATCGGCATAGATAGCACTACTTCCTGTCAGCCAGGCCACAAACCCCTTGCCCGCCAGGAGTAGCAGATTTCCCGATAGAGAAAAAAGACCCGCCCTAAGATAGAGGTGTCTCGTATGCGGCACGATCTCATCTTGATCTATCCGCTCTACTCCACCAGATATCAAATCCCCTCTCCACACAAAAAAAGGGCGGGGGCACTCCCCGCCCGCAATCTGCTGCGACACACAAAAAGCGAGTTTCCCTGGCGATGACCTACTCTTCC
>JAWLEV010000024.1:0-30403 GCA_041685915.1 Anaerolineae bacterium | reverse complement strand
GATCGCTGCTGCCAGCGTCGTCTTGCCGTGATCCACGTGCCCGATGGTGCCTATATTCACGTGTGGCTTTGTGCGTTCAAATCTTTCTTTGGCCATGCCCTTGAAACCTCCCTACACCGTACGCACCTGCTAGAAAAGGCGCGCATCACATTTCCACAAGCCCACGATGAGATTCGAACCCATGACCTCGTTCTTACCAAGAACGTGCTCTACCTCTGAGCTACGTGGGCATTCTGACAATACAAAATGGGCAGGGAAGGATTCGAACCTCCGAAGGCTGAGCCAACTGATTTACAGTCAGTCCCCTTTGGCCAACTTGGGTACCTGCCCACGTTCAACTCACCTTGATTATACCCTTTCAAAGGGCCTACATGGAGCCGACGGGGGGATTTGAACCCACAACCTGCGGTTTACAAAACCGCTGCTCTGCCCTTGAGCTACGTCGGCTTTACCCACGCATAATAGTATACTTTGCTGGGGACAATCGTCAAATGAGCCGAACACCAATTATATCACATTCCTCTTTTGCGTCAAATTGCCCAACGCTCTCTTTTTTCACTTCTCGTCATGTGCTTGCTGGGCACTCTTTGCTAGTGGCTGCACCAGGTTGACAAACTCGGTGGGGATCACAAACTTGGTAGCATCGCCCTCACCCAACGTTTTGAGCGCTTCCAGATACTGCAGCGTCAGGGTCTTGCTATCCACGTCCTGGGCCACCTTGTATATCTCGTTGAGTGCCAGGGCAAAGCCCTCCGCACGCAAGATGGAAGCCTCTCGCTCTCCCTCGGCTTCGAGAACCGCCGCCCGTTTCTCGCCCTCGGCCACAGCGATCTGCGCCTCGCGCTTGCCGTTGGCCTCGGCGACCATAGCACGACGATCACGCTCAGCAGCCATCTGCCGTGTCATGGCCTCCTCGATGCGCTGCGGCGGGACGACCTCACGTATCTCGACGGCCATCACGCGAATCCCCCAGCGGTCGGTGACGTCATCCAGCTTTTCGTGCAGGATGCGGTTGATCTCGTCCCGCTTGGACAGCACGTCATCCAGATCCATGGCCCCCACCACCGCTCGCAGCGTGGTGATGGCCAGCCCGCGGGCCGCACCGGTAAAGTTTTCTACCTCCAACACGCTACGCTCCGGATCGATCACCTTGTCATAGACCAAAAAGTCGATGGAGACCGAGGCATTATCCGCCGTGATACAGGTCTGGGGCGGCACGTCGAAAAAGACCTCCCGCAGATCCACCGCCTGGCCACGATCTACAAAGGGGATCAAAAAGACCAGCCCCGGCCCTTTTGCTCCCAGGCAACGCCCCATACGAAAGATGACCAGCCGGCGGTACTCGGGCACGATACGTACGGCCATGGTCAAGAGAACCAATCCTATGAGCAGCAAGAATCCTATGACGATCAGTTCCATCGTTATACCTCCTCATCTATTTGCGAGTTTTGAGATTCTTTTTCCAGCGGCTTGACCTGCAAACGCACACCGGCGACACCGATCACACACACGGTATCGCCGGCCCGTATTTCCCCCTCCTCGGCCACCGCACTCCAATCCTCCAGGTCCACACGCACCTGCCCGGCCGGCGTCAGATCGGTGAGGGCCACGCCACGCTCCCCGATCAGGCGCTCCGCCCCTGCCCGGGGCGGTTGGTGGATAGCGACCAGAATAGCGCGCAGTACCAGGAGATTAAACCCCACGATGCCGACAGCCATCACACCGATCAACCAGGGGCTGACCCTGACGGCCGGCGCCGCTGGTGAAGGGGGCGTAAAGGGCACAAAAAGCAGTAACGACCCCAGGATAAAAGGTATCAGCCCGACGATAGAGACGATGACCTCGGTATCGGTGAGCAGGCCGATGACAAAAAGGGCAACGGAGAGAGCCAACAGCACGATACCGGCCCAATTTACGGACAGGCTACCCAGGGCCATAAAGGCGACGATAAAGGAGACGATGGCGCCCACCCCCGCCACAGACAGTCCCGGATCCGCCAGTTCCGCCAGCAGGAACAGGGTCCCCAGAGAGAGCAAAAGATAGGCGATATTCGGATCGGTGATGGCGTGAAAGAATTGCTCATTAAGGTTCATGGACTCTATCAGCACAGGCGCCTCGCTCGTGCGCAGTGTCGCTCCAGCGACCTCGCGTCCATCCAATTGACGCAGCAGTTCACCCCGGTTCGCTGCCATCAGGTCGATCACCTCCAACTCCAGCGCCTCGTCCGCGGTGACAGAGAGATTCTCGCGTACGGCCCGCTCGGCCCACTCGGCATTACGTCCGCGCGACGCCGCCACGCTACGCACCAAGGCAGCGGCATCGCTGGTGGCCTTTTCTTCCTGGACATCACTGATCTCATCGCCCAACGGCACGGGACGCGCTGCCCCCACGTGGGTGGCCGGGGCCATGGCCGCCACGTCCGCCGCTAACAACACAAACATCCCCGCCGAGGTGGCCCGCGCCCCCCGCGGCGCAACGTACACCACCGTGGGCACGGGGGCTTCAAGCAGCGCCTGTACCATCTCGCGCATGGCCGATTCCAATCCACCGGGGGTATCAAGGGTGATGAGCACCATCTGTACACCACGCTGCTCCGCCAGACGCAGGCCGCGCTGGAGATAGCGGGCAGAGAAGGGGTTGATCACACCGCGCACCTGAAGCACCATCACCGATCCGTTTGCCGCCTGCGTCACCATGGGCCAAGCAATCAACATCACCATTGCCAACAGAATCGATACCCTGGACCTATTCATCCCTCACTCCCTTTACCTTCGCTCGTACCGAGGGGCATCCCCCGACGATCTCTATCCTCGATCAGGCCCAAAACGATTCCGGCTCCCCCAACCACCTGAAAAAGAGGATACATCATCAGAAACATTCTAACATAAAAGCAGAGGAGATGCCACCGCCCAACCCTTTCTTTTGACACCCGTTTTCAGAGCGCATAGAATGCCTACCAACTCTGCCCCACAGCCCGCGCCAGGGAGCCAAGCGATGGAGGAAGCCATCATGAAGCCAGAGGACAACGGAGTGCATCAGCGCATCGTGAATGCCTGGTGCATGTATGACTGGGCCAACTCGGCCTTTGCGACGACCGTGATGGCCGCCTTTTTGCCCCCCTATTTCAGCAACGTAGCCGCCGCTCACCTGCCCAAATATCGAGCATCCAGTATATGGGGATATGCCGTCGCCCTTTCCATGCTCTTTACCGCCCTCCTCGGACCGATTCTTGGAGCCATCGCCGATCACACGGGTACCAAAAAACGCTTCATCCTGACCTTTCTCAGTGTCGCCGTCCTATTCACCGGACTGCTCTTTTTCATACGCGAGGGAGACTGGCAAGCCGCCGCGATCTTTTATGTGCTGGCCAGTATAGGCAACGCAGGGGCCAACATCTTTTACGATTCCCTTTTGCCCCACGTGGCGCGCCCTCACGAGATCGACCAAGTCTCGATCAAGGGGTTCGCTCTCGGATATCTGGGAGGTGGGCTGCTGCTGGTAGTGAACCTCCTTTGGTACATAAAACCCGACTGGTTTGGATTCCCCAATGGCAACGTGGCGGTGCGGGCTTCTTTTCTCAGCGTCGCCATCTGGTGGATCGTCTTCTCCATCCCCCTCTTTCGACGCGTGCCCGAACCTCCGCCCTCTTTGGAGGATAGGACCATCAATCCCGTACGGGCGGGATTCAGGCGACTGAAGCGGACCTTTCGGGAGATCCGGCGTTACGAACAGCTCTTTAAATTCCTCATCGCCTTCTGGCTCTACGCCGACGGCATCGGCACCATCATCAAGATGGCCACCATCTATGGCGCAGAGATCGGCATCGGCATGTCCGATATGGTGGCCGCCCTGTTGCTCACCCAGGTAATCGGTGTGCCCATGACCTTGCTCTTTGGCAACCTGGCCGAGCGCATGGGAACGAAACAAGCCATTTATATCGCCCTCGGCGTCTATATCCTCATCTCCATCGGCGGTTATTTTATGTACGCCCCCTGGCATTTCTGGCTGCTGGCTGCCATGGTGGGCACGGTGCAAGGAGGCAGCCAGGCCCTGAGCCGTTCCCTGTTCGGCGCCATGGCGCCCAAGACGCGCTCGGCCGAGTTATTTAGCTTTTACGACATAAGCAGCAAGTTCGCGGGCATCGCCGGCCCCCTGCTCTTTGGCCTGGTGGCCTCCGTTGCGGAAACCAGCCGCCTGGCCATCGTCTCCCTGGTTGTCTTTTTTATCGCCGGCCTCCTATTGCTGATGCGGGTGGACGTGGAGGAGGGCAAAGCCGTGGCCCGGGCGGAGAACGGCGAGGAGCAACCGCTAACCACAGAGGCATGACACCACCCCATGCGGTCGGCGGATGAAAGAGGCATGCCGTTGATTACAAAAGCCACCCTCTGGAATGGCATCGCTGCCGTTGCAGAAAGCCGAAAAGAGACAAGTCATACCCACTGGATTGAAACGTTGGAATAGGGAGGTAGAACAAGTGTATATCTGTAAACCCGAACCTTTGGAAGCCTTTATAGAAGAGATCGTAATAGGGCTGGGAGCGGACGAGGAGATCGCCACCGAGGTGGCCCAGCACCTGGTTCACGCGAACCTCTCGGGGCACGACTCCCACGGCGTGCTGCGCATCGCCCAGTATACCGCGCAGGCGGACAGCGGGGAACTCGTCCCCGCTGCCCAGCCCACCATTCTACGCGAGTCCTCCACAACGGCCCTCATCGACGCCCGGCGAGGATTCGGACACTATTCCACCGCCTACGCCCTAAACTGGGCCATGAAGCACGCCCATGAACACGGCATAGCGGCCGCCGCCGTGCGACACTCCAGCCACATCGGCCGCGTGGGAGAATATACGGAAAGGGCGGCCCAAAGTGGCCTCATCGCCATCGTGACGGTGGGATCGGCCGGCCGGGGCGTGGGCGGGCTGGTGCCCTTTGGGGGACGGCAGCGCTTCTTTGGCGCCAACCCCTGGTCCATGGGTGTCCCGGCCAGGGAGCAATCACCCATGGTCTATGACGGTTCGTCAGCCACCGTCGCCGAGGGAAAGGTGCGCTTTGCCCGCGCCAAGGGCGCTCCCCTACCCCCGGGATGCATCCAGGATAGCGAGGGCAAGCCCACGACCGATCCCGAGGATTTCTATGACGGCGGGGCGCTACTACCCCTGGGGGGCGAGGTAGCCGGCCACAAGGGCTACGGGCTGGCCATGGCCTCCGCCCTTATCGGAGGATTAAGTATGATCGGCGACGAGGATCACACCCTGATCGGGGCTTCGGTGGTGGAGGAGGTGGACGACACGAGCGACCAGATCGCTGGCGTGTTCCTGATGGTCATCGATCCCGCCTTTTTTGGGGACGCCGAGCACTATCGGGCCATGGTCGACGAGACCCTGACCGCGGCCAAGAACGTGGAGCCCGCAGAGGGATTTGACGAGGTGCTCATCCCCGGGGAGCCGGAGGTCAACACGCGACGCGGACGGAGCCAGAAGGGCATCGCCATCCCCGACGCCACGTGGGAGGATTTTGAGGCGTTGGCCGAGCGCTTTGGTCTCTCACTGCCGGCGCATCATATGGAATAGCCCACAAGAAGGGCCCCCTTCTCCCCCACGTATGGGAGAAGGGGCCCTTTAGGGTGCCAATCCACAGGACACATTCCCATGAACACGGTTTTGCCAAGGGTATCTTATGTCGTCTTCTTTTTTCGTACAAAAGATAGAAACTCGCGTAGTGCTTCCTAAGGAACGTCGCTAAGGCGACTTGCCAACACGTGGTTTTCGCTGCCCTCGTGGAAATGCTTCGGAAAAGTCTCTACCGCTTCCCAACGCCTATGGGGTGCATTGTCGTGCCGATAGATGGTCCCGTCAATAGCCCGCCGCTCCCAATGATAACTGTATCGATCAGAGAGGGTCAACGAATACCAAATGTCCATGAAACTGCCATCATCTAGGACAATCCGCAGTTTGTTGACACCGGGGATAAGCGTCTCTGCCACAATGTCGGAAAACTCGACGGCGGCGATTTCGGCCAGCCTTTCTATATCTACCAAAGAGCTCATGGCAACATTTCAGTGAGCTCTTGAAGGCGCTCCCGTTCGTATTCCAGATGATCCAGTCGCTGAAGGTCGCGCCAGGAATCGGCCTCTTCCAACGTTCCCTCTCTGTACTGCTCTTCCATCTCTCTCACGGAGGAAACCCCATACCGACCACTGATCTCAAAGATCTGAGATTTGACATCGCGGAGTCGACGCTCCAGCAAGGCCCGCACGCCTTGTTCTAGCACGTCCTTCTCCGAAACCCCCAGGGCCTCGGCCGCTTTGGAGAGAATGGTCTCCACTTCCGCATCCGGTGCTATGGACATCGCCATATAAACCTCCTCCCAACCTGAGCGATTCAGCCATCGGTCATTATACTACCAGGTCTCAAAACCAAAAAGTGCCGATGATGATGCACGAGAAACTGATCGCAATCCTCTTTGACGGGGGCAAAGGGAGGTCGTTTCGCAATGGTCCTCTTTCAAAACATGTGGAATGAAGGTCCCACACACGGACAGCAACTGCTATCCCCACAGCCGCAGGGGATAGGCTCCCAGCCCCGCGGTGAAACGCAGCCAAAGAAGGAGAAGCGCCACCAGCGCGACGCTTATCATAAAAGCGACATCCCGGGGGCGCAGATGGAGTTGCCGCAAGAAGGTGCGCCTAGGCGAGGCCCCCAGGGCCCGGGATTGCAGGGCGCGGGAGAGGTTCTCGGCGGTACGAAAGGCCGTGATCAACATGGCCACGGTGATGGGCATATAGGCCCGAGCGCGTTTTAGGGGATTGCGGGCGCTCAGGTCCAGGCCCCGCGCCTGCTGGGCATCGGAGATCATGCGAAAGGTGTTGGTCATGGTGGGGATATAACGGAGCGCCATAGCCAGGGTCAGCCCCCAGGTATAGGGCAGCCCCAGGGTCACCAGGCTGCGCACCAGGATCGTCTGATCGGTGCTGAAAAGCCAGAAAAAGAGCGCAAAGGCCAGCGCACCTATGCGCAGGGCCATGGCGATCCCCTCGGCAAGGTTATCGACGCCGATGCGCAGGAAGCGCCAGGAGAGGAAGCCCTCGCCCCGCGACGGATAAAAGACCACCCAAAACAGAGCGACCATGATCATGGTTGGGGCCGTGACGCGCCACACCCACGCCAGCCGTTCTCCCTCGATGCCGGCGCTCAAAAGGGCCAGCTGGGTCAACACCAGGACTCCCATGATGAGCCACAAATTCCTGTACAGCAGCAAGAGGAGACAGCCGCAGAAAGCAAAGAGCATCTTGGCCCGAGGATCCAGGCGGTGCAGCCACGAGTCGCCCGGCTGGTACAGATCGTACATGACGCTCATGTCTTTTCCTCCCAAAGCTCGCCAAAGGCCGCACAGAACGCCTCCACACTCAACGTCCTTCCGTCGAATCCCAGGTCAGAGAGGCGGCGGGCAAGACGGTTGATCTGTGGTGGGGCGATCTGTGCTTGCTCCAACTGCTCCGTGCGGCAAAGCACCGCCTCCGTCGGCCCGTAGGTCAGCACCTCTCCCTCATGCATCACCAGCATCTGCCGTGTATACTCTGCCACCAGACGCATGTCGTGACTGACAAGGATGATGGTATGTCCCTGTGCGTGCAGGTTATCCACCAGCACCATCAGTTCCTGGGCACTGCGCCAGTCGAGGCCGATGGAGGGCTCATCGAGGATGAAAATCTTGGGGCGCATGGCATAGACGGCGGCGATGGACACCTTGCGGCGTAGCCCATAGCCCAGCACGGCCGGCGGGGTATCAGCATAGGGGGTGAGAGCAAAGGTCTCCAGGGCGTCGTCGACGCGGGCGCGCACCGCCTCGGGCGTCAGACCCAGATTCCGTGGCCCAAAGCCTATCTCCTCGCGCGTTGTGGCGCAAAAGATCTGATGGTCGGGATTCTGAAAGACGTATCCTACCTGGTGGGCGAGTTCGCCCACAGTGGCCGATTCCGTGGAGCGGTCATAGATCCAGACCTCTCCGCGGGTCGGCTTGAGCAGGCCGTTGAAATGCTTTACCAGGGTCGTCTTGCCCGAACCGTTCTGACCGACGATAGCCAGATAGGCATTGTCGGGAATGCTCAGGTCGACGCCGTTCAGGGCGGGGATCGCGGTATCGTATTCATACCACAGATCCCGCGTGCGCAGGCAGGGGGAATCGCTCATGGAGACGATTGCTGCTTCACCAAATCACGGCGAAGCGCCTCCTCAGCCTCGTCGAGCCGTGTAAAACGATAGGTGCTACCATAGCGATCATTGAGGGCCATGGCCAGCGCGCTCACCTGGGGGATGGCAAATCCCACCTGCTCCCTGAGAGAGCGGTCGAAAAAGATCTCCGAGGGCGCGTCCACCCTGGCCAGGCGCCCCTCCCACATGACGGCCACACGATCGGAGAACTGGGCCACATGTTCCGCGTCGTGGCTGACCATGACGATGGTCATGCGCCGCTGTCGGCAAAGTGCCCCGATGGCCTCAAACACCTGAAAACGACCGAGGGGGTCCAGACTCGCAGCGGGCTCGTCCAGGATCAACACCTCGGGCATCATGGCCAGGCTGGCGGCAAGGGCCACCCGTTGTTTCTCTCCTCCGGAAAGCTGGTTGGGGGAGCGATCGCCATAGGAAGTCATGTTCACCACGTTCAGGGCCCATTCCACGCGCTCCTCGATCTCCTGGGCCGCTATTCCCAGATTCTCCGGCCCAAAAGCGACTTCATCCTGCACTGTGGTACAGAAAAGCTGGCTTTCGGGGTCCTGGTAGACGATGCCCACGCGCGCGGCCAGCGCCTCCACGGGTGTACGGCGTGGATCGCATCCCAACACCTCCACACTTCCACGAATGCGCCCCCCCGTAGCCTGCGGGACCAATCCATTGAGGGCCATGCACAGGGTGGTCTTGCCCACCCCCGTGGGTCCCATCAGAGAGAGGAATTCGCCCCGTTCCATGCAGAGATCGATACCACAAAGCACCCTGATGGGCTCGCCACCGGGTAGCGGCGGATCATAGGCATAATGCAGGTCGTCGATGGAAATGATGCTCAAGGGCAACCCTCTCGATCCCCTACTCTTCGCGCCATTCAGCCCCTCTAGCCAAACGCATGATGGGAGGATAGGCCCGACGCACCGCGTAAAACAGGGGAATCCCCACCACGCCCCCGACCACGTTCTGCAACAGGTTAACGGGAAGCTCGGTAAGAGCCGGCCCCCACCCGGTAAGCACCAATCCCTCGCCCAGAAAATAGAGCCCCATCATGACGATGGTTCCGACTGCCCAGGCCACCACCAGCCCAAGGAAATTCCTGCCCCGCGCCAACGCGCCGGCCACCAGCCCCTCCAGCCCGTGGGCCAGGAACGTCAGTATCGCCCATTGCGGATAGCCTCCCAAAAGATCGGCCAGCGCCGCCCCCACGCCCCCGGCGATGAACCCGACCCAGGGGCCAAAGCTAAAGGCGCTGAAATAGATGGCCACATCGGAGAGATTGAAATAGCCCTGGGTGGCCGGGATGGGCACCCGGGCCACCATAGTAAAGACTGTCACGACGGCTATCATGATGGCCGTGACGGCGATAACAAGCGGCGTAACTTTTTTCATGATCGTGCCTCCCGAATAGTAGGAATACTCACAATCGCCATGGCATCCTTCCTCGGCGACAAGCCCCCGCCCCATGACAAGTCCCATCCAAGGGTGCCGACATTCCCATGGAGATCAAACGACGGGTCGTCCCGTCCCAGGAAGGGACGATCTCCCTTCCCTTATGCTTGCTCCCAACTCTTTGATGGCCACGGCCAGACGGCACACCCCCTCTTCTATCTCCCCTGCCGAAGGGCAGACGAAACTCAGACGCAAAAAGCTCTCACCTCGACCGTCAGAAGGGAACACGCTACCGGGAAGAAAAACCACCCCTTTCTCTACCGCCTTGTCCAGCAATTCCTCGCTGTCAAGAGGCCGGGGAAGAGAACACCAGATATAGAATCCCCCCTGAGGACGGTTCCAGCCTACGCCCGAGGGCATATGTTTCTCCAGGGCCCCAAGCATGGTCTCTCGACGCCGTGCATAGGTGGAGCGCACCCATTCCAGGTGTGTATCAAAGGATCCATCAATCAACAGGGTATGGACCACCTCCTGTACAAAATGGTCGGGGTGCAGATCCATGGCCTGGCGCAGGGCCGTCAAGGGTTTGATGAGAGCCGATGGTACGAGCAGCCAGCCCAATCGAAGTCCCGGCCCAAGGATGGACGAAAGACCACTCAAATAGAGAACGCATCCCTCTTCATCAGCCGCCCGCAGGGGCGCCGGAGGGGTGACATCGTAGGCCAACTCGCCATAAAGATCATCCTCCAGAATGGGAACCTGATGACGTTGTGCTAGGGTCAGTAGAGCCATCCTGCGCTCGGCGCTCATGGTGCGTCCTGTCGGATTCTGAAAGTTGGGGATCGTATAGATGAGATGTACGTCGATATGGGACAGTATCCGCGCCGTCGCCTCTACCTGCATCCCCTCATCGTCCATGGGAACTTTTACCAGTCGTGCGCCGACGGCGCGAAAGACCTCCAGTGCCCCCAGGTAGGTGGGAGATTCGACCAGCACCACGTCGCCAGGTTGCAGGAGCAGGTGCGCGACAAGGAACAGCCCTTGCTGTGAGCCCGAAAGGATGAAAATTCGGTCTGCCAGGGGTCTTTTACATCCCCTCATAGCCAGACGACGCTCCAGTTCGCCCCGCAAGGGCGCAAGGCCCGCCGCGGGCGAATCCTGGAACAGAGATTGTCCACCGGCCGCAATGGCTCGTTGGACAAGATCCTCGAGATGCAGATGAGGCGAGGGGATGGTTCTGGGGACCCCCGTGGCGAGGGAGATCACTCCCGGTCGCGTGGAAAGGTCCTCCACGCGGCGCACCAGAGGGCCTCGTAGTTCGCGCACCTCGGGCCGAACCAGCCGCGTCCATGAGAAAGGCACCGTGGAAGGCGCCTCCTCCTCGACCCGCTCCGTCTCCGGACCCAAGACGACTGTTCCCGCACCGACACGCCCCTCCACCAGGCCATCGGCGGCCAATTCCCGATAGGCGTTGACCACCGTGGTGCGATTGACGTCCAAGTGGCGCGCCAGCATGCGCTCCGAGGGGAGATAACTTTCCTCGGGCAGGCGTCCTTTTAATATCAAAGAGCGGATCTGTACCTCGATCTGACGATATATGGGGGTGCTGCTCTCGCGCTCGATGGAAATCTGCATGCCTTTTGGATCGCTAGTGGAATGATCCATTATAGTATAAAACCTTTTCAGTGCCCTGAAAAGGGCCATTGGCATATTAAATGACACCATCCACTCGATCATTCGCCCCTTACGCTTTTTCTATGGCATGGCCAACGACCAGCACGAGAAACATGGAGGGGATTTGACATATGGCGAATGTGCCAGTTCCCAGGGCCTTCTCAGAGCGCTAGATATCCTAGCATTCGCCCTTGATCTGTTCCCACAGGGCGTCCATCTCCTCCAGCGTCATCTCTTCCAGAGGCCTATGCTGTGCTTGGGCACGACGCTCCAGGGCGGCAAAACGATCCATGAAACGCTGATTGGCCTGGCGCAGGGCGCTTTCGGCATCGATGTCGTGCCAACGGGCCACATTGACCAGGCTGAAGAGCAGGTCGCCCATCTCTGCCAGCCGCTCATCGGCATCGGAGGCCCGAAGGAACTCTTGCAGTTCCTCCTGTACCTTGGCCGTCACGGGCTCGGCACTGGCCCAGTCGAACCCCACGCGAGCCACTCGTCGCTGTATCTCCATGGCCTGAGACAGAGCGGGGAGGGCCCGATTGATGCCCGACAGCATGGAGGAAAAGGCCTCTTTGCCCCGTTCCTCTCGCTTGATGCGCTCCCAGTTCTGCAGCACCTCATCCGCGTCGGCGACCTTTTCCTCACCAAAGACGTGAGGGTGACGCCGTATCAGCTTTTCGATGATACGCTGGGTGGAATCGATAAGCTTGAAATCGCCGTCCTCCGTGGCAATCTGAGCGTGAAAGAGCACCTGCAGCATCAGGTCGCCCAGCTCTTCCTCCAAATCCTCCATATCATCGGTGTCCAGGGCGGCGAGCACCTCATAGGTCTCCTCCAACAACTCTGAACGGAGTGTCTGATGGGTCTGCTTGCGATCCCAGGGACAGCCCCCCGGCGCCCGCAGGCGAGCAATCACATCCTGGAAACTGGACAGGGAGGCGGGGCGAGAGAGGGGGGGAATATAAGCCGTGGTCAGATGATCCAGATCCTCCTGGCGATCCAGTTGGTACAGGGGAATCTCACGCACCTCCTGTTCCGCCGTGCCCGCGCGGTGCACCAAGCGAATGGCGTGATCGTCATGATAGAGGTTCATCAGGGTGATCTTGGCCCGCGAAGCCACATAGCGGTCACAGACCTGTACGATCAGGGCGCCCACGTCGGGACAGAGGTTCGGATGATGTCGCTCTCCCAAAAGCATGGCGTCGCAGATCTGCAGACCATCAAAGGGATCGATGCCCAAAGCCGTCGTGGCTGGCTCCAAAAAACTGACCCCCGCTACCACGCGAGTGGAGAGCCCCTCCTGTCGCGCCAGTTCCAGAATGCGGGCCACTGCCGTCTCCCCCATAAAAGGATGCCCCGGAACCGCATACACCACACCCTGGGGACGCTCTCCAAGGGCTACAACCCGGGTGGCGATCTCCTCATAGACATCGTCAAACGAATCGTGGTTCTCGTAAACCTCATCGAACGACTGGTAACGAACTCCCTCGGGCAGGCTATCCACCGAAGGATGCCGCCTCGTACGCAAGTGCACCTCGTCGGCGCTCTCCAAAACCTTCCATGCTTCCAAGGTGATCTGGCCCGGATCGCCAGGTCCCAGACCAACGATGACGATGGCAGCGATTACACACCTCCTTTGCCCTGATTTTTATCTATTATAGTCTCCACAGGAGATGGGGCAAAAGAGCCGGGGAACCTATGAAAATAGCCGCACGGACGGTTACCCGTGCGGCTAGATAATCTCTCCTAAACGGGGCTTTGTCCCCTCGATACCCTATCCCGATCGATGCCACCCGTCACACAGAACTGCACTCAACCTGGGGCTTCTGTCCCCCGGCGTCAAGCCGTGGCCTTTTCCAGATCCCTGGCCGCCCTGATGATCAACGCCGCCGCCTCATCGATTCCCAATCTACCCACGTTTACCACCAGATGGTACAGGGTGGGATCGTCCCAATCGATAAAGTGAAACTCGTGCAGGTACTCGGCGGCTGCCTTATCCCGTTCCCTCGCGAAGCGTCGTGCCTGGGGCGCCGTCATATCCCTTTCCGCCTGCAGCTGTTCCACCCGATACTCCAGGGGCGCCACCACCCGCACGTGAAGGACATCGGGTTTGTTCTCGAGAATGGCCTGGCCGCCCCGCCCGATGATGAGCATGTTACCCCGCTTGTAGGCCGCGTTCATGGTAGCCTCGATAAGATCGATGGCTCCCGCCTCGTCCAGGACGCGGGTGGCTCGCGCGCCCCCCTGTCCCACCCAGGTGGTCACCTCGCTAACCTCCCGTCGACGGCTGAAGAGGCGCTCGAAAAAGTTGCGCGCCTCGTACTCGTCTATGGAATAGTCTACGATCTCCGACGGTGAAATCCCCACCTCGGAGGCCACCTGGGTCATGGCCCGCTTATCAAACTCCCGCAGTCCCAACTCGCCAGCTACCCGATAGGCCACTTCTTCTGCATCACTTCCGATCTGCCGTGACATGGTAATAACCGCCATCTCTGCCCCCTCTCTACGCACGCGCCCGCCAGAACTGTTCGTTGACCGGCACCACACAGACTACAATCTCCCGACGAATCCCCGCTTCCCTTCTCCCAGCAATCACCCCCTGAAAAGCAACATACACCATCCTGAGCCTTGCGACCATGGATTGGTACCTCGACAGGATCCGACCGCCATCTCGTACCTCCATTATACTGTGCTTCACCCGAATTCTCAAAGAGGTTTTGTAATTTCTCACGTTTCAAATCGCTTTTCCCCGCGTCGCGCCCATCACGTAATTTGACAGAGACGTCGCCTCATGCCATGCTGTAAGCGAAGGAAAAAAGAGGAGGGCTTTTGTGGATCGCTGGCTGGATCAATCTGAGCTGTCGCAGATCACGGGCGTCATAGTACCCGCCTATTTCTCCTCCAAGCCCTCCGATGCCATGGTGCGCCACCTGTTATGGATGACGCTGGGGGACTGTCATCATTACGTGCCCCTCCGTCACGTGGTCACCGTCGTCGATGGGGACGAGCGCACGGCACGCCTTGTCAGGGAGGTGAAGGACGCTCTCGCGGCCCAACACGGGGACAGGTTTCACACCCTCGTCCTGCCAGAGAACGAGGGCAAACTATGGGCCATCAAAAAGGGTATCTCGTTCCTGCTGGAGGCCGAACCAGCAGTAGAGTATTTCGTCATTCGTGACGGCGACGGAGACCACGACATGAGCGAGGTCCCCTCCCTGGTGCGCACGGCCACCTACCTAGCAGAGGCTCACGAGGCCTCGCACGTCATCGCCATCGGCTCCCGCCGCAGCCGTCACCATCCCATGGGCTGGGTACGCGGGGAACTGGAGACGTTGCTGGATAGCGTCACGCTTGACGCCCTGGCATACCATCTGGCGCGATCGGGTCGTGTCATGAACCTTTCCAATTGTCAGATCGGGGACACGGTCCCCGATCTGAGCAGCGGCTTCAAGGTGTATGGCAAAGGGATAGCAAAGAAACTTTTTGTGGAGCAGGAGCCCCAGATGGTCTGCCTTTCTCCAGAGGACTATTGGCACTATGGTCCGGAGACGGTCACTATCGTGGAGGCCGTCCTGCAAGAGGCCGTCATCGGCGAGAAGCTGCGCCTCACCTGGGATGGGCAGCCAGCGACGTCCTTTGGCGAGTTCGAACACGTCTCGCTGTATGGCGAGCTCCTGGCCTGGGTCTACACACGACTGGACATTCCCTTACAGGCAGCGGCCCAGTTCTACGACAACCACGTTTCCCACGCCCTGCTACGCACCACGGAAGAGGGGAGAAACCTCCTCGACGCTGTGCGCCGCTATGCCCTGGAAAAGGTCGTGGAACACCGACATCTCTCCCAAGCCATCCCAGAGGCGAAACCGATACTGCCCTTTCTCTAGGGGAGTGGGGATCGCTCAGGCGAAAAGTCCTTCTAAAAACCATCAATCCAGATAAAGGGCCAAAAAGGGCGCCCCCGCCGACACCCAGGCCCCAACGAGGGCATACTGGAGATAGCGAGCAACGTGGACCATCAGCCTCCTTCCCGTGGGCAGCAAGGCGCCCACGCCGTACCAGATCAAAAGCAATCCGCACACGCCCACCAGATAGCGCCCCACGCGTCCTCGCAGCGTATCTTTTTTCCCACCATCCCACCGGTCAGACAGCCAGGCGGTGCCACCTCCCAGGCCAAAGAGCACCCCCGCTACCTGTAATATGGTATCTGTACTGAGAGGATCGACGACACGCCCTGTGTGGTACAGCATATTCTCACGCCAAAGCGCGGGCATCTCCCAAGTACTTAGGGGAGCGCGGCTCAGGAATGCCAGGAGCAGCATAATCATGGAAACCACAAAAGCCGCGACGATCTGCATAGAGGTGCTTTGACGCCCCAACCACGAACTGACAGGTTCCTCCCAATGCAGAAACGCCCAAAGAATCAAGCCACCAGACAGCCATCCCGCAAGTACGTCGGTGGGAAAATGGACTCCCAGATAGATACGAGAGAGACTTATAAGCAGGATCAAGAAAAGGGCCATGGGCTTCGCCCAGCGCCTGCCAGAGGATTGGGCCAGCAGCCCCCAGATGCCCACACTGTTCTGGGCATGTCCCGAAGGAAAACCAAAAGAAGATTGATTACTCAACGCCCTTATTCCCTTACTCGTCCAATAAGGACGGGGCATATGAAAGACCACTTTCAATGTGTCATTGATCCAGGCGCTGAGGAACAACATGAGGGCCACGCGCAGCCCCAATCGGGCATCCCACCACCAATAGAGGGCGGTCATAGCAAACATATAGAACTCGGCGTTGCCCAAAAAGGTGAACCCTTTCATGGGCAAGGTCATCCAATCGCCTATACTTTGTAGAAAACCGATCAGACCGAATTGCAGGGGCCAAAGCATCTCCATGGGATCTGTATCCACCACATACTATATGGGACAGAAAAACTCAGAAGGCCGGCAGGTCGGGCAGGTACTCTACCAACTCCTCGTGCACGGCCTCTTTCATCTCCTCGACCACCTCCTCACTGCGGCCCTCAAAGCGCAGCGAGAGTTTGGGAGAGGTATTGGAGGCACGGACCAGGGCCCAATCGCGATCGTCAAAGTAGATGCGGGCACCGTCGATATCGATCACGCGATAGCGATCGATAAAGGCCTCACGCACGGCCTCCACAATCTCCCATTTCAGGTAATCGGGACAGTCGAGACGCAGTTCGGGAGAACTCACATACGCGGGCAAGCCCTCCAGAAGCGAGGCAAAGATCTCGCTCAGGGGCCTTCCCTCCCGTTCCATATACTGCAGAAGCAGGGCGGAGGCATAAAGGGCGTCGTCGAACTCGAAGGGAGGGTCGTTGAAAAAGACGTGGCCACTCAACTCACCGCCGATGACCGCCCGCTCCCTGTGCATGCGCGGCAGGACATAGGTGTTACCGCACTTGGACATGACCGGCACGCCCCCATACTTGCGCACCCCATCGAACAGGGTCTCCGAACAGCGCACCTCGAACACCGCCTTGCCCGGCCCCTCCCGTAGGGCCTCACGCGTGTACAGCAGGAGATAGGTGTCCGGTGAGATAATCTGCCCCTTTTCGTCCACCAGGCCGATGCGGTCAGCGTCACCGTCAAAGGCGATGCCCACATCGCATCCCTCTCCCACGACAGTCTTGGCCAGTTCCGCTAGATTCTCCGTCTCGCTGGGATTGGGGGGATGATTGGGAAAAGTGCCATCGGGCTCACAGTACAGGGGCACGACCTCACACCCCAGTTCGCGCAGGAGACGCACGGCCAAAGGGCCGCCCACGCCGTTTCCCCCATCCACGGCCACCCTAAAGTGCTCCGACAGTTCCACCTTGTGTTGAATGCAGTTGAGATAGGGGTATACCACGTCCCGCGCCAGGCGGTCTCCCTCACCGGAGGCAAAAGAGCCGCTGGCGATGAGGCGCTCCACCTTTTGTAATTCCTCCCCGGCCAGGGCCTCCATGCCCACCTGCAGTTTCAGGCCGTTGAACTCGGCCGGGTTGTGGCTGGCCGTGATCTGGACCGCCCCATCTACCCAAAAGTGGTTGACGGCAAACGAGGTGACGGGCGTGGGCACCTGCCCGATGTCGATGACCTCACAGCCAGAGCGCATGAGCCCGCGAATGGCGGCCTCGCCAAAGGGGTCGGAACTAGGGCGACTATCGCGGCCCACGACGATCTGTCTGCGGCCCGCGCGGCGCCGTATATAAGTGCCAAAGGCGCGCCCCAGCGACTCCAACGCGGTGGTGGTCAATTCCGAGCCCACCATACCGCGAATATCGTATTCGCGAAAGATGGCCCGGCTTACCGACAGACGCTTTTCCAGGGCATAATCGTGCAGCAGGGTGTGGAGGGCCTCGCCCAACTTGTTCGGGTCATGGCGCACCACCATACGTTCCTCCCCCGTCACCGGATCCGGTTCCATCACCTCGGCGGCCAGATCCCGCTCGATAAAGATGGCCCCCTCTATCAGGGCCATCTCCTGGGGCGTGCCGGAGAAGACCATCACCTGAGAGTCGTCATTCCCCACCACCTGAGGCTCCACCAGGGCGGCGGAGCTCTGGCGATAGCGCTCCAGCACCTCAGGGCTTATAGTCCCCCTGCGGTGGGCGAGGACATAGTCCAGGCGGAACCCACAATGGCGATGGATGGCGCGCACGTGATCAGCCACCGAATAGCCCTCAGTCTGATTGGGCTGGGTCATCAGGTTGCAGATGAATATCTTGCGCGCCGTGCTCTGACGGATAGTCTCGTTGATCTCCTCGATAAGCAGGGCGGGGATGAGATTGGTGTACAGGGAGCCCGGCCCGATGACGATGGCGTCGGCGTTTTCCACAGCGGCCAACACCTCCGGCGTGGGCCGAAAGTCCGACGCCTGCTTGCCCACCACCTCGGAGACGAGAAACACGCGGCGAATGGTCTCCCCTTCCTTGCCCCCGGCGATGGCCCCCTCTCCCACAAGGCGGGAGCCGTCCGAGAGTTCAGCACAGACCTCCACGCGGTCGAGGGTGGGCATCAGCACCTCTTCTGCCGTCGCCCCTATGGAAGAATGTAGCTGAGCAAAAGAGGCCCCTGCATTGGCCGGCGGCACGACCCCCACGATCTCCCAAGGGGCGTCCCGATAGGCGGACAATAACATGGAAAGACCTTGGGTACCGGCAAAGGCCACCACCTTGCTGCGCTCCGTCTGCTGGCTCGCCACTCCTCAACCTCCATCAAAAACTTATCGCGAATAATTCCTGACTTTTATCAAAGCAAACTGAAATATATCACGGCCCCGCCCCCCTGTCAACGTTTGGCGTGCTTTCCAAACGGATCATCCTCGTGGACAAGCCGTGTCCCCTGCACTATACTACGGAACAGTAGAGATATCACAAGGAACAAGTAACCGAAAGGTTGATGCCCCAAAAAGGAGAGGAGGCCGTAATGTCAGGAGAACTGCAACTGCAAGGCGTCATCCCGCCCATGATCACCCCCCTGGATGCGCAGGAACGGGTGGACGTGGCGAGCGTCCACAGGGTGGTAGGCCATCTGTTGGAGGGCGGGGTGAGCGGCATATTCGCCCTGGGCACGGCCGGCGAGGGGCCGGCCATACGCCAGGCGCAACGGGCCGTCCTGCTCCAGGCGGTGGTGGAGGCCGTTGGAGGTCGCGTGCCCGTGCTGGCCGGCTGCATGACGGTGAGCACCCAGCGGGCGCTGGACTGCGCTCGCGAGGCGGCAGACTGTGGCGCCGACGCCGCGGTCATGACACCACCCTTTTACTATGGCACCGAGGATCAGGAGGTCTTTCTGGAGCACTATTCCTACCTGGCCGACAACAGTCCCCTGCCCGTGATCATGTACAACATCCCCGGGATGACTCACGCTTTCCTGGAAGCAGAGACCGCCGCCGGACTGGGAGGTAGGGAGGAGATCGTGGCCGTCAAGGACAGCTCCGCGGACATGGAGCATCTGCGACGACTGGCGCCCTTCTGTGAAACCTCAGGACTCAGGATACTTCAGGGCTCGGAGCGGGCACTGATTGAGAGCCTGGAACTGGGCATCCATGGGCTGGTCTCGGCCTCGGCCAACGTGGCCCCCCACTGGTTCGCCGCCCTGTGGGACGCCTTCCAGGAGGGGGACATGGAGAGCGTGCGCGCCTATGATGAGAAGGCGGCCGCCTACAGAGACGGTGTCTACGGCCAAGGGTACTGGCTGAGCTGTCTCAAAATGGCCATGAACGTGCTGGGGCTATGCCAGCCTGTCACCACGCGGCCCATCCCGCCCGTGGACGCCGAGCAGCGGGAGAGGATACATCAGACACTGGAACGCATCGGCCTGACATAAGGCAACGATGGACGTCGACTCGCCTGGACGTTGACAATCCAACCGAGTCGATGCTGACTATGAATCTGGAAGGCGAGGGGGGAGCCATGAATCCCAAAGAAGAACCACGCTACAAGGACCCCACGGCACCCATAGGGGTGCGCGTGGAAGATCTCATCGCGCGCATGACGCGCGAGGAAAAGGTCTCCCAGATGGTACACGACGCGGCGGCCAGCCCATAGCGGGAGGCGGCGCCGACTATGTGACGGGCCAGTTCGAGGTAAAGTAGGGGCAGAGTGTTGCTTCGCCCAGGGGCTTCGTAACGCACCACGTAGACCGAACGGATTTCCGTCCGCGGGTTCGTAGTAAGGCACTCCGTGGGAAAGCGCACGGCGCTTTCTAATGTCGCGATACCATCCTAAAGAGGCGATATTGGTGTAACGTAGATCGGAACTCCGTTCCGCCCAACAAACAGCAAAGAGGAGGACTATGCATAACAAAGGAATGAACGACAACGAGATAGCGACCATACCCACAATCCCCTTTGGACCCCACCGCATCTCGCGGCTTATCCTGGGAGCCAATCCCATCAACGGCGGCTCGCACCTCTCCCGTTTTGTGGATCAACAGATGCGCCATTACTTTACCCCCCAGCGGGTGCTGGATCTGCTGGCACGATGCGAGGCGGCGGGCATCAACACCTGGCAGTCGGGGCCCCAGAACCTCGATCTCTACGAACAGCACCGGGGGCACGGCGGCGGCATGCACTATGTCTCCTTGTTCAATCCCCAACATACCGAGACCCTGTCCCAGATCGTACAGGCCGGCGCCATAGCCATCGCCCACCACGGCGAGGTGACCGACGTTCTCTTCAAAGAGAACAAGATCGACCACATGGAGGACGCTTTGAAGCGCATACGGGACACGGGCCGGCTGGTCGGCGTCTCCACCCACATGCCCGCGGTGGTCGACTATGTGGAGAGCGCGGGGTGGGACGTGGATTTCTACATGACCTGCGTCTACGAGCGGCATCGCAGCCGCGAGGCGCTGCAGGAACTGCTGAGCCACGTGCCCATCCGCATACCGGAAGTATACCTGGAGGACGATCCACCCCGCATGTGGAAAGTGATGCGGCAGACGTCCAAGCCCTGCTTGGCCTTCAAGATCCTGGCCGCGGGACGCCTTTGCGAACGGCAGGAGACGGTGGAGGAGGCCTTTCGGGAGACCTTCCAGCACATCAAGGAGAACGATGCTATCATCGTGGGCATGTACCCGGCCTACGAGGATCAGGTGCGCCTGAACGCCGACTATGTGCGACGTTTCAGCGCGCTCAGCGGTGACGAGTAGAGCCCGCCTGATGTCGGGGTATCCCCGGTACCCCAGATTCCACTCGCAAGTACAACGATGAAAGGGAAAAAGAGATGGTAGATCCTGAGAAAAAACCGACGATTGGCATCATCATGGGAGACCCGGCCGGCATCGGGCCCGAAGTTGCGCTAAAGAGTCTGACGGGGCCAGAGATCCACGATATCTGTCGCGCCATTCTGATCGGTGACTATGACATCCTAGACGACCACGCGGAGCAGTTCGCGCCAGAGCTGTCGCTCTCCTGCAAGAAAGATGACCGGGAAGGTACGGAGGGCGCGCCATTTGCAGTGGAGGTGAGGGACCTCGGTTCAGAATATGGACCAGTGGGAATGGGCCGTGCCAGCGAGGCGGGGGGACGGATCACCCTGGATGCGATCCGCATGGCCTTTCGCCTTGCCCTGGATGGGGAACTGGACGGCATCGTCATGGCCCCCATCAACAAGGAAGCGCTGGCCAAAGCCGATGCCGCCTATCACTCCGAGTTTGAACTGTTCGCTGAACTGGCGGGCGTGGAGCGGGTCTGGGGCGTGGTGAAATGGGAGCGCATTTTTCGTACCACGGTGACGGGGCATATCCCCTTTCGTGAGATTGTAGAGCACCTGACGCCATCTGCCATCGTGGACGCAGCCCACGTCCTCCGGGAGACAATTGTCAGATTCGGCATCCGGCAACCGCGCCTGGCCGTCGCCGCACTCAATCCCCATGCCGGCGAGAGAGGCCTGATCGGCGACGAGGAGCAGACGATCATCGCGCCGGCGGTAGAGTCCCTGATCGAGAGCGGCATGGACGTGAAGGGACCCATCCCCGCGGATACCGTCTTTGCCCGCGCGCAGCAGGGAGAATTCGATGGCATCGTCTTCCTCTATCACGACCAGGGGAATATTGCCATGAAATCCGTCGCCTTTGGCGAAGGCGTGGTCATCTATGCGGGCCTGCCCGTGGCCGCCGCCACCCCGGGCCACGGGAGCGCCTACGATATTGCGGGAAAAGGCATAGCGCGAGAGGGCAATATGATAGAGAGCCTCAAAACGGTAGTGCAAATGGCGGGAGCAGAAAAAAGCAGCCTGTAGATCTAGATACTATAGTCAGCCAGGAGGCACGCCACAGGCGTGCCTCCTGGCCCGGCGATCTACTCTTTGGAGTAGACGTCCGACTGGCTGTAGAAAAAGATGATCTCCACATGTCCCCCCTCGTCGAATCCGAACACGTGCCACTCGTCCTCGGGAAAGTGCAGGGTCATGCCCGGCTCGAGGGGCACCGGAGCCCCCAGCTCGTCCGGTTCATCACCAAAGCCACCGTAGCGTGTCCAGCCATCCTGCGCATCAAGCACGTAAACGATCTCCTCCTCGTGCCGGTGGGGCGCCATGGGGCCACTCTCGGCCGAGTAGCGGGCAAAGCCCATGGTCATGACATCGCTTGCCGACACCGCATCCTCATCCCCAACCACCAGTTGGATCACCCTGCCGGGCAAGGACTTTTTGGACACATCCTCACGTTTGATCAGTTTCATCGGCGTTTCTCCCTTTCTATAATATTGCAAGCAAATTCCTCTTCATATAAAGCAACGGTCTCATCCACAGCACATCCGGCGCATGTATGGGGACAGCCAGAGCTCTAACGTCCCTGGCCATCTCCTTTCCCCGGCTCGCCGCCCCGACGCAGACGCCGCAAAAAGGCCACCGAGCGGATCTCCCGCTCCAGCGTATACTGCAAGTAGTCATGCAGTAGCGCCTCTATTTCGTCCAGGGTGGTCATCCTGAGTCGGAGCGCCTCGATATCAGACGGGCCATGGGTCTGGAGATAGCGCATGACCTTCTGCGCATTAACGGAGACCGCCTCGGCCTCGCCATATTGGGAACGGCAGTCGGGACAGAGGAGCCCGCCCTGGGCAAGACTGAAATAGTTCCTCTGTGGCCGAATCTCGCCGCCGCAGCCCACGCAGTGAAAGAGTTCCGGCTGATACCCGCTGCAGGCCAGCAGGCGCAGCTGAAAGTAGCGCATCCAGAGATGAGGATCATGCCCCGTGGCCAACCAGCGCAAGCCCTGGGCCGTCAGATCATACAGGGCCTCATTCTCCTCTTCCTCCTGGGCAAAGCGCCACACCAATTCCCCGGCGTAACAAGCATAACTGAAACGTAAAAGATCGCTGCGCAATCCCTCGTAGGACTCCAGGCATTCGGCGTGGGTGACGACCTCCAGGTTGCGCCCCCGGGCCAGCATGAACTTTACCCGATAGAACAGATCCACGTGGCCCACCTTGTGACTGGTACTGCGGCGCACGCCCTTGGCAATGGCCGACACCTGCCCCCCCGGCGTGAGCAGGGTGAGGATACGATCCGCTTCCCCATAGTCTATCTCACGGAGGATGATGGCCTCGATGCGGTAGAGACGGGGCTTGGCCACGACGCGCTTCCTTCCCTAGTCCTGATCCAGCCGGGCCAACACCCGCTCGGCCACAGCATCCGCCAGTGCCTCCACGTCCAGGGACTGCGGCCCAAAGGTCTGTACCAGGCCGCAGAGGTCATCGTCGGGCGCAGCAAAGTGAGCGTTGGGTCCCAGCATCTCAGCCCGCAGTTCCGTCAGGTGGCGAACTTGTTCCTCGGGCAGGGTCTGCAGGCGACCCAGCAGGCGGGCCATGAGAATGACGTACGCCGTGTTCTCCACCTTTTCCAGCTTGAAATAGGCCTTCAGGGGCGTCGCGCCCACCGTCACCGCGCCGTGGCGGTCCAGGGCCAGGGCGTCGTGCTCGCAGATCAGCTCGCGCACCACCACGGGCCCCTGGGACGAGGAGGGCGTGGCATAGTCCGTGGTAGGAATGACGCCCACGGTGACCAGGGTCTCGGGCAGCACGGGGGGCTCCAAAGAGATGCCGGCTACCGTCAGAGCCGTGGTGATGGGGGGATGGCCGTGCACGACGGCTCGCACGTCCGCGCGCTGCCGATAGATCTCCAGATGGAGGCGTAGCTCCGCCGAGGGCTCGTATTCGTTGGGAGACATTGTTTCCGTGGAAACCTTACGCCCTTTCAGATCCGTGAGCAGTACGTCCTGGGGGCCGATGAGGCCCTTGTTCACCCCGCTGGGCGTGACCAGCAAGTGATCTTCGCCCCAGCGCGCCGAGACGTTACCGTCGGTGGCGGCGATCAGATCCTTGTCGTACATATGCTGGCAGACCTGCACGATCTCCTCGCGCAGGGCCCGTTCGCGATAAAAATTCTCTTCTGACACGTTGACTCCTTCAGTTGATTATAGACTGTAAGTCGGAGCGATGTTCCGACGGCTAATTATGCAAGAGTGAAACTCCACGCTATGGTGCCCCCTCCACGATCTCCACGCCGTGGCTGGCGCCGATGCGCGTGGCGCCGGCGCCCACCATCATCATGGCCTCGTCGTAGGAATGGATGCCGCCCGCGGCCTTGACGCCGGCCCGCTCCCCCACCGTGACGCGCATGAGGGCCACGTCCCTCACCGTGGCCCCGCCCGAGGCGAATCCGGTGGAGGTCTTGCAATAGTCGGCTCCCGCCTCCACGATCAGCAGGCAGGCGGCGGCCTTTTCCTCGTCCGTCAGCAGCGCCGTCTCGATGATCACCTTGCAGATAGCGTCCGCCTCATGGGCCACCTCCACCACGGCGGCGATATCCTCCACCACCGCGGCATAACCGCCCGCCTTGAGGAGCCCGACGTTCATCACCATATCGATCTCCCACGCGCCCTTTTTCAAGGCCTGGCGAGCCTCGTAGGCTTTGACGGCGGGGAGGGTAGAGCCCAGGGGGAACCCCACGGTGCTGCAGACGGGGATTCCCGTGCCCTTCAGGGCGCGGACGCAGAGGGCCACATAGTAGGGCTGCACGCAGACGGAGGCAAAGCCGTATTCCCGCGCCTCGGCGCACAGGGTCTCGAATTCATCAGGGGTGGCATCGGGGCTCAACAGGGTATGATCTATGACGGCCACCAGTTCGGCGGCGCTCATATGGGCTGGCTCGACCGCCATCTCCTGGGCAGTAAACTGTTCTACGATCTCTGCAGCCTCTTCTTGTACTCCCATCATCCACTCCCTCCCCCTATCTGTCATTGTGATATCATCCCCTCTTGTCGCCGAGACCCTAAAGGTTTTTGTAGCGTTATATTTAATTCATCATCATTTTTATACATCAAATAGAATTCGCTTCCTCTTTTGTAAAACCTTTAGGGTCTTTCGCCCACCAATATAGCTTCCTAATCCGGAGGATACGGACACTTCCGCTGGATCTTGAACGCAAACGCGTGCCTGCACGGTCTCGCAGCGGGCGGTGTGATAACCAATCCGTCGTCTGTCATGGACCACTCCAGCGGGCGATCATCCCCCAACATGGTGACGGAATGGATTTCTTCCTCGTATAGCCTTCCTCGTGCGGACGCGATCTCGACATCTTCCTCGGGCCAACCCAGGCAGATAGCGTACAGCGCATCATCTTTCATAGTGAAGCGAGTATCCTGGGCGGTATATTCCACCTCCTCATCCTCCATGAAATAGCCCGCCTTTTTCATCTCGGTCGGGCCTTCGCCGTTGATCATCCAGGGCGTAGTGCCGAAAATCGCCTCTCCATTCACGTCCAGCCACGCTCCCATCTCGATCAGCAATTCCCTGGCCTGTTGTGGGATTTCGCCGTTCGGCTTGGGCCCCACATTCAGGAGGAGGTAACCATTCTTGCTCACGTTGTCGATGAGATAGTGCACGAGAGTCTTTGCCGTCTTGTACTCGGTCTCCTTGAGGTATCCCCAGCCGTGGCCGTCGTCAACCGTCGTATCCGTCAGCCATTCGTGGTGCGTGAGCTCGTCGTAGCGTCCCAACTCGAGGTCGACCACCCCCGCGCCGGGGACAAGATTGTGCCACTTGTAGGTGACGACGACCTCCTTATCCCACTCCAGCGCCCGGTTATAGTAATGAGCGAGCATCTCCCGCTTATAGTGCTCCTGTATCCACTGCAGGCCGAAATCGAACCACACCAGATCCGGCCGATACCTGTCCATCACCTCTTTCGTCTTGCCCAGCCACCGATCCAGAAAGGCTCTGCTTGGTCTATCCTGGGCTCCCCATTCCTCCTCGCGGGTCTCGAATTCCGGCATCTCCTCGACCCAGTCCTGGTTGTGCAGCTCGCCGTAGAGTCCCTGGTAGGCGGGATCGCTGGTATCAAACTCCTCTCGCCAGTGCGGAAAGAACCACCAGTTTGCCGCGTGGTGTAGGGCGACCATGAATCTCAGACCTTCTGTCCGTATCGCCGCCGCCAGTTGACCCACAACGTCCCGTTTGGGGCCCATGGTGGCCGCGTTCCAACTGGAGTACTCGGTGTCCCACATGCAAAAGCCGTCGTGGTGTTCGGCGACGGGACCAGCGAACTGAGCACCGGAGCGCTTGAACAGCGTGGCCCATTCGTGGGGGTCGAATTCCTCGGCCGTGAACTCGGGAATAAAGTCCTTGTATCCGAATTCAGAGGGATGCCCGTACGTTTCCCTGTGATATCTGTACTGTTCCGTCCCCTCCCTGTACATGTAATACGGATACCAGGTCCCATTGGGGCCTTTGGCCGGAACGGCGTACACGCCCCAGTGTGTATAGATGCCGAACTTGGCATCGCGAAACCATTGGGGTGTTACATGCGCCCTGATGGACGCCCAGGTCGGCTCATATCGGTCGCTCATCGCCCTTGCCTCCTTCTCAGACCAGCCCGGATCTTCTTGTGAAAGACTTCCAAAGTCTGCTCCAATGGCCTTGTCTGACCGAAAATCTATTGACGAAAGCGGAGAGTTAGATCATTGAGACGGGTTCCAAGACCTTCGAAGTCTCTTTTTCCGCAAAACTACAGTGCATGCTACACATGCCCCCGGCAAGAACGGCGCTTATCCTCCACACTGACCCGGGGAAAAGGATCGGGCAAGAGATCCCGAAGGGAGGTGGCCCACACGTGATCCTCCGTGTCGGCCACGAGGACGATCATATCCTCCACGAACTCGCTCATCACCTGGCGACAGGTTCCACAGGGTGTGGCACCGCCCTCGCTGACCACGGCCAGGGCCGACAGCGCGCGCTCGCCCACCGAGACCGCCTTCCAGATAGCCACCCGTTCGGCGCAGACGGTGAGTCCAAAGGAGGCATTCTCCACGTTGCAGCCGCTAAAGGTGCGTCCCGAGGCCGTGCGCACCGCCGCCCCTACGGCGAACTGTGAATAGGGGGCATAGGCACGCTCCCGCGCTTCCAACGCCGCGGCGACCAGTGCCCGGTCCTCTTCGGACAGATCCCGACTCCCGTCAGTCCTCGTCGTCATCCCCCGTCTCCCTTACCCGCCCCTGGTATCGCGCGGGTACACCGTATACCAAGGTCTCCTCTGGCACATTCCGGGTTACCACGGCGCCGGCGCCGATCCTGGCCCCCCTGCCCACGCGCACGGGAGCCACCAGCATGGTCCCGCTGCCGATAAAGACCCCCTCCTCAACGAGTGTGGGATGTTTGTGCTGTCCATCATAGTTGCAGGTGATGGTCCCCGCCCCCACGTTCACATCCTCGCCCACCTGGGCGTCGCCCAGGTAACTAAAGTGGCCCATCTTGGTGCCCGGCGCCAGGTAAGAGTTCTTGACCTCACCAAAATTGCCCATATGCACACCCTGGCCGAGATGGGCGCCCGACCGCAGATGGCCAAAAGGACCGATGTCTACATCGTCCTCCAATACGGCCTCCTCCAGGACAGAGGCCATGACCTCACAGCGATCGCCAATCCGCGTATCCCGCACCACGGTATTGGGACCGATAACACACTCCTCGCCGATGACGGTCTCGCCCTGGAGATGGGTGTTGGGACGAATCACCGTGTCCCGCCCTACCGCCACGCCGGCTTCTATGTACGTGGTGGATGGATCGATGAGGGTGACCCCCGACAGCATGATCTCCTCATTGATGCGCTGGCGCAGGATATCCTCGGCGCGGGCCAGGTGCACCCGGGTGTTGATGCCCTGCACCTCCTCCACGTCATTGATGGTCACCGCCTCCACAGAGCACCCGTCCTCCACGGCCAGACCGATCATATCCGTCAGATAATACTCGCCCTTGGGCTGCGTGAGGGGCACGTCAGGCAGGTGTTCCCATAGCCAATCAGCATCGAAACAGTAGACGCCGCAGTTCAACTCCTCGATGGCCAGGATCTCGGGGCCGGCCACCGCCTCCTCCACAACCTCTCGCACGTTGCCCGCCTCGTCGCGCACCACGCGCCCAAAACCCATGGAATCCTCCGAGAGCACGCTGAGCATGGTTACCGCGGGTCGGTGCTCCTCATGGTGCCGGATCAATCGCCGCAGCGTCTCAGTGCGGAGGGTGGGCATATCACCATAAAGGACGAGGACGCTATCCGCCTTCCCCGCCAACGCTTCGCGTGCTTGCAGGGTAGCGTGCCCCGTACCCAACTGTTTCGCCTGAAAGGCATACTGCACGTCCTCCCCCACCGTCTCCTGAACCGTCCTGGCGCCCTCGCCCACGACAAGGACCACCTCCTCGGCACCCACCGCCCGGGCAATATGCACAGACCACAGGACCATGGGCTTTCCCCCCACGGGATGGAGTACCTTGGGACGAGAGGAGTTCATGCGCGTTCCCTCTCCGGCAGCCAAAACCACAGCGGCGATCTTGCTCATAGATCATCACCCTCCCAAATAGAAAATAGACCAAGCCTGAGGCTTGGTCTATTGTACGTTCCCTATGCGGTGCTGTCCAACGGCGGCAAAAAGAAAAAGCTGGGGCGGAAGGATTCGAACCTCCGAGTGGCGGCTCCAAAAGCCGCTGCCTTACCACTTGGCGACGCCCCAACACAGAAGAAATTGTACCATATGGGAGATGAGATGACAAATAGAAGACGTCAGTTCCAGTACAGGCGCCCCACCAGCGAGTCCACCCGTTTCCATATCCTGCCAAGCCCGTGCAGATCCTCAGACGCCACCACACGCTCCAGCCTCTTTTCAAAAGAGACAGAGGGTGGTTGCTCACTTGTTTTCCCTCCCTCACCCTGCCGGGCGCTGGGCACCATGATCTCGTGGGCGATGTGGCGCAGCATATGCGTCACATCGTAACTTTTCCAATCCTCATTCATGGCCCCAACGGTGAATAGGGTCCAGCCAATGACATAGTCATCCTGGCGAACCTGATCATCGTACCAGCGCAACTGGCGGATATAGATCTTGTAGGGATCATTGCCCAGCCCCTGCTTTATCCAATAGTCCTGGAAATCCTTCCATCCCTCACCATCCGATGGCCCGTCTCGATTCGTAACCAAACCATCGACGCCCGCCTCAGAGATCACCAGGGGAATGACGAGGCCCCGCGGCTTGAGAAAATCTTCATACCACCAACGGTAACGGAGGGTCAGCGCGCCACGATCCGGATGATTAGGCCGTCCGGGGAGACCCGCTCCCACAGAACGATCCATGGTAGGGGCATCATACTCGTGTAGGGTCAGGATCCCGCCGTGCTGCTTGGCAGCCCGGATAGCAGGGAGAAACTGCTCGAATTCGTCCCACTCGGGCACGCCGGTCGAAAAGCTACCAACAGCCGTCTTGAAGCCATGCTCCGTCATCACGCGCACCCGTTCGGCCTCGAATTCGGCATACCAGGCCATCCTGCCCTTGACATCCGGCTCGTTGATCCCTTCCCAGTAATCGATGGCGGGATTGCGTTGATAGGTTTCAAGATGCCGCATCACAAACTCTCGCGCTGCCTGCCTGGGATCCCCTTCCAGGCGCTGGACCGTCCGCACGCGTCCCACGACGATGGTAGAGGGCGATTTCTCCTTCAACTCAGCACAAAAGCCGAAATCCCCCACCGCTTTGACCGCACGGGGTTTCATATACCGGATAAAGTCCATGATCTCGGACGAGTTGTTCCACTGCACGTGGAGTCCCAATTTGCTTGCCGGTGGCTCCTCCAGGGGATCCGGCCAGGGCAACGTCGGGGTCGGGGTCGGTGTAGGGGGACGAGTATCGGTCGGCTCGGGCGTATGCGTGGGTGTCGGCGTCTCGGGTTCTTCCCGGCGCACCAACGGCAGGACGAGCCGTTCACCTTGCGTGGGTGTCGCTGAGGGAGAAGACGTGGCCGAGGGACCGGGCGTCCCCAACTCTGACGGAGTTGCCGTGCCCTGAGGAAGCACACGCCGTCGAGAGACCGTCCTCTGAACCCAAGAGGAAAGACGGCCGCCATAGCGGTATCCCAAAAAGCCCGCGAACAGCAACAAAACCAACAATGAAATTAAAAGTCCGATCCTCTTCAATGTCATATCAAAGCACCATCAGCATTTTCAATAAGACCACACTCACAATCACCAATTATGTAGGCAATCCCCTCTCCACACAAAAAAAGGGCGGGGGCACTCCCCGCCCGCAATCTGCTGCGACACACAAAAAGCGAGTTTCCCTGGCGATGACCTACTCTTCC
>JAWLEV010000023.1:8461-30535 GCA_041685915.1 Anaerolineae bacterium | reverse complement strand
GAATCCCGCTTGGTTCAGTATACTTGTGAGTGGAGAAGGTACCCATCCTGAGGTGGTCGAAAGGCCAGCCTCTAACCTAGATGGAGCCTTCTCCATCTCGTTCACGGATTTCGCGCTCTTCTCCTTCGTCTCACCTCTTCGGGCACCTGGTATTTCTCCCCAATGATCCTCCTGTCCTCGGCGGCTTCTCCCTTTTTTGACAGTGCCCCACACTCTCGATATAATAGAACAAACGTTCGATCACCAATCGGAGGGCCATGACGTATGGTAAAGCCGTTCCCGCCATCCACCCACCCCGGTCGTCCCGTAGCAATTTTTACGAAACGAACCCATTTTCTGCTCCATATCCGGCCCGCCGCGTTCCCCACGGATAAATTTGTTTCGAATCTCATGCCCAACGCACTTGCGTTTTCCCCATTTACGTTGTAAACTTGTTATTGAAGATGTGAGGAAAGGATGTCTGCATGGTAGACAAAGGTAGACGACAGGCTCTGGATACCACATTGGCACAGATCAGAAAGCGCTTTGGCGACGGCGCCATCATGAAGATGGGCAGCACCCCGCGGCAGGATGTGGAGGCCATCTCTACGGGCTGCCTGCAACTGGACCTGGCCCTGGGCATCGGGGGTATCCCCAAGGGACGTGTGATGGAGATATACGGTCCTGAGGCCTCGGGCAAGACGACCCTGTGCCAGCACATCATCGCCGAATGTCAAAAGGCGGGGGGCATTGCGGCGTTCATCGACGCCGAGCATGCCCTGGATCCCAACTATGCCGAGCGCTGCGGCGTCAATATCGATGATCTGTACCTCTCGCAGCCGGACACGGGCGAACAGGCTCTGGAGATCGCTGAGGCCTTGATCCGCAGCGGTGCTGTGGACGTGGTAGTCATCGACTCGGTGGCGGCGCTGGTGCCCGAGGCAGAGATCGAGGGCGATATGGGAGATGCCCACATGGCCCTGCAGGCCCGCCTCATGTCTCAGGCCCTGCGCAAGCTTGCAGGGGCCGTCAAGAGAAGCAATACGGCCATCATATTTACAAACCAGATACGCATGAAAATTGGCGTCTTTTTCGGCAACCCGGAGACAACCCCCGGTGGCCGGGCGCTCAAGTTCTACTGCGCTGTGCGCCTGGATATGCGCAGGATGGAGGCCATCAAGGATGGTAGCGAGGTCACCGGCAACCGCGTGCGGGTCCGTGTAAAAAAGAACAAGGTGGCGCCTCCCTTCAAGTCGGCCGAGTTCGATATCATGTTCGATCACGGTATCTCCCGGGAGGGGTCCGTCCTGGACGCGGGGGTGGACATGGGCGTGATCGATAAGCGCGGCTCCTACTATTACTATGATGAGGAGCGCCTGGCCCAGGGCAGGGAGAACGTCAAGGACTATCTCGGTGAGAATCCCGATATCTTGGAGGCCATAGAACGACAGGTCCGTCAGGAGGCGGGGTTGATACCGGAGGATGAAAAAGAGGACGAGGCACAGGCCGAGGACGCCGAGGCAGACGAGGACGCTGCGGACGAGGAGGTTGCAGAGGAGGACTGAGCCGACGTCGTTCTCTGCATCAAAAGACCTGTGGCGGCGCGTTTGTCGGATCAAGCGAGGGTGATCCTGGACGTCGTTCTATCACACTGTACCACAACCAACCAAGTACGAGTTGATCGTCGTTGCTTAATACCAGACGCGATGCCGCTTTCGTAGGGTGCTAACCTGAGAGAGCTGTCGGAATCGTTGGTCGATCCGTTTGTGGGGATTTTTTCAGCGCTCGACATCACTCGATAGAATAGGGGTGCAAAGGGGTTGTGGTCTCGGCTGCAACCCCTTTGCGCGTTATTAAGGGGGTTCATGCCTGACAAGGTCACGGCATTGAAGGCACAACGCAAGAGAAGAAACCGCGTGAATGTCTTTTTGAATGGGGACTATGCCTTCAGTTTGCAGCGGATCCTGGCCGGAAGGCTCCGGGTGGGACAGGAACTGACCGAAGAGGAGATCGCCGAACTCAAGGCCGAGGATGTGCGGGAGATGGCCTATGAGCGCTGTTTGCACTATCTCTCCTACCGGCCCCGCAGCGTGTGGGAGATGCGGCAGTATTTGCAGAAAAAGGGCGTGGACGAGGAGACGATAGATGAGGTGCTGCAGCGCCTTTCCAGGGCCAACCTCGTCGACGACGTCGAGTTCGTTCGGTTTTGGATCGAGAATAGAAAGCAGCATCGGCCACGAGGACCATGGGCCCTGCGCGACGAACTGCGTCGGAAGGGGGTCCCTCGCGATATCATCGACAGTGTCCTGGAGGACGAGGATCTGGAACAGAAAAAGGGCGCCATGAGGGTGGCCGAAAAGAAACTGCGGCGGCTCCGCGGCCTGGATGAGAGAACCTTTCGTCGACGCATGTGGGGCTATCTCAAGCGTCGCGGTTTCGACTATGAGATATGTCGTCAGGTTACCGATCACTTTTGGGAACTCGCTTCGGAAAAGGAAGCGGGGCGATAACGGGTCTTGACCCGATGATAAATAGATTTCATGAAAGGACATTAAAAAGATGGGACTCTTTGCTAGAATTGCTATCTATGTTGTGGGGTTGATCGCAGCCGCTGCGGCGGGTTTCGCCGGCGGGTATTTTCTCCGCAATCATTTCGTTGGCCAAAAGATAACGGAGCGCGAAGAGAAAGCGGAAAGGATCCTTGAAGAGGCAAAGACGCGCGCCAGAGAGTTGGAACTCGATGCCAAGGACGAGGCCATCCGCATCAAACAGGAGGCGGAAAAGGAGAATCAGCGCCGTGTCCGAGAACTGAACCGCGAGGAGAATCGGCTTCAACATCGGCGGGAGAGTCTGGATCGTCGCATGGATTCCCTCGAAAAGCGCGAACGACGGCTGCGCCAGCGGGAGGAAAAGATCAAGGCCCGCGAAAGAGAGTTGGACGAGGCGCGGGATGAACATGTACAGGAATTGGAGCGTATCGCCGGCTTGAGCCGTGAGGAGGCCAAGGAGGTGCTCTTGGATCAGGTGAGGGAGGAGACCAAGGCCGACGCCGCCCGCATCGTGCGCGAGATGGAGAGTCGGGCGCATGTGGAGGCGGAACGAAAGGCCCGTGAGATCATCACCACGGCCATCCAGCGTGTGGCTTCCGATCAGGTGGCCGAGACGACGGTCTCTTCCATCGAGTTGCCCAATGACGAGATGAAGGGGCGTATCATTGGCCGCGGTGGTCGCAACATCCGGGCCTTTGAGAACATCACGGGGGTGGATCTGGTCATTGACGATACTCCCGATACGGTGGTGCTCTCCAGCTTTGATCCCGTTCGCCGGGAGATAGCGCGGATAGCCCTGGAGCGCCTCGTGCTCGATGGTCGCATCCATCCTGGTCGCATCGAGGAGATGGTGGGAAAGGCCAAACAAGAGGTCAACAATGTGGTTCGCGAGACCGGCGAGGAAGCGGTGATGGAGGTTGGGGTGCATGGCTTGCATCCCGAGATCGTCAAGATGTTGGGGCGCCTACGGTACCGTACCAGTTACGGGCAGAATGTGCTTCAGCACTCCATAGAGACCGCCAGGCTGGCGGGTATGATGGCCGCCGAGCTTGGTGCCAATGTGGATATGGTAAAGACGGCGGGGCTGTTGCACGATATCGGCAAAGCCGTGGATCATGAGGTCGATGGCCCCCATGCCATCATCGGCGCCGAGATCGCTGAACGCTACCATATGCCCGACGAGATCGTCAACGCCATCGCGGCGCATCACGAGGAGCGGGAGCAATCCACCGTCGAGGCGGTGCTCGTACAGGCGGCGGACGCCGTCTCTGGCGCCCGGCCCGGAGCGCGACGGGAATCCCTGGAGAATTATATCCGGCGGATCAAGGCGTTGGAGCACGTGGCCAACTCGTTCCAGGGTGTGGAGGACGCCTACGCCATCAATGCGGGCCGAGAGGTGCGTATCATGGTCATCCCCGAAAAGGTAGATGATGCCACGGCCACCCATATCTCACGGGATGTGGCCAAAAAAGTCGAAGAAACCATTCAGTATCCTGGACAGATCAAAGTTACCGTTATTCGCGAGACGAGGGCGGTACAGTACGCCAAATAGCCCGTTGAAAAGGGGACCAATGTTGGGATAGGGGAGTGCTATAACATTGCGGTTGTGTCAGACATAACCACAATGTTATCTCCCTTATCTGCATATCGTTCGTGGCCAGTGTGTGAGCCTGTGTCCTTACCAAGCGAGCATTCGGCTTGCTTTGAATCGTAAGGGGTTTCTTTTTCGCCACTCGGAAGGGGAGGCAACGCTATGGGTGTCCTCAAGGTTTCTTCGAACTCCAAGTCTACCGCAGTTGCGGGGGCCATCGCGGGCGTCGTGCGCGAAAACGGTCGCGCCGAGGCCCAGGCCATAGGGGCAGGGGCCGTGAATCAGGCCACCAAGGCCGTGGCCATTGCCCGGGGCTATTTGGCGCTGGATGGTATCGACGTCATCTGTATCCCCGCGTTCACCGACGTTATGATCGGCGATAAAGAAAGGACGGCCATCAAACTCATCGTCGAACCCCGATGAAGAATACGATAGATCTGCACATCCATACCGTCGCTTCGGATGGCCTGCACACGCCAACCGAGATCGTGTGCATGGCTTGTGCTGAAGGCTTGCGTACCATCGCCATCACCGATCATGACACCATAAGCAGCGTCTCCGAGGCTCTGGATGCGGCGCGGGATGCGCCCCTGGAGGTGATTCCCGGCGTCGAGATCAGCATGAGGACAGGGGACGTCGAGCCGCATCTCCTGGGATATTATGTGGATTACACCTGCGACGCTTTTGTGGACACCCTGGCCCGCTTTCAGTCCCTGCGATTGGAGCGTGCAAAGGCGATCGTGCTTAGGCTACGCCATAGGGGTATCGATCTCTCCTGGGAGCGGGTCCTCGATCTGGCCGGCGGCAAGAGCGTGGGCAGGCCCCACATCGCCAGGGCCATGGAGGACGCCGGCCATGTGGACTCCTTTCGGGAGGCTTTTGACGCTTACCTGGCCGAGGGAAAGCCCGCTTACGTCCCTCGTATCAAGATGACCCCTGTCGAGGCCATCGAACTGGTGGATGAGGCGGGTGGGGTGCCCGTCCTGGCTCATCCCTGGCACGAAAGATCCCTCGTTCCCTCACTGGTCGAGGCCGGCCTCGTGGGCCTGGAGGTATACTATCCCCAGTACACGCCCTCCATGACCGCGCGGCTCAAACGTCTGGCCAGGCGGCACCGGCTGATCTGTACGGGGGGCAGCGATTTCCATGGTCTTTCCATCGCTCCGCAGAGCCGCCTGGGAGGCGTTCACGTGCCAGAGGCCTGTGTCCAGGCCCTGAAACGCGAACGGGCCTTACAGTCCACCAGTGGGGGAATTACCTAGCACCTTTCCTGCCATCTCCCTAGGTGTTGGAAAAGCCTTTTCCTTTCTCGTCCAGGGGATTTCCTATGGGTTCCTCTCCTCGCAGTTGCGCGAGGGTGAGGTCCAGTTTGGTGCCATTTTCAAGGGCCACGCGGGCTGTTTCCTCGAGTACGTTTATCTTTGTGATGCGCCCCTTCCCCATCTCCGTTTTCACTTCTGTACCCTCTTTGGGGAATTTATCCTTGACCTTGCAGTAGCGCTCGTGCTCGAATTTGAGGCAACAGCGCAGGCGCCCGCAGAGCCCGGATATCTCCATGGGGCTCAGAGGTAGATTTTGTTTTTTGGCCATACGAATCGATATGGGCGAAAAGTCCTTGAGCCAGGTGGCACAGCAAAGGGGTCTCCCACAGCACCCCAGGCCGCCCACGATCTTGGCCTCATCCCGCACCCCCACCTGACGTAACTCGATACGCGTGCGAAAGGTGTGCGCCAGTTTACGTACCAGCTCTCGAAAGTCGACACGCTTGTCCGCCGTGAAAAAGAAGGTCAGGCGCGATCCGTCATAGTTGTATTGGGCGTCTATGATCTTCATGTCCAGGCCAAGTTCTTCCACCTGTTCCTTGCATTTCTCCATGGCCTCCGGCTCCTGCATCTGCAGGCGCTGGGCCTCTATGCGGTCGGCGGGGGTGGCGTGGGAAACCACCGGCTTGAGCTCGCCGACTACCTCCGACGGGTCTATCTCCTTGGATGCCATGACCACCTCGCCCATCTCTTGGCCCCGCGCGGTCTCGACAACGACGTATTCGCCTTCCTCGATATCCTCTACGTCTCCGAGAGAAAAATAGTAAGCCTTGTTCGTCCCTCTGAATTTTACACCACATACTATGGGCATAACTCGTCCTCCACTTTATAGGTCAAGCGCGATCTGATGCCAGCCCAAAAAGAGTACCTCCAGGGCCAGTCGCGCGTTCACGTTTCGATCCAGTTGTTCCAGCGTCGCCTCCAGGTCGCGCACCGCCTCCTCGGCCTCTGCAAAGGCGTATTGCTCCGCCGTCTGGCGCAGGCTGTCGATAAAGTCGATGTTCACGACCAGGTCTTCGCAGTCGCTGCTCACCAAAAGGACATCCCGCCACCATCCCTGCCACAGTTTGATGATCTCGGGCAGATCCTTTGCCTTGCTCAGGCGCTCCGCGGCCTGAATGCGCGCCGCGCGCCCCTGACCCAGGAGGTTCAGAAGCGTCTCGATATGCTCGCGCCGCTTCTCAAGCCTGTCGCCCTCCTCTATGGCCGAGAACGCCCAGCCGACCTTGCCGCCAGAAAGCCTGGCGATCAGTTTGGCGCGTTTCTCCTGGCCGTCCAGGCGGTCTCGAAGGGCTTTTTCGAGGCGCGCCACGGGCACGGCACGAAGCGCGAGGACCTGGCAACGCGACACGATGGTGGGCAGGAGCAGGTCGGCGTCGGTGGCCGTGAGGAGCAGGACGACCCTGGAGGGCGGCTCCTCCAGGGTCTTGAGCAAGGCGTTGGCCGCCTGCGTCGTGGCCTGTTGAAAGTCGGTGATGATGCAGACGCGCCAGCGACCCTCAATGGGGGAGAGGGATAACGTGTGCTGTAACTCGCGAACCTGATCGATCTTGAGGTGTCTGCCCTCTGGTTTCATAAAGGTGACGTCGGGGTGTGTTTCCTCCTGTGTCCTGATGCAGGCGCTGCACGTCCCACAGGGGGGGTCGTCGCCCAGGCAGTTCAGGGCCGCCGCCATCTCTTTTGCTAGATGGGTCTTGCCTATGTTGGCAGGCCCCGTAAGGAGGTAGGCGTGCGCGATATGCTGGGATTGTATGGCTCCGCAAAAATAGTTAACGGCCCATTCGTGGCCTATTGTCGTCCACATATCTGTTTCATATCTATCTCGTAGCCTGATACGCCAGGCTCATGATCATTAACATAACAGGTTATTCTAGTACGATCCCCGCCCTCGTGCAAATATCCTTGGGCCTGTGCTTGTTCCCCGGCAGGCGCCGTCTTTTCAGGTGACGATCGTCTCTCGCACCAGGCGGGGATCCTGAAACTCGTCCTGGGCGTCCGTGGCGCGGGTCGAGAAACTCCATACCACGCCACCTGCTTCGCCCGCCTGGAACCAGTGCCAGGTGTTGGGAGGGACGGTATGCTGCTCGCCCGGATAAAGGAGAATCTCCTGACGCGCCGTGTAATATGATTCCTGTCCCGTCGGTGGTGCTCCCCGGGGATTTGACGTCGCCTCCCCCGGTACATAGAGCCGAATCTCTCCCCACTGACAGCGGAACGTCTCCGCCTTACCGGCATAGTCCCCCAGGGAGGGATGTCGGTGTTCCACGAACGTCTGGCCGGGGAAAAGGACCAATATCTTGACGGCGATGGCCTCCGTCTCCACCATGCTCAGGATCTGCAGCCCCGTCTCGTCCAGGTTACCCAGCCCCATGTCCAGCACTTCCATCGCTTCGATTTCCTCATCCCGCGCGACGATGCCGGCCCTCTGTAGCAATCTCCTCGCCCTTTGGCGCGCGTTGGTGAGGGTTTTCTCGGTGATCATATGTGTGGCTCCTCTACAGACTTGGCTACGCTTTATTTTACAGGCCATTCCTCGATTTGACCAACGGAAAATTCGGCGCTAGATTTTGGGAGCCCCCTCGCTCATGGTATAATCGCGCCTCGTGGCCAGGAGGCGAGGGGCGACTTTGACGAAACGGACGTTGCGGGACAGGACGACAAGGCGAAACATCAGACGCTTTGCCCTCAATCATTTCTTTGTCGAGGGGGCCATGACGGTCTCGGAACCCGAGTCGGTGTTGACGCTTTTCGTCAAGGCTCTGGGAGGGTCCAATTTTCTCATCGGGCTTATGCCCTCGCTGCGCTTCTTTGGTTGGCTGGCCCCCCAGTTTTTCGTGGCCGCGCGCATGCAGCGCCTCTCACAGTTTGTCCCCGTCACCCAGGCTCTGGAATTCGTGCGGGCATCCCTCTATCTGGCCATCGCGGGATTCGCTCTCGCCTATGGTGTGGGGAATCCTCAGCTGGTGTTAGGCGTTTTCCTCGTCCTCTTTATGATCACCCGTGTCACGGCCGGCAGTTCGTCCGTGGCCCGTAACGAGATCATCGCCCGCATGGTGTCTCCCCAGGAGCGCGCCCACGTCGTCTCCTTGCGGCGCCTCTCTGGAGGCATAGCGGGCTTTCTTGCCGGGTTTCTCATTCGCTACGTCCTCGACAAGCGCGTCACCTCCTTTCCCCGAAACTATGCCATTCTCATTGGCACCTCGGGGGTCTCCTTTGCCATTGCCATCGCCATTCTGAGTTTCATCGAGGAGCCCGAGACCTCCATAGAGCCCAAAGAGGTGGGAGCCCTCGAGCAGTTAAAGCGGGCCCCTGACCTGTTGCGTGGCGATCGACGCTTCATGCTCTTTGTCATCATGCGCGGGGCGTCCACCGGGCTTTCCCTGGCTGCCCCTTTTTATATCCTGTACGCCGTCGATGAACTGGGGGCGCCGGCCGCCATGGCGGGCATTTACATCTCTGTTCGCACCCTTTCCCGGGTGTTGTCCAATATATTCTGGGGCCGGCAGTGCAGACGCCGGGGCAGCCTGTGGATTCTGAGGGCCTCCTTTATGCTCGCCGTCGGATGTCCCCTGACCGTCATCCTCCTCTCGAGTTTGCAGTCCCTGCTTTGGCCGGGCGGCATTCCCCCCTTTCTCATGTGGGCCTTTGGAGCGGTCTTTTTATTGCAAGGCCTGGCCGATTCCGCCTATGGTATCGGGAACGTCGCCTATCTCTTCGATATCGCTCCCAGCAAAGATCGCCCCACCTATTATGGGCTGGCGAACACCGTGCTGGGGCCCGTGTACTTTTTGCCCGCCCTGGGGGGCGCCCTGTTGGATCGAGTGGGTTTTGTGCCGCTGTTTGCCGTGTCCTTGGGCATGATCCTCCTCGCCTATGGGCTGGCCGTCAGACTGAGCAGGTTGGGGATACGCCGGGACGGATCCGTCCCGGGGACGTTGGACGAGCAACGTCAGTGTACGTGAAACGTTCGGCCTTGGGAAAAAGGGGCTATTCTGCCGGGGGAATTTTCTAGCCGCGTCCGCGGCCCACGGCCAGACAGAGCACCAGGGCGAACAGGACGGCGCCGCCAAAAAGTTCGAATATAAAGGGCCAGCGGTACACATAATGGTCGATGTCCAGGTCTCGAGTCTGTCCCCAGCTTAGGAGCCAGGTGGCAGATTGGGCGTCATCCTCATAATGTACGGTGTACGTCCAGTAACTGCCCGGAGATAGTTGTTTCCAGGCCTGTCGTTGTTCGGAGAGGGCGATGAGGGCCAGGCGCTGTCTTTGTCGCCCGATCTCGTCTTCTGCCGATCCTTCCCGCAGTTCGATGAGACGCCAGCGTGCGTACTGCGCTTTTTGCTCCCACAATTTCTCCGTGTGAGAGAGGCTTACCCTCTCCTGATAACGATACCTTTTTCCCCACGGATCCTCTTGTACGTCGTAAGCCTCTATCTCCACATGCCAGGGCTGGGTGACAAAGGCGGCGATCATATCCTCCTCTGCGGAAAAGGCTTTTTGCAGGGTCCGTCCCCACGCCTGCAGATCCTCTGGCGCCCACAGAGGCACGTGAATCTCCAACAGCGTCACGTTCTCCTTGTGATCCGGTTGCAGGGTGACCTGGCAGTCGTCCAGGGACTCGATCCGCTGGGCGACCTCCTCCAGCCTTTTTCGTCCCCTGGGGGCCAGGGGCGGGTAGAACTGGAACTCGTAGGATGCCCTGCGTCCGGTGGGGCGCAGATCGACGCGGGTGCGCACGCCGGTCAGGGGAGGGGCGTAATGCAGAAACTCCTCCTCCGTTTCGGGGGCTACTGTACCCTGAATCTGTGTCAACGCTTCCCGCACCTGACCCCTCTCGGCCAGTTCGAGGGCCAGACGCAGCCTCAGGTTTTCCAGTTCCTCCTTTTCATAGGGCGTCGGGGCGTTGGGCACCTGCCCCGCCTCTTTCAGATAAAGGAGGGCGCCTTCCGGATCATCCACCTCCTCTGCTCTCTGCGCCGCCCTGTAATAGGTGCGGCTGAGACGCTCTGCTACCTCCTGATTCTGGGGCTCATACTGGAGGATGGCCGCCAATTCCTGCGCCGCTAGAAGCAGATAATTGAGGGATAACTCTGGGGAGAGATCGCTTTTCTCCAGATAGAGGTTGGCCAGGTCCATCCTGGCCTCCGTATGCTGGGGAGAGGTCTCGATGGCCGCCTGAAGTTCGGCCATGATCTGCGCAAAGGGATCGGCGTACGGCACACCCTCCTCCTCGGCGGTCTCTTTGAGTGCCGTATAGAGTTGGGCCAGGGCATAATGCGCGTCGTCTTTTTGTAGTTCGCGCAGGCGTTGCCACGTCGGCGGAGCATAGAGGACGGCCTCGTGATGGGCAGGGGACGCTATCTCCTCATACTGCCACTCCAACTTGCTGCCGTCAAAGCGATAGTGGCTTGGCTCCGCGTTCAGGAGGATGGACTCTACGGCATATTGGGGGAGTTCGAGCGTCAGCCGCGCGCTTCCCGCGGACCCCCAGGCCTCGAGGGGGGACACGACGGGCCGCCACACCACAAAGTGGGGGGCGGATAGCGGTTGAACGTACGATAGAGTGAGTTCTTTGTTCCCGTTGGCGGGTAGGACTATCTCCCAGACGCTACTCTGGAAGGTGTCTCCCTCAGTGGGAACCATGGGCTCCCCCGCCCCGTCGCGTACCTGTACGTCGCGCACGGACAAGGGTTCCCCCGACGGTTGGGACGGCGCGATGCGCACGACGCGCTGCTCCCCCTTGTCCTCGTTGTGGATCTGGTAACGCTGCGTGTGGCGCAGTTCGCATTCCTTTCCCTCGCAGTCGAGGGCGGCGGTGGCCACATAGGCGGTGAGTTCTATGGATTCCTCGGGGTCCAGGGGCAGCAGATGGGGGGCGGATGTTGGTTCCTCGCCGAGGGCCACTGTGGGGAGGCAAAGGAAGACGAAGAAGCATACCAGGCAGGCGATCCCTTTTACAAAGATGCGTGCCCATCTGTCGTCTGTTGAATTGGTGTATGTCCAGGAGGGAAACATGTGCTTATCATATTGCTTGTGTTGGGAAGCGTCAATTGTATTCCAATCGTCGGGATGGGCGATGGTCCCCCGCCCGCCCCCGTTGGCCTTTGGGGGCATTCGTGGAGTATAATGATCGCATGATTCATAAAGGGGTAGGAGGTGAAGCTCATGGATGTGCCGGGATGGGATGTATCCGTCTGCGGGCTGAACTGTGCCCGATGCACGTTGTTGGCCGAGGGCGAGTGCGAAGGGTGCAGGGGCTCCCTCGATCAGCATTGGAGCCCGGACTGCGAGTTCCTGGCCTGTGCCCGGGACAAGGGGCATACCTATTGCTTCCAATGCGACGACTTTCCCTGTGACGAGCTTGAGGCTTTTGCTGCCGACGGCTATGAGCATCACCGCCTCACCGTGGAGAACATGAAGCGCATGCGGGAGGTCGGTCTGGCAAAGTGGATCGCGGAGCAGGAAGAGCCCATGTTCTGTCCGGGATGGCGCTTCTAGTTTTTGTGAAATGTCCGAAACCACTTTTCCCATCTGCGGGGGCAAAAGCCGAGACGGCGACCACAGGAAGGACATCGATCCCTATGCTACTTGGAGGTATTGCATGGAACAGTTGATTCGCAGCACCCGCGAGTTGAGGGCCAAACTTTTGCAGGATCCTCATCGCCCCACGTATCACATTGTCGCCCCGGAGGGCGTGTGCGCGCCCTTTGATCCCAACGGGGCGCTGTATTGGAAGGGCCGCTACCATCTCATGTATATCGTGCAGACGGAAAAGGGGCACTGCTGGGCCCACGTCTCCAGCCACGACCTGGTGCATTGGCGCCATCATCCCCTGGCCCTGGAGCCCGGTGGCGTGGACGAGGGCATCTTCAGCGGTGGCGCCTTTGTTGACAAAAACGGTGTCCCCACGATTACGTATTGGGGCCTGGGCGAGGGTGCCGGCATCTGCCTGGCCACCAGCACCGACGACGAACTCGATCACTGGACCAAGAGCCCGCACAATCCCGTCATTCGCCAGACCGAACACGGCTTCGCCGTGAACGCCGAGGGCGAGCCCTACGGTGTGGCCGATCCCTCTGCCATCTGGGTGCGCGACGGCCGGTACTATATGCTGACGGGCAACCTGCCCGTTCTCCGCGAATACGGTCTGGAGCGGGACCAGGAGGCGCACAAGGGCGACACCACCTATCTCTTTGTCTCCGACGACCTCGTACATTGGGAGTATCTCCATCCCTTCTATACGTCCAATCGCAAATGGACGGCGGTGGACGAGGACAATATGTGTCCCGACTTTTTCCCGCTGGGTGACGAGCACATGCTCCTCTTTATCAGCCACAACCACGGGTGCCAGTACTATGTGGGGCGCTATGCTGGCGACCGCTTTCATCCCCGACTCCACGGGCGTATGAGCTGGAACGACCGCGCGTTCTTTGCCCCCGAGAGCTTGGTGGATGACAGGGGGCGGCGGATCATGTGGGCCTGGATCTTTGACGGTCGGGAGCCCGAGACACAAGAGGCCAGCGGCTGGTCGGGCACCATGAGCCTGCCACGGGTGCTCTGGCTGGGAGAGGATGGGACGCCGCGCATGGCCGTGCCCGAGGAGCTCGCCCTCTTGCGCTACAATCCTCGGGGGTACGAGGACCTCACCGTGCCGGCCGATGGCGAACTGGCCCTGGAGGGTGTGGAGGGCAGGCGGTTGGAACTTAGGGTGCAGATGACCGCCGATGAGGCCACGCAGTTTGGCCTAAAGGTCTGCTGCTCCCCCGACGAGGAGGAATATACCCTCGTCTTTTACGACGCCCTGGAGGGAGAACTCTGTATCGACACGCGCCACGCGAGCCTGGGCGAGGGGCCCAAATCCGTGGAGGGTGGCCCTTTTACATTGGGCGAGGACGAGATGCTGACACTGCGGATATTCGTGGACAACTCGGTGGTGGAGGCCTTTGCCAACGACCGCCAGGCGGTGATGCGTCGCATCTATCCCACGCGCGAGGACAGCGTGGGCGTGCGCCTCTTCAGCCGGGGAGGCCCGAGTCACGTCCGCCTGGTGGAGGCGTGGGACATGGCCCCGGCCAATGCGTGGTAGGAGCTCTTGTCGCAGTTAGGTCAAAATCTTGGCCTCTTAAGGTGGTTTGGAGTACACTATGTGTGTGCATCCTCCGTAGAGGGCACTCCCGACATGTCTCTGATTGGATACCGAAGGAGCAGAAGCGCAGCGCATGGCATTCGCGGGTTTTCTCTTGGAGGCCGCCCTGATCTCGTTATCCGGCGTCATGGCCCCCGGCCCCATCACCACGGTGTCGGTGGGAAAGGGGAGCGAATCGCCCCATGCTGGCGCTTTTGTCGCCCTGGGACACGCCGTCGTGGAGGTTCCCCTGATGATCGCCGTCTTCTACGGCACGGGGCAGTTGCTCCAGCGCGCATCCGTGCAGGCGGGAATAGCACTGGTGGGTGGCCTTTTTCTGCTCTTCATGGGTGTGGGCATGTTCCGTACACTGGGGCGGGAGGAGGCGGCGATGGACGGTGCGGGCTCCTCGCCCTTTGTGGCGGGAATCCTGCTGAGTGTGGGTAACCCCTACTTTTTGGTGTGGTGGGTCACCGTGGGCGCTGCGCTGATCCTGCGCTCTGTCCGCTTTGGCTTGCAGGGAGTGCTGGTCTTTGGCGCCGTGCACTGGAGTTGCGATCTACTGTGGAACTATTTCCTGTCGGCGCTCTCCTACAAGGGCGGACAATTCTTTGGGCGCAGATTTCAAAAGGGGCTTTTCGCGCTGTGCGGCGTCTTTTTGGTCTTTTTCAGCATCAAGTTCATCGTGGATGGCGCCATGGGATTTCTCGCCTAGAAGGCAGTATTTTGTGATTGCTCCCGTTTGCGGCTATACTATGTATAGTCAAACGAGAAGACACTAGAAAGCGAGCACGGGGACGGATGCCCACGAATCTTCCAGCCGATTATTTCAAGATCGAGGAGCGCTATCGCCAGGCTGACTCGCCGCAGGAAAAGATCGCCTGTGTGGAAGAGATGCTCAGTGTGGTGCCCAAACACAAGGGCACCGACAAACTGCGCGGCGACCTGCGTAGGCGACTCTCCGAGTTGAGGGAAGCATCCAAAAAGAAAAAGGGGCCCGCGCGACAGGTCTCTGTCTTTCAGATCGAGCCAGAGGGTGCAGGGCAGGTTGTGGTCGTGGGCATGCCCAACGTGGGCAAGTCCGCCCTGGTGGACGCTCTCACCAACGCCACGCCCGAGGTGGCCGATTACCCCTACACCACCTGGACCCCCACCCCTGGTATGATGCCCATAGACGATATCCAGGTGCAGTTGATCGATACTCCGCCATTGAATGGTGAGCACGTGGAGCCAGAGATGATCAACCTGATTCGGCGGGTGGACCTGATCCTGTTGATGGTGGATGTGCAAACCTATCCCATCCAGCAACTTGAGGACGCAGCGGCCCTCTTGAGGGAGAATCGGATCGTGCCGCGCCATCACAGCGACCGCTACCTGGATGAGCCGGGAATGCTGTTCATCCCCTTTTTGGTCCTGGTTAACAAGGTCGACGATGAGACCTGGGATGAGGATTTTCAGGTTCTGCAGGAGTTGCTGGGCGACGAGTGGCCGTTGCTTCCCCTCTCGGTGACCACGGGACGCTATTCGGATCGTCTGAAATGGGCCGTGTTCAAGGAACTGGGCGTCATGCGCCTCTATTCCAAGCCGCCGAACAAGGAGCCCGACCTGAACGCTCCCTTTGTGATGGATGCGGGCAGCACGGTGGAAGAGTTTGCCACAAAGGTGCACAAGGATTTCCTTGCCAATCTGAAATCGGCCCGCGTGTGGGGCAGCGCCGACTTTGACGGGCAGATGGTGGGCCGCGACTATGTCCTGCAGGATGGCGATGTGGTAGAGTTGCGGATATAGTTCCCTAGTTGCCGAGCGTTTTCAGCGGAGATAGAAGGGAAGTTTTTTGTGCCTCAGGGCGTTCTAAAAGTATGGAAGGACGATGCGGGCTATGGATTCATCGTCCCGGACGACGACGGCGCCGACGTCTTTCTCCACGTCAGCGAGCTGGACAACGGACAGCGCCGTCCCCGTGTGGGCGACCGCATTCGCTATCGGTTCGAACGGGATGAGCACGGGCGCCCGCGGGCGATCAATCCCCGCATCGGCGGTCTCGCGCCGTCGCCGGTGGCCGTGCTCACCTTTACCGCGTTTGCCCTCGGCGGTGGCTGGTTGATCCTCGGGCTCGCAGGAACCGTAAAAGTCCCCTGGCCCCTGGTGGTCTACACGATCATGAGCGTGACAACCTTTGCCGCCTACGGGACGGACAAGTCCCGGGCGGTGCGTGATGCATGGCGCGTCCCGGAGCGGACTCTCCACGTCCTTGAGGCCCTGGGCGGATGGCCCGGCGCCCTGTTGGGCCAGCATTTCTTCCGTCACAAGCGTCAAAAGGCCGCCTACCAGGCCGTTTTCTGGCCCATCGTCGCCATCCACACCGCCTTTTGGGTATATTGGCTCCTTATGCGTTGATTTCCCATTTCAAAGGGCTGTTACCGAGATATCTTTTGCGTTGATTTCGTCCTCTTGCCTGCCCTATTGCCGCCAATGCACAGCAGTCCGATGCTTACGACGACTCCCAGGGCTCCGACGCTGATCCAGAGAGGTCGCCAGGGAACTGGATGTTCTTCTGCGACAAACCATGGCACCAACGCCGGAATGAACGGCTTGAGGTCGATTCCCAGGCGGGACGCCAGCCACACAAAGAACGATCCTTCCCCCGTAGGATGGTTGAAGAGGATCGGGACACCATTCGAAGTGCGATAGTCCAGGTTCGTCAACAAGGCGCCCATGATGGCGATGCCTATTCCTGTCAACAGGGCGTAAAGGAACTTGTATGTGATGCGGCGCTCTGCCGCCTGAAGTGATATCGCGAGTGGGACCGCCATAAGGGGCGTAATTGGTGCCAGATAGCGTGCTGGGGGACACCATGCGCCCCACCAGACCTTGTAGGCGGCCACGACCAGAAAGTAGGGCAACATGATCATTCCCAGCCATGCCCCAAGTTGGCGCCCCTCCCGAGATCCCATCAACACGACGGTCCCCACGGCAGAGAGCGCGAGGACGGGGGTGTAGGGAAGTAGACCCCATTGCTGATCAAGAAGTAGGCCGAGCGTAGAGAGAAGAAGGGACAGGCGCCCTTTGGCGTGTAAAGGATTGAAAAAGCCGGCGTGATCTTGCACATTCGGCAAGGGCGACCCATATAGCCAGCAGTGGTAGGCGGCCATGGCCCCGCCCGAGATGAGGATCGGTGCAAGGAATAGCAGTAGTGAACGCCATTGCCTCCTCTTCATCTTTCTGCAGGAAGGACGCGTCCGCCGCCATTGATACACGCTGTAGGCCGTCAGGGCCAACACTATGGGCAGCAGACGATTGTGTAGCCAGGGGAGATAGCTGATGCTCAGCGCCACGGAAAGTAGCTGAACGGGGGTGTTTGTCTCCCAGCCAAGACGCAACCGTCGGAAGGCGTAGAGAATCAGCAGGGCGGCTGGCAGTTCGGGGAAGACGAGATAGCTGTAGCTCATCTGTGGATTGCTAAAGGCCAGCGCAGCCCACACAGCGAGGGCAATCCAACGCTTGCCCGCAACCTCCCAGGCCAAGAGGAAGACCTGTAACGCCGAGAGTGCCCCCAGTAGGTTGAACTGGAACACCACAGCCGGCCAGCCGCCGTTGCCATACAGTATCAGGCGGGATAACAGCGGCGTCAACGCTTTGCCCAGTACCCAGCCCGGGATGATCAAAAGGGGGACGCCCAGGCCGTGTTTGGAATACCGCGTGTTCGGTGGACGGTTCGTGGCAGTGGCCATGTGTCCCTCGGAGGGAAGCGGATAGGGGGCCGGGATACCGGGAAAATCGGACGGGTACGCGCCTCCAAAGGGCGGGTAGAACTGATCATAGCTGGCGTCTTTACGGTAATTATTATACTGGTTGAGGTCTCGATCCTCCACCAGGCTGATCGTGGTCATCAGATAGTAAGGTTGATCGCCCGAAGGGGGCTGCGTATAGTGCAACACTTGGGGGGTCCACAACACATAGGCCAATAGGGTCGCCAGGAATATTCCAGCGATCCACGCACGCTTGGGGGGAGTATGCTCCTTGGCCAGCATCAATGTGCCTACCTTTAGCTTCTAAAGCATGAAAGGTGGAAAGGAAGATGGATTGTAGGGGGATGATAACTGCCCATAGGGGGATACAGGCGTATTCCCCTATGGGAAGCTTTCTCTACATGATATGATTCGGGGTTACCCCTTGATGATTCCCAGTGGCTCGAGGCGGGCCACCTTGTGGGCGATGTCGAGGCCATGCACCGTCTCCACCACGTGGCTGACGTCTTTGTAGGCTATCGGCGCCTCCTCGGAAAAGCCCCGCATGCTTCCGGCGCGGACGGCGATGCCTCCTGCCTGCATTTCATCACGCAGATCCTCGCCCCACACCTTGTTACGCGCCTCTGTGCGGCTCATGGTACGGCCCGCACCATGACAGCTCGACCCAAAGGTTAACTCCATCCCCTTTGGCTGGCCAACCAGTACGTAGGAGGCCGTGCCCATGGAGCCGGGCACCAGTACGGGCTGTCCCACCTCGCGATAGGCGGCGGGAACCTCGGGATGACCGGGCGGGAAGCTGCGGGTGGCTCCCTTGCGGTGGATGCAGAGTTCCATCTCGCGGCCATCCACCGTATGGTTCTCAAATTTGGCGATGTTGTGCGCCACGTCGTAGACCTGGCGCAGGTGAAAGTCGTCCACCTTGCCGGCGAGCACCCGCTCAAAGGCCTCGCGGGCGCCCATGGCCAATACCTGACGGTTGACGAACGCATAGTTTACGGCGCAGGCCATGGCGCCAAAGTAGTTTTTCCCCTCGGGGGAATCTATGGGCGCGCATACCAACTGTCGATCCGGAAGATGGATGTTGTACTTTTGCACCGCCGACTGCAGACTCTTTACATAGTCATCGCATACTTGGTAGCCAAATCCGCGAGAACCGCAGTGGATCTGCACCACGACCTGGTGCTCTCGCAGGCCAAAGGCGTCCGCGGCCTGCGCATCATAGACCTCTTGCACCACGTCGAGCTCCAAAAAGTGGTTCCCCGAGCCCAACGATCCCACCTGGGAGAGCCCTCGTTCCTTGGCCCTGCTGCTCACCTTGCTCGGATCGGCGCCGGAGATACTTCCCTCTTCCTCCGTATGCTCCACGTCCTCGCGGCGCGCCTGACCCTTTTTTAGGGCCCACTCGGCTCCCTCGGTCAGCAGGTTCTCAAGTTCCCTCTGAGAGACGCGCAGACGACCGTCGCCACCCAGGCCTCCCGGACAGGCCTGGTAGAGGGCGTCCATCAGGTCTTCGCGGAAGGGTTCGATCTGTTCCTGATCCAGCTGGGAGGCGAGCAGACGCACGCCACAGTTGATGTCGTATCCCACGCCGCCGGGGGAGATGACGCCCGAACGCGGGTCGATGCCGACGACGCCTCCGATGGGAAAGCCATAGCCCTGATGAAAGTCCGGCAGGGCCATGGCGTACTTGACGATGCCCGGCAGTGTGGAGGTGTTGATCAACTGCTCCACGCTACGGTCGCCGAACGCGGCGTCAAAGAGTTCTTTGTTGGCGAACAGGCGCGCTGGAACGCGCATATCGTCGCGGTAGTCCTGTGGTATCTCCCAGATATATTCGCTTATTCGTTGAAAGTCTTCTTTGCTAGCCATGATCGGCCTCCTTTGATGCTGCTAAAGAACGACTTTTTGTGGTTATCCGGTGCCATCGCACGTCGCTTCCTTCACACGTCGAATACGACCGTGGTCTTGTATCCCTTTTCCGTCTGTACGATTTCCAACTCGTTAAAGGTTACGGCTTTGATATTCGTATGGTATCTTTCCACCGTTCCTGCGCGCGCGACGGCGCGCAGCTCCTTTTCCGTCACCTTTTGCATATCAAATTCCACATGGACGCGGTTTGCGCGCTCACCCAGATAGAGGAGTTCGCTCAGCCATTCGACGAGGAGTATTTCCGTGTCCTCGGCCTCCAACGCTATCTCTTCCTCGTGCGTGGGAGAGACCTCCTCGACGTCGGTGAGTTGAGACGCCATGCCGTAGGCGGCATTAGCAAAGAGCTCGGCCAGGTCTTTTCCCCATACACGGAGGGCGATATCTGCTGTGTGCTCGATTTCCTCAAACCGTTTTGTCATATTTGTCATAGTGTTCTCACTTGGCAGAATGATGTGGTAGGTAAGGGGGAAAAAGTTCGTCCACGTTTTCGTTGGATCTGCGGGAGACAAGGATGAGGCGGACGCTTGTGGGACATCTCCCAGATACTACATATTATACTTGAAAGATTGAGAAAATCAATATCACTCAATCTCGTGCAGCGGCCCCGTGGCGACATGTGATCATGACGATGGGAGCCCTGCAGGGGAAAATTGACAGGATATGTCCGAAAAGGTATAATCAGTTACTTGCGAAGGGATTTGTATCTTTAACGTATTCTGGATCTTGGAGGTAAAAGGGCGTGTACGCGGTCGTAAAAACTGGTGGTAAACAGTATAAAGTAAAAGTTGGCACAACAGTCGATGTGGAGCTTTTGGACACCGACGTTGGCGATGCCGTGACGTTGGACCGTGTGCTCATGGTGGCCGATGGGGACGATGTCCAGATTGGACGTCCCTTTCTCCAGGATGCCAAGGTCTCGGCCACAGTTATGGAACATGGCAAGGGGCCAAAGGTCATCGCTTTCAAGTTCAAGCCCAAGAATCGCTACAAGCGATACAAGGGGCATCGCCAACCCTATACTCGCTTGCGCATCGACGCGATAGAAGCATAGACCTTTCGACGAGAGGAGAACGATAAATGGCTCATAAAAAGGGCGGCGGAAGTACAGCGAATAATCGCGATAGTCAGCCAAAATTTCTAGGTGTGAAACGGTTCGACGGCCAGGCTGTCAAGCCGGGATCGATCCTTGTACGCCAGCGGGGAACGCGTATCCATCCCGGGAACAATGTGGGATGCGGCAAGGACTATACCTTGTTCTCCGAGATCGATGGCTATGTCAAGTTTGAGTGGCATTCCAGGGATCGTAAGCAGGTATCCGTGTATCCGGAAAGGGTGTAGGAATATGAAAGAGGATATCCATCCCGAATACTATCCGGACGCAAAGGTGATCTGCGCTTGCGGCAACACCTGGACAACCGGCTCGACGAAAAAGGAGCTGAGGACCGAGGTGTGCAGCGAGTGTCATCCCTTCTTTACCGGTGAGATGCAGCGCATCGTGGACACGGCCGGCCAGGTGGAGCGCTTTACCAAGCGCATCGAGCGTGCCGAGCGCCTGCAAAAAGAGGCCGAGGAACGTGCGGCGGCCAAGGCAGAGCGCGAGAAGGAGCGCCAGCTGATCGAGATCGTGGACGAGGACGAGGTGGAACCCATCGAGGGCGTGGCCGAAGAAGGAGAAGCAGAAGAAGGGGAGGAAGCGTCGGAAGAGGAGTAGGCGTTCCGGCGTATTTCTTAGCATGGTAAAGGGGGCAGAGCCTATGTGGCTCTGCCTTTTTGCTTGTCTCAAGTATGTTGTTAATGCCGGGCATTTCTTGGAAATGACGGGAAAAAGATTTGATCCTGCGCATGAAACCAAATTGTGGGCGTATGGTGTCCAATGGCGGGCACCTGTATGCATCGGACTAGCGGGGAGCGAGGGGGCATGAACCAGCTGAACTATGGAGGACAGGCTGTCATGGAGGGCGTGCTCATGCGCGGCGAGCGCGAGTGGGCCGTCTGTGTGCGCGACCCCTCTGGTGCACTTGTGGTGCATCGCGAGGCCCTGCCCAAGGCCATCTATCGCAGCCGTGTCCTCAAGTGGCCCTTTTTTAGGGGCCTGGTCGTCCTGTGGGATTCGCTGGGATTGGGCCTCAAGGCCCTGACCTGGTCCGCCGACATCGCCGTGAGCGAGGAGGAGGACATCGAGTTCTCCGGTCCCCTGGCCTGGACGACGGTGGCCTTTTCCCTGGCCCTGGGCGTTGGTCTGTTCTTCCTTTTGCCCATGTTCCTGATCACTCTGGTGGATCGTCAGATCGGCTCGCCGGTATTGAGCAACCTCTCCGAGGGCCTGGTGCGCCTGGGCATCTTTACGGCCTATCTGGGGGGTATCGGTTTTATGCCCGATATTCGGCGTGTCTTTGCCTACCATGGGGCCGAACACAAGACGATAAACGCCTACGAACATGGCGCGCCCCTGGAGCCCCAGGCGGTGGACAGATATCCCCGCATTCACACCCGTTGTGGGACGAGTTTTCTGCTCATCGTGTTGGTGGTTTTCGTGCTGATATCCACGGTGATAGGTCGTCCTCCCCTGCTGCTGCGCCTTCTCTCGCGCATCGTGCTTATCCCCATCGTGGCTGGCATCTCTTACGAGCTGGTCAAGTTGAGTGCCCGCTACTATGAAAAGAGCCCCATCGTGCGCGCCATCTTTGCCCCCGGGCTGGCCCTGCAGCGCCTCACCACCCGCGAGCCCGACCTGAGCATGTTAGAAGTCAGCATTCGTGCTCTGAAAGAGGTGCTCCACTCCGAGGGATTGCTGGAAGAGAAGGAAGGCGAAGAGGCATAGCCCTCTCCC
>JAWLEV010000023.1:0-8361 GCA_041685915.1 Anaerolineae bacterium | reverse complement strand
CCCTCTCCCACACGTGGGAGAGGGAGCATCGCGCCGCTGTGAACAGGCGGTGCTGGCCGACTGGCAGAGAACCCAGTTCTGTCTCTTCAGGGTGGAGTAACTTGCCTGTGAAGACGTAAAAGGGGCCGAGAACTGCAGTTCTCGGCCCCCTTTTTCTTCGATTGTGTTGGTCGGCAAGATTTCCTAGTCGAACAGGGCCAGAGCCGTCTCGCGCTCCTGTAGCAGCTCCTCGCTGGTGATGGCGATGCGTTCCCTGTCAAAATCGCTCAGTTCCAGCCCCTCCACGATGCTGTACGCGCCATTCTCGATGGTCACCGGATAGCTAAAGATCACGTCCGGCGGCGAGCCATAGGCGCCCGTGCTGGGGATGGCCATGCTCACCCAGTCGTCCTCGGGCGTGCCATGGTACCAGCTCTGCACGTGGTTGATCAGGGCGTTGGCAGCGCTGGCGGCGCTGCTCTGTCCCCGTGCCTCGATAATGGCCGAGCCCCGCTGCTGCACCACGGGAATAAAGGTCTCCTTGATCCACGCGTCGTCGTCGATGACGGTGGGTGCCGGGCGCCCCGATATCTCGGCGTGGTAGGCGTCGGGATATTGGGTACTGCTGTGGTTGCCCCAGATACTCACCTTCTTGATCTCTGTGACAGGGACGTCCGCCCTGGCCGCCAATTGGCTGATGGCGCGGTTGTGATCCAGCCTCGTCATGGCCGTAAAGCGTCCCGTGGGAATGTCGGGAGCGTGACGGGAGGCGATGAGGCAGTTGGTGTTGGCCGGGTTGCCCACCACTGCCACGCGTATGTCCGAGGCCACGTGCTCGTTTAGGGCGGCACCCTGAGCGGCAAAGATGGAAGCGTTGGCCTCCAGCAGATCGGCCCGCTCCATGCCCGTGCTCCGGGGTCTGGCGCCCACCAGCAGGGCCCAGTTGGCTCCTTCAAAGGCCACGTTGGCATCGTCGCTGAGTACCATGTCGGCCAGTAGGGGGAAAGCGCCGTCGCGCAGTTCCATGGCCACGCCCTCCAGGGCGTCCATGGCCGGTGGAATCTCCAAAAGTTGCAGGATGACAGGTTGATCGGCGCCAAATAGATCGCCGTTGGCGATCCGAAATACGAGGGCATAGCCGATGTTGCCGGCAGCCCCCGTGACGGCCACGCGAATTGGTTCCTTCATGTGCGATTTCCTTTCTCTGAATTTTCGATTGTTGATTACCCAGGCAAATAGGATATCTTGTGGGTGGGCTTTGCCCACCCATCCTCTGGTGTTCTCTAGGGATAAATGCGTCCCAGTGTGCGGGGGAAAGGGATGGTCTGGCGGATGTGGTGCAGGCCACATATCCAGGCCACGGTGCGCTCGATGCCCAACCCGAACCCCGAATGCGGCACAGAGCCGTAGCGGCGGAGATCCAGGTACCACTCAAAGGCCTCGCGGGGCAGACCGTGTTCCTCGATGCGCTTTTCCAGCAGTTCCAGGCGGGCCGTGCGCTCGCCCCCGCCGATGATCTCGCCATAGCCCTCAGGTGCCAGAAGGTCCACTGAGAGGCAGACTTTGGGGTTCTCCGGATCGACCTCCATGTAAAAGGCTTTGCTGGCCGTGGGATAGCGGTGAACAAAGATGGGCTTGCCAAACATCTCGGCCAGGGCCGTCTCGTGGGGGGCACCAAAGTCGTCGCCCCATTGAATATCCTTTAGGCCCTCCTCGTGGAGCCGTTCTATGGCCTCGTCGTAGGTGATGCGGGGAAAGGGGGGCACGATCTTGTCCAGTTCCTCCGTGTCCCGCTCCAGCATCTCCAGTTCCTCGGCACACTCTCGCATGGTGCGTTGCACAATATAGGAGATAAACTCTTCCTCCACCCGCATGCACTCTTCCAGGTCCGCGTAGGCCATCTCGGGCTCCACCATCCAGAACTCGGTGAGGTGGCGGCGGGTCTTGCTCTTTTCCGCGCGAAAGGTGGGGCCGAAACAGTAGGTGCGCCCAAAGGCCATGATGGTGGCTTCGTTGTACAGCTGGCCGCTCTGGCTCAGATAGGCCGATTCTCCGAAATAGTCGGTCTCAAAGAGGGTCGTCGTGCCCTCGCAGGCGGCGGGGGTGAGGATGGGCGTATCCACCAGGAGAAAGCCGTGGTCGTCGAGCCAGTCGCGGATGGCGCGGATGACCGTGGCCCGCACACGCAGGATGGCCCACTGATTGGTGGAGCGCAGCCAGAGGTGGCGGTTGCTCATGAGGAAATCAATGCCGTGATCCTTGGGCGTGATGGGGTACTCTTGCGCCAGCTGTACGATCTCCAGATCGGTGATGGAGAGTTCGTGGCCGCCGGGCGCACGTTCGTCGGCGCGAACTGTACCCGAGACGATGATGGAGGATTCCTGGGTGAGTTCGATGATGGCTTTGAACACGTCCGCCTCCACGTCGTCCTCAAAGGCCACGGCCTGGATGATGCCCGTACCATCGCGCACCAACAGGAACTGCAGGCGCCCCTTGTCCGTCTGATTATAGAGCCAGCCCTTGATGGTGATCTCTTCTCCCACGTGTTCCGCCATATCCTCGATACGTATCGTTTCGGGCACCTTTTTCCTCCTACACTTTCACATTCACGCTATGATTATCCCCTTTCGGGGGTACGATCAATTACAAGCGAAGATATTCTACTTTTCGCTCGTCTTTACGTCAAAAGATGCGCCCAAGAGACGGCCGATGGCATCCGTGATTCCGTCCATGGGCAGGATGCGGGCGATCAGGGAGCGCTCCTGCTCGTCGAACATCCTCACAGCCCGGAGCCCCACGGCATAGCAGACCAGTCCTCCCAGTACCGACAGCCCCAAGTAGCGGTGGGGCAACAGGGTCACCAGCAGCACGAGAGGTGTCGACAGGAGGGCTTGCTTCCAGGCCATGCGAAGCCAGGGCATCCTGGCCAGATGGTGGCGGATGCCCGCGTAAAAGGGCACAAAGAGGGCCAGTTCGGAGGCGATGGCCACGTAGGCGGCGGCCATGTAGCCAAATCGGCGGATCAGTATCACGTTGGCGATGACGTTAAAGGCCAGGCCGATGGCAAAGGCTTTTGTGAGGAAGCGCTGGCGGTTCAGGGCGATGAGAACGTACTGGGTGAGAGAGTTCATAAAGCCGATGGGCATATACCAGATCATCACCCGCAGGATGTCGGCCGCCTGGGGTAGGTACTGGGAACCGCCCAGGATGGCGATCAGCTCCCGCGCCAGGGCCCATCCGAGAAGCGCCCCCAGCACGGCGGCTATGAGCAGTAGCTTGGCCGCCAGACGGTAGGTGCGCAGCAAAGAGTCCTTGGCCCCGTCGGCATAGCGGGACAGGATGGGAAAGAGGGCCATGGTGAAAAAGGAGGGGATGATCTGCACGGCGTCGGCGTATTTGTAGGCCGTGCTGTACCAGCCCAACACCCTCGGATCTCCCGTCAGCCATTCCAAAAGAAGAACGGCCACTCTGAAGAATAGGGTGGCCAGCAGGAGGTTGAGCATGAGGGGATACGAGATCCTCAGCATGCGTCGCTGGAAGCCAAAATCCAGGGCCGCGCGGGGGCAGAACAGCATATCGCGCAACAGCCTGTAGAGGACGATGAGGGTGGCCGCATTGACGACGATGGAGACGCCGGCCAGCCCCACGTAGCCCGTGTTCATCATCAGGGCCGCCGTGCCCAGCGCGACCTTGAGCAGCGTGGTGAGGGTGGTGATGGAGGCCGGAACTTCCATGCGTTCGTAGCCGTTAAAGACCGCCGAGAAACTGGCCGAGACGTTGCTGGGGAGAAGGCCCACCTGGAACAGGCCGATGGCCAGCATGGTGCGTGGATCCAGGGGCTTGGTGAAGCGGCGGGTGAGGAAAAAGAGGGCCACGATGGGAATGGCCACCGCCCAGAGCCCGACGCGCAGGGCGATGGCGTTGGATAGATAGCGATTGGCGTGCTGTCTGTCCTTGGCCACCTCTCTCGTCACCAGGGTGTTCAGGCCAAAGTTGATGAATATGTCGAACCAGCCGATGACTACCACGGCCAGATAGTACTTGCCCGCGTCGGCGGGCCCCAGGATGCGCAGCATGAGCATGGCAAAGGCCATGTCGATGCCCTTGTTGATCAGGGAGAGGAGGATGGGCAGTAGCGTGTTCTTGGTCACGCGGCGGGTGACGCTATCACCGCCCATTTCGTACCATGAGCGGATCCGTTGCCAGCCCCAGAGCCCCAGTCCCAAAAGGACCATGATTCCTGCGAGGAAACTGATATAGAAGCCGAACTTGACCTCGTCGGGAGAATACTTGAAACGCACCACATGATGTCCCGCCGGTACACGTACGGCGCGAAAATTGCCGTTGGCGCGGTAGATGTGCAGGCTTTTCTCCTCCGAGGAATTCGTGGCCTCGGCGGACCGGATAAAGGCCAGCCAGCCATCAAAATAAGAGTCTCCCAGCACGAGGAAGGACGACGCGGGCGTCTTGAACGTGACGGTGACCTCGTTAGCCCGATAATCGATGGATTCCACCTCTCGAAAAGTCGCGTCTCTGTCTCCCGTGGGAAGGTCCGGCACCTCCTCTTCCAGGATGACGACCTGGCGGGGATCGAGGGTGCGTAGGGCCTCCTTGCGCTCCTCCTCGTCGGGCAGGACCATGGCCTGATCTATCAAAAAGGCGCGGGGCAGGGCCTGTTCGTTGCGATAGATGCGTATCTCGCCATCGTAGGCGAGAGTGTATCCCTCCTCGTCGATGGTGTGCTTCGCATTGGTCAGCACGTATTTGACGTTGAGCATATCCAGTAGGGGCGAGTCCAGGGATCGGTGCTTCGAGAGGGGGGCGATACGGTTATATTTCAGTTCGTGCTGCTCCTCGATGAGGCGCATATATTCCACGTATTGTCGGGGGATGATGGAATCATAGCCACGGATGTCCGCGATGTCGTAGAACATCCCCGCGTTGGCCTGAAAGGTCTTTTCTCCCCCCTCGACGTAGGCGGTGATGCGGTAGGGGGCGTCATCCTCCTGTAAAAAGTCTATGGCGGGGGTAGTATAGCCCACCAGGGCCGGATCGACGGCGGGGAAAAAGGAGTGGCCGATGATAAAGAGTTCGGCCACGACCACGGCGATGGAAAGGACGACGAAGAGGCGCGGGGCCTTGTGCCGCAAGACAAGGGCGAGGCCGCCCAGGAAAAGGGCCGCACCGAACAGGGCCAGGTTGCGGAACTGGTAGGCGTAGAACATGCGGCCGTCGGCAAAGGCCTGGGGTGCCAGGGAGAGGCGGTCCATGATTCTGGCCCCGAGGGCCACGGCCTGTTCTTCGAAATGCAGACTGAGCCCCAGGGCGCCCAGCACGAGGAATCCGCCCCATAGCGCCGCCTGGGGGAGAAGGCGTCGGCCCAGCCACTCGCCCACAGAGAAGTTGGCGCGCTTCTCACCCCCCGTGTCGCTACCGGTATAAGCATACAACACATCAAACCCCACGCCGGCCAGGACAGCCACGCAGAGGGTGTAGACGTAAATCCAGCGAAAGGGGGAATGGATCTGATCAAAGCCGGGCAGCTTATAGATTGCAATGTAGAGCGGAGAACCAAAGGCAAAGAGGAGGGAGAGCACGCCGAGCAGGATGAAGAATCCCTTCCGCTTGCCGCCCCGGCAGAGAATGCCCACCAGGGCCAGGAGCAGGGGCAGGGTGCCCACGTAGCCGGCCCCCTCTACATAGTTCTTGATGCCCCAATATATGGTATCGATGCGCTCTCCCAGGGCGTTGACGGTGACGGGCACGGTTTTGATACTCTGTGTGGCGGTGACGGTATGGTCACACAGAGTATCAAACCTCCAGGCCAGGGGATCAAAGTAGCTGTGGTGGGAGGGGTTCCCAAAAAAATCGGGCAGCAGGAGGGCGATGATTCGCCTTGACGGATAGGCCCAGTTCAAGACCTCTTGAAAAGTCGTGGTGCCGCCCCTGAAATTGTGGCGTACCAGCTTGAGCAGCGGCAGCCACTGTGCCGTTCCCAGTCCCAACCCCAGCAGCGCCATGCACAGCAAAGCGCCGAATCCACTGCCGAGGGCGGGCCAGGAGGCGTGGGATAGCCTGGCGCTCACCAGACGCCAGACGCCATAGGCCCCGGCGACCAGGGCTATATAATAGTACATCTCCGGATGACCGGCCAGGAATACCATGCCAAAGGCCGCCGCCCCCAGGGCCACGTCGGGCATATGGGGCACGAGGCCGCTCTCGCCCCCCTCTGCGCGGCGAACGATGCGCTCCACCGCGGTCAAGATGACGGGCAGCCACACGGCGGCGGCCACGATCATAGGAAAGACGTTACGGATGACCATGAACCCGCTGAACATAAAGGTCACGCCAGCGAGGGTGCTACCCGGTCGCCCCATGCGCAGGGTGCGGGCAAAGAGGTAGGTAAAGGCGCCGGCCAGAAAGAGATGTAGGGCGGCGAACCAGCCATAGGCCTGGGACAGCGGCAGCACGTAGAACAGGACGCTCAGGGGGTAGAGGGCCGAGTGCTGCCCGGCGGCGAGAAAGGGCACGCCGGCAAAGATATGGGGGTTCCACAGGGGAAGCTCCCCGGCGCGGAGCGACTGGCGAATAAAGCGCTTCCAGGCATAGTTCTGCAGGTAGAGGTCGCTCAGTAGACCGTTGTGGGGCGTGGTGATCCCCGCCTCTCGCGCATGGCTCTTCCACGGCTCCCAGGCAAAGGCGTTGTCTGCGGGGAGCATCGTCTTCCCGCCCAGGGTGACGGGCCAGAAAAAGAGGATCGCCAGCACGAGGAGCGCGAGGAGGATGCCCAGGTCTTTGCGGAGGCTCTTGAACACGCTAGGCCCTCGTCATGCGTCGCATGCATCGACCGATGGGGGCGGGTCCCCCTATTTTGGCAAGTCTGAATGATGTGATGCAATGATACATGGCATCTCCTAGCAGACTGAACACGGAGATTATATAGGGGCGCTTGCGTGGGGTCAAAGGAGAGGAGGTATCTGCCAGGCACTTGTCAAGTACCTGGCAGATGAAATCTCTGGTCGGAACGGGTATGGTGCAGAATCGTGAAACGATTCTGCAAGGCCACCGGAGGTGGCCCAGGGCCGGGACGGCTTCCTGCTCTATGTGTCGTCAGCACCGCTGTGAACAGGACATATGTAAGGCGAGACGAGGCAAGCCACTTTGTGGATTGCCCGTCCGCCCTACCACCTGATCTTCTCGTCGGCTTGCCGCACAGGCGTGAGCGCCAGTGCTACATACTTACGCCCGGTGAACCGGGCTTTTGGAGACTTGATGCAACGGCGTTTCGTCCAATGATCCGCGCCAGCCCACAAGTCCCATTCATGGGACGTAACTTGGTAGCGCTGCGGCTTTAGCCCTGCGCTTAGGACCCCCGTGGTCGGAACGGTTGGAGGCGCACACCGGCGCTACCGTCGCACGTGCGCCACGGTACCGCCCGCCAGGAGGAATGTCGCAAAGACGGCCAGGCCAGCCCAGGGCAGCAGGACCCGCAGGGGCCTGCCAGGCACGCTCGCCCCGCCGACGGGCCTGGCAGCTAGCCTTTCGTCCGCGCCCAGATCCGGCGCCTCCCCCTGGGGCCGCGCGTCGCCGTCGATGTCCTCACTCACCCAGGTACCCACGCCCTTGTCCAGGGCCGCCGACCCCGCCCCGATGTGGTAGTTCCCGCCCGCCGGGTTCACGAAATCGGGATCGCCCTCGTAGTCATTCTTTGTCGTGATGCTCCCTGCGCCGTCTATGTTGGTCCCGTTGTTATACCACAGGGCGCTGTCCAACGTCACCGTGCTGCCCGCCGTCGTGGTGATGCCCACGGTGTGGCTCGAGACGATGGTATTGGTGAACGTCAGAGTGCAGTTCCCGTTTGTTACACCATCTACCAATACTCCCTCCTCACCGCCACCGGTGTTGTTGGCGATGGTGTTGTGTAGTAGATAGCCTGTCGAATCCATAACGTAGACCCCACTGCCTCCCTCGTCAGCATGGTTGGCCGCAATGAGGTTGTTGGTCAGGGTCAAAGGCTCGACGTCCATGATCATCAGACCGCCAAAGTAGCCACTGTCGTTGGCATAGATGGTGTTGGCCGCGAGGGTGGTGGTATAGGCATTAGAGATGGATATACCACCACCTGATGAGTTCCCCGTTCCGGCCGTGTTGCTGTAGATGTCGTTGCCCGTGAGCGTGGTGGTCCCCGTAACGATACATACACCGCCGCCTCCGCCTGGCCCTCCGTCGTCGCCGCCCACGTTGCCGTAGATGGCGTTGGCCGTGAGTGTAGAGTTCTCGCTCTCCTCGATGTATATTCCACCTCCCATACCACTACCGAGTTCAGACACATCGGCCGTGTTGGAGTAGATGGCGTTGTCGCTGAGCGTGGTGGCGTTGCTG
>JAWLEV010000022.1:0-30664 GCA_041685915.1 Anaerolineae bacterium | reverse complement strand
ACCATCTCCCGTAGGCTGGAAGGCCGTTCCGACCAGTAGCGTACTCCCACTCTATTCTACACGTGGGAGCGGGAGAGGTGGATTTGACATCTGTAAATCCCGCACTATAATAATTTAAAAGACATTAAATTATTATCTCAGAGGAGACGAGGCGATGACCGAGAACCGTCAGGAAGATGTGGTACGCGATGAGGTCCGACGGCGCTACGAGGAGATAGCGCGATGTGAGGCGGGCAGTTGTTGCTGTGATTCGGATTGTTGTGGTGGTGCGACGTCCGTCGATGCCGTCGATAGAGGTGCACAGAAGGGATATACGGCCGAGGAACTCGCAGGTCTGCCCCAGGGTGCCGATATGTCTTTGGGATGCGGCAATCCGGCGGCCATCGCGGGGCTCAAGCCGGGAGAGACAGTGCTCGACCTGGGAAGCGGCGGTGGCATCGATTGTTTCCTGGCCGCACGTCAAGTGGGCGAAACGGGACAGGTGATAGGGGTGGATATGACCCCCGAGATGGTGTCCCAGGCGCGCAAGAATGCTGTGAGGGGTGATTATGGGAACGTCGAGTTTCGCCTGGGTGAGATCGAGCATCTTCCCGTGGCCGATGACAGCGTGGACGTTATCATCTCCAACTGTGTCATCAATCTCTCGACGGACAAACGCGCCGTCCTTGATGAGGCATACCGCGTGCTCCGGCCGGAGGGCCGGTTGGCCATCACGGATACTGTGGCCACGGCGCCCCTTCCAGAACAGGTCCGGGAAGATGCGTCCCTCTGGAGTGCGTGTATTGCAGGAGCAGTCTTTGTTGACGATCTCCGGGATATGTTACAGGATGTTGGCTTCTCACAAATCCATATCCGGCCAAAAGAGGAGAGCAGGCAGATGATCCGCGAGTGGGCTCCTGGACGTGATGTGGAGGAATATGTCGTTTCCGCTTCCATCGAGGCCGTAAAGCCCACATAGCACGGGCCCATCGGGCAAGGGTGGATAGGGGGGCTGAGATATTTTGGCAAAGGGCTTTGGTCGGATAAACTACTTATATGTCCGCCGTCAACGGGAGGTGAAGGATGTCCAGAGAACGCGTGGCCATCACCAGGGTTGTGGAACAGCGCCTCGACGAGGCGCTCCAGCGCGCTGTGGGGCTGTTGGGCGATTTAGGAGAGATCGTGCCCAGGAACAGCCGCGTGCTGATCAAACCTAACTTTGTCTTTGCTCCCACCGATCGCGGCATCACCCATCCGGAACTGGTGGAGGCCGTGGTGCGCCTGGTGACAGAGACCCATCCAAAGGAGATCGTCATCGCCGAGGGATCGGCCGATAACTATACTACGCAGTCCTTTCGCTTTCAGGGCACCTACCGCACGGCCGCCCGCTATGGGGCCAGGGTGGTGGATTTGAACGTGGAAGAGGGCGTCAAGACACCCGTGCCCGAGGAGTTGGGACGTCCCTATATCATGCTGCCCAGGGCGGTGGTAGAGAGCGACGTTTTCATCTCCCTTCCCGTATTCAAACTCTGGGGCAGCAGTCCCCTGTCCCTGAGCCTCAAGAACCTCATCGGCCTGTATGGTGGAAGGTACTATGGCTACAACAAGGATTCGGACGAGCGCGGACAGGAACTCTCTTTCTACGGTCTTCCTGGGGAGGTGGGGAAGGAGTTGGGAGCCCACAAGCCCACCGTGGCACAGTCGATCTGTGCCCTGAACTCTGTCGTGGAGACCGACCTGGCCATCATCGACGCCCTGGAAGGGGGCGACGGGGCGGGCAATTTCCTGCGCCTGGATACGCTGATAGCGGGGCGCAATCCGGTAGCCACCGATACCGTCGCCCTAAAGATGACGGGGCTGGAGGCCGGCGACTATGATATCCCCAGGCTGTGCTCCGAGCGAGGCCTGGGACCCTGCCGCCTGGAAGAGATCGAGGTAGTGGGCGAGAGGGTGGCGAATGTCTCCTTTGATCTCCATCGTCTGCGGGACAACGTGCTGGAGATGCCCCTCCCCTTCTGCTTGAGGTTGCTGAGCACCGGCGAACTCCTCCAGATACACCGCGCGCTCAGACTATACGATTTTCTGCCCCGGGACGCTCAGCCCCCTGCGGAGCGCGATGATCTGTTGGAGGTGCTGGACGATACCCTCGGCGCCGACCATTACTTTGGCCGGGCGTTGGCCCAGTGTAACAAGTACGTACGGGAGCTGCTGCAACTCATCATCGATCAGGGCGGTACATCGGGGGATATGGCTGAAATCGAGGAGGCCTTTTGTGAGCATTGGGGACAGTCGGGCCTTTACTATATGCCCTCGGCGCGCACCCTCATGCGCCTGGGACTGGCCTACGCCGTGGACAGCGCCGCGCGGAACTATTACCTGCTGCCAGAGGGGATGGTGGCCGCCGCAGAGGGACTCTGACCAAAGACCTCCTCGGCCAGGGAGAGGATCATCTCCCGCTCGGCGGGAAAGGCCTCCACATAGGCTTTGATAAAATGTTGCGCCGAGATGTCTCCGCATCCCGGCGTGCGTCCCAGGGCATAGAGAACCTTGGCTTGGGCCACGTTAGCGTCCTCATAGTTGGTGAACCAGAGCATGTATCTCTGAGGATAGGCGGCATTTGCGCGCTGTAACAGTCGATAGAAAAAGGTGGCCGATACGCCGGGAGTTCGAACCGCTTCCTCGTAGGAGCGGCGGTTGGCGGTGGGGGCGCCGTCCTCAAAGCGGTACCGAAAGGCGTTCTGCGAGATCAACATGCACCATTCATAGTGCGCTGCCTCCAGTTCCTCGGGGCGGTTTTCCCAATGCATGGTCTCGATGGCCATCTGAAATCCCCTCTCCAGCGCCGCCGAAGGTCCTGTCGTCCCGTATAGTGCGCCGGACGGCGCATCCGATGGAGGCAGCCCCACCAGTTCCCACAGGAGACGCGCCATGGCGGGACAAAAGTGACGGCGAGCGTGGGCCAGATCCACCTCCCCGTCCCGTCCTAGGCCAAGGACCCGTTCGATGGGGACACGTCTGCCGTTGTCCTCCACCATGACATCGTGCAGGACCTCCGCCCGCGGGCTGTTCACGACGATCACCAGCCTGTTCTCCACAGTTTGGGGGAAGGAGGGCAGCGTGTTGGTGGCCCAAAAGGCCTCTGTGGTATTCTCAAAGAGGGTGAGGAGTTGGTATAGGTAGGGATCGGAGAGGACGTGGGCGTCGAAACGTTCGTAGAGCGGATCGTCGTCCTCGAGCACGACCAGGGCATCCTCCTGGAGGCGGGCGAGGACGTATTCCTGTTCCGTGTCGATGACCGCGGGCATGAGGGATGTGGAACAGGCCACGGGACACAGGGCGCAGAGGATATAGAGTAGTGCCAATATCCTCCTCTCCAGACGGCGACGCATCGAGGGTTTGCTCCTCTGGGTCCGACTAGTGTGTGGTGTCGATGGGGAGGAAAAAGGTTCGGTCATAAAGGTCTACACCTTTGGGATCGACCCCCGGCAGGCGTTCTCCCGTCTGCAGGTGGTAGAATCCTACGCCGAGTCGCCAGCCCGCCAGGTCGTCCTCTCGTGGCGCGTCCAGATGGCGCACGTCGCGGATCACGTTCCCTCGCTCCCAGGAGGCGGGGGAAAAGGTGCCGCCCAGGGAAAAGCCATCGGCCTGGGCGACCATCCCACCCTCTTTGTCGTACAGGTGCACAAAGATGGTATAGGGCTCCTCCAGGGGCTGCCGAACCTCCCAGTAAAGGGTGGTGGTCAAAGTTTCCCCGCTGCGCTGCAGGGCCACCCGGTGGAGGGCTATGCGCTCGCCAAACAGGACCGCTATCCCATCGCCGGGCGTCTCTTTCTCCATGCCTCCCACATAGACGCACGTGAGATCATGGGGGGCATATCCCAGTATCCACACCCTGTCCGAGGCGCGGATCTTGTCCAAGAGTTCGCCCTTCTCCTTTCCGCCGTGATAGCCGATGCGCGCTTTCCAGGGCTGGCGGATCTCGGGGGCGGAGCCCATGCGTATACGGCGGTGCACTCCCTCGTTTACATAGACATAGTCGTCCAGACCCACGCCATAGTAGGGCGGCAGGAGGGTGTATCCCTCGTGCCCCAGGGCAAAAGCCTCCTCCGCCGGGGCCAGCCAACTGGGCATGTTGACGAATAGCAGTTCCTCCTCCGCCCTCGCCCGCAGGGCGTACTCACGCGCTTCTTCCAGGGCTCCCAGGGCACCGCGACAGAGGTCGATGCGCTCCCCGGCAAAGCACGTCCCCCAGACGGTAAAGGCCATCAGCAGGCTTGTGCCTAACACGCGCCCAAAGAATAGGTCTCTGTGAAAGAGCCACATAAGGGCATCGGCCCACAGGAGGGCCATGCCCACCGATGCCGTATACAGGATGCGGGGGCCGTCGATGACGTAGCGAAAGGATAGCGTCACCCACTGCACCAGGAGGGCCAGGGCGTACCAGGTGCTAAAGGCGGTGAAACGTTCCAGATGCCCCCTCCGCCAGGCCCAGACGCCGAGGGCCACAAATGCGACGTAGGTGACGAGGGCGGTGGCGATCCCGTCGCTCAATCCCGTCCATCCCATGAGGGGCTTGGCAAAGAGGGCCAGGGGCCACGTCAGTCCCTGTAAAAAGTAGATGCTGCTCTGCCAGAGCGCCTCCCAACCGGGAAAGCTGAGGGGATCGGACGAACTGGGCACCAGCCCCCACGCGATGATAAAGGGCACGCCCAGCAGGACGAACAGCCCTGTATAGGGGTTGAACCTTTCCGTTTTCCCCTGCTGCCGCAGCAGGCACTCAATGAGGATGAGGAATCCACCCCCAGTCACTGCTGCTTGATAGGCAAAGGGGGCCAGGAGGGTGCATCCGCCCGCCGCCACACGCCAGGCCGAACGTCTTGGCCGCCCCCGCCAATAGAGCACACAGGCTAACAGGATGAGAAAGGTGCTCAGATGTTTGGACTGGGAGCCGGGTGAGGGCATCACCTGATAACTAAAAGGAAAACTGACAAAGAGCGCCGTGGCTGCCAGCGCGGCAAAGCTGTCCTCCAATATCCGTTTGGCCAACCAGCCCACCAGACAGCCGTTGGCTATGTGCAAAAACAGGCTGAGCAGATGCAGGGGTTGGGCGTTGTGGGCCCCAAAGATATCCCGGGAGAGGGCCCACAAAGAGACCACCAGGGGTCGATAATGCTGCATGCGTGAGGCGTCGCTCCATATATCCAGCAATCCCCGTCCCTCGAGCCAACGCAGGTGAATGATATCGTCGAACAGGAAGGGAAAGAAGAGGACCTGGCCGTAGGCCATGTAGGTCAGGGCGACGCTCAGGGCCAGGATGGGCATACCCAAAGCGATGACTTGGGAAATACGTCTATCCCTTTTCATAGGCTACCAGACGGGTATCGCCGACTCCTCCATAGTTTGCGACGTTCGACGTGGATGCGAGAACGGATCGGCTACCTATTATAGCCGTGCATCCCATGTTGACAATCCCGACATTATCCCGCGGGCACTTGCCTCCTGGGCCGCAACGCTGTACACTCGGTCCCGATGTGGGGAACGTTATCATTGAGGGAGGCGGCGGATGTCATCGCACGGGAACGAACACGAGGCGATTCCTTTGGCCATCGTCGGTTGTGGGGGCATGGGCAGGCGGCACCTGTTCGGTCTTAAAGAGTTATACGATACGGGGCGGGCCAACGTGCGATTGGCAGCGGCCTGTGATCTGCGTCGGGAGAACGCGGAGCAGCTGGCCCGGGAGGCGGAGGAACTGCTGGGCGACAAGCCCCTCGTCTTTCAGGATATGGCCAGGATGGCCTCCGCCCTGCCGGATCTGCAGGCCGTGGACGTGGTGACCGATGCGGGCTCCCATCACGTGGTGGTGCCTACGGCCCTCGAGTTAGGCTTTCACGTCCTGTGTGAGAAACCCCTGGCCCTCACCATGCGGGGATGTAACCGCGTCATCGAGGCGGAGGGGCGCCACGACAGGGTGCTCAGTGTGGCGGAGAACTACCGCCGCGATCCCATGAGCCGTCTGACCAGGGAACTGCTTCGGGTGGGCGTCATCGGCAAGCCCTTTGTGTTGTTTGATATCAGTGCGGGGGGCGATGATACCATCGTCATCCTTCCCTGGCGCCATTACAAGGATCGCGGGGGTATCCTCACCGACGCGGGGGTGCACACCGCCGACCTGATGCTCTATTATATGGGAGAGGTGTGTCAGGTCTATGCCCGGACCCAGCTCTGGGAGGCCACGCGCTACAAGCCCACGGCAGAGAGCACCGTCTCTGACTTTTACGCTCCCTGGTACGAGGAGATGCCGCCCTCCATCGAGGCCACGGCTGAGGATACCTTTGTGTCGGTGTTAGAGTTCGAGGACGGCACCATCGGTCAGTGGACCCAGTTCTATGCCGCCCACGGTGAGGGATTTGGTCACCGCGCTATATACGGTAGCGAGGGCTCTCTGCGCCCGGGGGGCACACGGAACGGTCGATCGCCCATGCTGAATCTGGATGGCGAGAGAAGGATTACGGGGGAGGCACTGTTAGAGTTCGTCCCCGACTATCACCTGGACGAACTCTCCGCCATCCTCTTTGGCGATGAGCGCCCCACTTCCTACGATCTTACCTTCCCCGAGGCGGACCGCAAACTCTTGGCCCTGGAGTATCACGAGTTTGGTCAGTGTGTCCTGAAGGGTAAGGAACCTGAGGTGGACAGCCTTACGGGGCGCAAAGCCTTGGCCGTCTGCTATGCTGGTCTGGAATCGGGAGTCCTCGACCGACCCGTTACCGTGCAGGAGGTCGAGGATGAGGAGGTTGACGCCTACCAGCAAGGGATCAATGCCGAGTGGGGAATCTAGATATGGTCGAGGTTTTCTTGGACGTTGAGGGGATGGTTAAAGTATGCGCATAGGGTATTGCACGTGGGGGATGAAGGACGTGGGCATTGAAGAGGCTATACCCGCCGTGGCCGAGATCGGCTACTCGGGCATAGAGCTGACTGTCACGCCGGGATGGCCCACCGAGTTGGAATCGCTGGACGCCACGCGCCGCAGGCGGCTCAGGGAGTTACTTGATCAGCATGACCTGACCCTCACGGCGGTGGCCAGCCACCGGTCCATGTGTGAGGACGACGAGGAAAAGAACGCAGCCAACATGCGCTATCTGTGCGAGGCCATGGATCTGGCCGTAGAAATCGATCGGGGGGAGGGGCCGCCCATCGTGGTGAGCCTGGTGGGCGGTCGGCCCGAGGAATGGGCCACCAAGAGGGAACTGGTTGCTGAGCGCGTATACGGGTTGGGCGAGGAGGCGGCCAGCCGAGGGGTCATCCTGGCCGTAGAGCCCCACTCTGGCACGGCCCTGGATCTGCCCGACAAGACGGAGTGGCTCCTGGAGGAGGTGAATCACCCCGCCGTGCGCTTGAATTTCGATATCAGCCATTTCGACGTCATGGGGCTCGATATTGACGAATGCGTGTCCCAGATGGCCCCCTATGCCGTTCATACCCACGTCAAGGACCAACGGGGGATCTACCCCCATCACGAGTTCCTGACCCCCGGTTCGGGTCCTTTTGATTTCGTGCATTATTTGGAGGCCATGGACGCGGCGGGTTATACGGGGTTCATCTGTGTGGAGGTGAGCGTCATGGTGCAGCGCAAGAAGGGATACGATCCCTTTGTGGATGCACATCTGGGCTACTGGGCCTTGCGGCACGCTTTCAATATGTCAGGCGTCCCCCTGGAGTAGGTCGCGCTATTGAGTCCTGAAAGGGTTGAGGATCCTTTCTATCCTTCCGTAACGTAAATATTCCCCATCCGCCACTTGAAAATCGTATCTAGTTCTGTATAATGGCGTTATAATAAATAGAGAGGGATTGACTACTGGATAGATAAGATATACAATGAAAGAGAGATCTGGAGTATAGGAAAGTATGGACAAGGGCGACGAGATCATCACCGACGATCTGCAGAGGAGTCTGGAACGCATCAAGGGGGTCTTTTCTGCCAGTGTCGTGCGGGACCATAACGGACAGATCACCGAGGTTCATATGGAGGCATCTCCCTCCCGACACCCCAAACAGATCGTGCGGGATACGGAATCCCTGCTCTATACGCGTTTTGGTATCGATCTCGACTATCGCAAGATAAGCCTCGTTCAGCTTGAGGAGGCGGCGGATGCGGAGGAGCGTTTGCGCCTCGTATCGGCCGATCTATTGTCGGATGAGGAGGGCGTGAGGGTCGTCCTTGGGAACAGGGACAAGTTATACAGGGGTGTGGCGGCGTTGCCCGCCAGCGGGGCATCGGAGGATGAGGCCGCGGTGATCGTTGCGGCGGAGGCTACTCTTGATGCCATGCAAAAGATCGTGGGATATGTCGTGCCCTTGCAGTTGGATGACGTGTTTCTCGTCCCGACGGATGGGCAAAGTGTGTGTCTGACCATCGTCTCCGCCTCTAGTTCCCAGGGGCGGGAGCGCTTGACAGGGACGGCCATCGTAAGGGATAATATCTGTGAGGCGGCCAGCAAGGCCACGTTGGATGCGATAAACCGCCGCCTCGTCATCTGGTCACAAGAGAATAAGTAAGGGAGGGTGAATCCAACAGCACCTAGTTTTGACAGCCCTTGGGGCTGAAGCGGAGCGAAGGGGAATGCCGAATTCTTTTACATGACCGAGCGACAAGAGGAGGCTTCCCCATGAAGTGGCGTATCGACAAACTGTACGTTAAGGCAATGTATGTAGTGGTCGTTCTTTCCAGCTTTATCGCTGCTGCTGCTGCCGGTTGGAAGTGGCACTAGGACGATTCAACACCTTGGGGGTCTAGAGCAAGGCTCCCGATCTACCTGATCTAAGAGAGAACCGCTAGGTGCTGTTGGTTCACAATACCAAACCGGGGCCGGTGCAGTGATGATGTGGTCTCTGAGTTTGGGTGATGCGCTGCCGGGTGGTTCTTCGCCTGGCAGCGTATTTTTTCCCGGCTATTCCCGCATATATGCTTGAAAACGAATGGGCCATCATAGGCTCCTGGCGGCACTGTCATCATAATAGGAAGAAAAAGTTGTGAGGCACTTATCATGAAGGCATTGCCCACCAGGGTATACATATACATTTCCGTCCTCTGTTTCATAGCCTTTCTTATCGTAGGCTATTCTCTGCGCGTCACCTCTTTCACCCGCCCGCTTGTGTTGCAGATGGTGATCTTTGCCTTGGCCATCTTCCTTGGCGATCTCTACCCCATCGTCCTTCCTTCCAGGGGGAGTGCCGAGATAACCGTTTCCTGCGCTTTCAAGACAGCGGCGGCCATGATCTTTGGGCCATGGGTCACCGTGCTCATGACCCTGCTCGGCACCCTTTTGGCCGAGATCGTGATGCGGAAGGAGTGGTACAAGGCGGTCTTTAACATCTCTGAGATGGTCATCACCTCCGTCAGCCTGGGGTTAGGCTATCGCCTCCTGTATGATGGGAGGCCCGAGCCTTTTGTTTCCCTACAGAACGTCGGGGCGGTGGGGGCCATCGTGCTGATCTATCTGTTGGTCAATATAGGGCTGGTGACCACCCTCATGTCCCTCTTGAGCGGGGTGAGTTTTTCCCATATCTATAGGGCAAACTTTCAGAGTTCGATATGGAATAACCTCACCATCATCCCCGTTGGGGCGCTTTTGGCTCACCTGTGGCTGTATCAACCCTGGAGCGTGCTGTCTTTGGTGCTCCCCATCATCGTCGTGCGCAAATCGTTTCAGTTCATCGGCGAGTTCCAGGAGCAGACCCACCAGACCCTCATCCGTATGGCCGACGCCATCGACCAGCGGGATTCGAGCACCTATCAGCACTCGCGGCGGGTGGCATCCATCGCTCGCGGTATAGCCAGGGAGATGGGCCTCACCGAGGATGAGGCCGAGACCATCTTTATGGCCGGCCGTCTGCACGATCTGGGCAAGATTGGCATGAGCAACAACCTCCTGTATAAACCCGGCCGTTTCACCTCCGAGGAGCGCGCCGAGTTTTGTCGTCATCCGGCCATCGGGGCCGAGCTTTTGGAGAACTTTCGCCTCTTTGAGGAGGGAAAGGAACTGGTCCTCCATCATCACGAGCGGTGGGATGGCAAGGGGTATCCTACGGGCGTTGCGGAAGAGGAGATTCCCCTGGGCAGCCGCATCATCAGTGTGGCCGATGCCTTTGACGCCATGACCTCCTGGAGGCCCTATCGTTCGCCCTTTTCGGTGGAAAAGGCCATCCGAGAATTGGTGGAGAACAAGGGGACGCAGTTCGATCCCCAGGTCGTCGAGGCCTTTGTGCGTATGGTGAAGAGGGGCGAGCTCCCGATTGATTCCCATGGGCCGGCTCCTTCGGAACAAAGTGAACGCATCATGATGAGGTGAAGGTATGATATTGCTTGTCATCCTGGCCATAGCCCTCTTGGTCTCGTTGCTGCTGGGGGGGAGCCTGCGGGCGCTGGGGCAGGTGGATCTTCGGTATGGAGGCCTCGTCCTCCTGGCCATGGGGATACAGGTTCTCGTCTTCTCTCCCCGCTGGCAGGCGACGGTGGGAGGAGGCTTTTGGAGCCAACTTCTGTATGTCTTTTCCCTTTTGCTGCTTGTGGTCGTCGTATGGTTCAACCGGCGCGTGCCCGGGTTCGCCCTTTTGGGATTGGGCCTGCTGTCCAACACCCTCGTCATCGCCGCCAACGGGGGGCGTATGCCCGTGTCGCTTCAGGCCCTGCGAATTGCTGGTATCGCCGAGTCACGTGCCGAATTCGAGACACTGCGGGTGACCAATTCTGCCCTCATCGGGGGGCAGACGGTGCTGTGGTTTCTGGGGGACATATTCGCCGTCCCCGATAGCGTTCCCTTTTCCAACGTCTTTAGCGTAGGCGATGTGTGCATAGCCCTGGGAGGTATCTGGTTTGTCTGGTTCGCCACGCGGCCCATGGAATCTCGGAAAGAGTAAACCTCTGCAAGGGAATCGCGCCAGAATCACCCGGGCTTGCAAACGGTGTGCCGATGACATAAACTCTTGGTGATGCTAACCTATGGAAGGGAGGCCACCCATGGCAGAGAGACGGGAAGCGATCCAAAGAGAACGAGGACAGCGCGAGGATGCCAGACAGGATGCCCGCCTGGACTGGTGGCGCCGGAACAAGTTCGGCATGTTCATCCATTGGGGGCTCTATGCCATCCCCGCCGGCGTGTGGAAGGGGGAGCATATCCCCGGCATCGGCGAGTGGATCATGTACCGGGCTCGGATTCCGGTGCAGGAATATGAGAAACTCGCAGAGCAGTTCAATCCCGTCAAATTCGATGCTGACGAGTGGGTCTCTCTGGCCAGGAACGCGGGCCAAAAGTATATCGTCATCACTGCCAAACATCACGATGGTTTTTGCATGTTCGACTCCGAGGTGACCGACTATAACATCGTCGATGCCACACCCTTTGGCCGCGATCCCATCAAAGAGTTGGCTGTGGCGTGTGAGAAGCAGGACATCAAACTGGGGTTTTATTACTCCCAGACCCAGGATTGGCATCATCCCGATGGCGTGGGAAACGATTGGGACTATGATGAGGAGGAGAAGGACTTTGCAGATTATCTAGAGAACTATGTCAAGCCTCAGGTCCGCGAACTGCTGACTAACTATGGCCCCATCGGCATCATCTGGTTTGATACTCCCCGAGAGATCACGGAGGCACAAAGTCGCTCTCTGCTCGATCTGGTGCACCAGTTGCAACCGGACTGCCTGGTGAGCGGGCGCGTGGGCAACACCCTGGGAGACTATGCCTCGACGGGGGATAATGCCATACCCGACGAGGCAGTGGATATGGATTGGGAGACGCCGGCTACCATCAACGATACGTGGGGATTCAAGACCCACGATCACAACTGGAAGTCGGTGGAAACCCTTGTCCAGAAATTGGTGGATATCGTGAGCAAAGGGGGAAACTATTTGCTCAACGTGGGCCCGACGGCCGAAGGTGTCATCCCCCAACCCAGCGTTGATCGCCTGCTTTCCATCGGCTATTGGCTCAAGAGGAATGGGGAGGCGATATACGGCACCACGCCGGGACCGCTCCAGGGTCTTGAGGGCCTGCGCAGCACGGCCAGGCCTGGCAAGCTATATCTGCACGTTTTCGACTGGCCCGAGAGGGGCGAGATAGAGATTCCGCGTCTTGACAGCCAGGTCAGTGGAGCGCGCCTGCTGAGTGGGACGTGTGCCCCGTTGCCCCTTTCGGATGAGAAAAAAAAGATCGTCATCGAGGGGCCGGTCGAGGCGCCAGATCCGGCCGATACGGTCATCGTGTTAGAGACAGGGGCGTAACGGTCTTTTACACGAGTGCCCATGGATAAATTTTGACAGGGGAACGTACTGGTGCTATATTATTAGCTGTTAAGCCGAGATGGCGGAACTGGCAGACGCGCTGCGTTCAGGACGCAGTGGATGTAGATCCATGAGGGTTCAAATCCCTCTCTCGGCATAGCGCGAACCCCAGTTTGCTGCACAGACTGGGGTTTTCTTTTTGTGTTTTTTGAGGCAGGTTCAAACGTGAGCGATGAGGACGCCCTTTCCACGGACGTCTTTGAAACCAAGATCGTCCGCAGCAAGCGCCGCAAAAAGACGGCCAGCGCGCGCATGCTCAACTGGTACACGTTGGAGATCCGTGTGCCCGCACGTATCGACGAACGGGAACTACAGCGCATCGTGCAGCACTTTGAGGAAAAGGTCCGCGAGGAGCGCGGCGGGTGGCGTCATTTCGCCACCGACAAAGAATTGGAGACGAGAGCCCGGCGTCTGAACGAGACCTTTTTCGATGGAGCGCTGCGCTGGCGCAGCATCCGCTTTGTCACCAATCAGAACAGGTGCTTTGCGAGTTGTTCGCCCATGCGGGGCACCATTCGCCTCTCCCATCGTTTGGCGCACGTCCCCTCCTTTGTGCTGGATTATGTGCTGATGCACGAACTGACCCATCTCCTCGAGCCCACCCATTCCGAGGTCTTTTGGGATCGCGTGTACCGCTATGAGAGGACGGAGCGCGCTCGGGGCTACCTGATGGCCATGCACTTGGAGGATGATGTGGTGACGCCCCAAGAGAAAAAGACGACCGCACGGACAAGGAGGGATGATGGCGACCAGAGTTGAGACCGATTCGTTGGGCCAGGTGCGTGTGCCCGCGGACGCCCTGTGGGGGGCGCAGACGCAGCGCGCTGTGGAGAATTTCCCCGTCAGCGGCCTGCGTCAACCCGGCGAGTACATCTCTACCAGCGCCCTGATCAAGCATGCGGCGGCCAAAGTCAACATGTCCCTGGGGCTGCTGGACAGACGGCGCGGCGAGGCCATCATGCAGGCTGCTGCCCAGATTGTCGAGGGGCGCTGGCGCGACCATTTCGTGGTGGACCCCTTTCAGGCCGGTGCGGGCACCTCGCACAACATGAACACCAACGAGGTCATCGCCAACCTGGCCAACGAGGCCCTGGGCGGGCAGCGTGGCCGTTACGAGCCCGTGCATCCCAACGATCACGTCAATATGGCCCAGTCCACCAACGATTTTATCCCCACCGTCATACGTGTGGCCTCCTCCCGCAAGGTCCGAGACCTATTGCCGGCTTTGGATGATCTGGTACAGGCCTTTGAGAAAAAGGCCGATGAATTCGATGATGTCCTCAAGTCGGGGCGTACCCACCTGCAGGACGCCGTGCCCGTGCGCCTGGGACAGGAGTTCGGTGCCTACGCGGAGGCCGTGCGACGCGACCGGCAGCGCATCGCCAGGGCCGCGGATAATCTGAGGCGCCTGGGCATAGGCGGCACGGCAACCGGCACGGGACTGAACTGCCATTCCCAATATCACGAGGCCATGGTGGACGAATTGTCGGAACTCACCGGCATCGATTTCAGGATGTCCGAGAACCTCTTCGAACTGATGCAGAGCACGGCCGATTTCGTGGACCTGTCCGCTGCCCTGCGGACCCTGGCCGTGACCCTCACGCGCATCGCCAACGATCTTCGCCTGTTGAGCTCGGGGCCGACCACGGGCTTTGGCGAGATATCGCTGCCCGCCGTGCAGCCGGGGTCCTCCATCATGCCCGGCAAGGTGAATCCCGTGATGGCCGAGATGCTGAATATGGTCTGCTATCATGTCATGGGCAACGATCAGACGTTGGCCGCCTGCTCCCAGGCCGGGCAACTGGAACTGAACGTGATGATGCCCATCATGGCCTACAACTTGCTCCAGTCCCTCGAGATCCTGACCAACGGCATCGGGGCCTTTACCGAGCGCTGCGTGGGGAGCATACGCGCCGACGTGGATCGCTGCCGGGAACTGGCCGAGCACAGCATCGGGCTGGCCACGGCCCTCAATCCCTACATCGGCTACGCGGCGGCCGCCAAGGTGGCCCAGGAGGCCGTGGAGCGGGGTGTGACCCTGCGGCAGGTGGTTCTGGAAAAGGGATACCTCTCCGCGGAAGAGTTAGATGAAATCCTCGACCCTTTTGCCATGACAGAGCCGGGCATCCCCGGCCGTTCTTCAGAGGAGGAGGTCTGAGCCCGACCAGGGCAGCTTATTCAGGGTCTTGACCGTGATCCCTGTAAAGCCAAAGTCTTCCCTTTCTTCCGGATCCAGCCAATGGGCGTCGTCCCACGTCCCCTTTGGCTGTGGTTCTCCCTCCACGGCGCTTTCATAGACCTGTACGGATAGGGAAAAGTGGCTATAGGCGTGCTCCACGACACCCAATCGCGGGCCGACAGTGGTCTCCAGGCCCAGTCCCTCTCGCAGATGGCGCTTCAGGGCCGCTTGGGGCGTCTCCCCCTCCTTCACCGGTCCGCCTGGCAGTTCCCACAGCCCACCCAACAGCCCCTCGGGCACACGGCGTACCACGAGCAGGCGCCCCGCCCGCTCGACAAGGGCGGAGACAAAGGTGCGATGGGGCACCTCCTGGCGGCGTCGCGATATGGGGCGCATCGTTTGCAGCCCTTTGGCGTACGCCTTGCAAAAGGAGCAAAGGGGACAGGCTTCACAATCCGGCGCCTTGGTGCAGAGGGTGGCTCCCAACTCCATCATGGCCTGATTATACTCGCCCGCCCGTCCTGGGGGCAGCAGGGCCTCTGCATAATGGCGCAGCGCTCGCTTCCCCGCTGCTTTTCGGGGATCGTTCCCATAGTTAAAGAGTCGGCATAATACGCGAACGACGTTGGCATCGAGGGCGGGCACGTCCTGATCGAAGGCGATGCTGGCGATGGCGGCGGAGGTGTAGGGGCCAATGCCGGGCAGATTCCTCAACGCCGCGAGCTCTTTGGGCAGTGTGCCCCCGTGCTCCTGAGAGACGATTCTGGCTGCCTTGTGCAGGTGCCGCGCCCGGGCATAGTAGCCCAGTCCCTGCCACAGGGCCAGCACGTCGTCCAGATCCGTCTCCGCCAGCGCCCGCACGGTGGGAAAGCACTGCAAGAACCGCTCATAGTACCCTTTCACCGTGTTGACCTGGGTCTGCTGCAGCATCACCTCCGCCACCCAGATGGCATAGGGATCGCGGGTGCGGCGCCAGGGCAGGTCGCGCCGATTCTTCTCGTACCAGGCCAACAACTTTTGGGTGATGGTCCGGGGATCGGTGCCGCGCGTCATCGCCGCCTCACCAGCCACTTTGTGCCTGTCCGACAAAGGGATATAATCAATGCGTCATCGTCGGTTTTTTGAAGGATCGAGGTATGTACGTCTCCCTCTTGCGCCTGTACGTCGAGGTATCTCAAAATCCGCTCCTGTATATCGGTCTCGTCGTCCTCCTGATGGCCTCCTGGGGACTCATCGTCAGCGCCATCCTGCAGATCGCCATTAGGTTGTTCGACGTGCCCGATGCCGAGTAGTTTCAGGGGCGATCATAGATATTGATCATGTCCCTCAACATGGCGGCGGAGGTGGGAACGGGCCCCCTTTCCTCGATGACGGCGCTTATGATGCCCATGAAATCGGTGTAATAGACGACGGCCATATCCCACTGTCCCGTGTGGGCCAGGGGATGATCCTCGTCGATGGCCATGGGGCCGGCCTCCAGCACAAAGTCCTCTCCCCTCTTGATGGCTGAGGCCAGGGGCTTGATCACCTGGCCCTGCTCTCGGGCCTGCTGTAGATCCTCCAGCGTGACGTCGCGAATGCCCTCCACCTCGACGTCGTCGAGGGTGGTGGGGCGGCCGAGCACGCCGTTGGCCACGATGACGAGTTTGTTGGCCGCATCCCAGCCGTCCACGTCTAGTGTGGGATCCGGTTCGGCGATGCCCGCATCCTGAGCGCCCTTTAGCGCCTCCTCGTAGGGAACTTTGTCCTCCAGCATACGGGTCAGAATATAGTTGGTCGTCCCGTTAAAGATGCCCTCCACCCGGGTGATGCCACAGCCCGCCAGATCCCTCGTGCCCATGTTGACCACGGGGAGACCACCGGCCACGGTGCCGCAGTAGAGCAACTCGCCGCCCATCTCCTGCGCCAGGTCCATCAACTCGCCAAAGGCCAGCACCAGGGGACCCTTGTTGGAGGTTACCACGTGCCATCCCTTGCGCAGCGCCGTGCGCACGCAACTCATGCCCGGTTCCCCGTCCTCCAGATTGGTGGGCGAGGCGTCCACGAGTATCTCCGCCTCCGTCTCCTGCACCAGTTCCAGCGCGGCCATCTCTTTTCGACCGCACTCCGGATATTCGCTCACGCCGCCTTTGGCATATTTTATGTCGCGGATGCGCGCGATATCAAGTCCTGTCGGATCCATGGCCGCCCCCGACGAATCGGCGGCCCCGACGAGCAGGAATTCCAGATCGTAGCGCTCTCGTATCTGTTGCTGGCGGTTGGCATAGACTTCCAGCACGTTGCGACCGATATTCCCCAGCCCCACGATCACGTAACGAATGGTCTCTATCATCCCTTTTCTCCTTGTTCAACGGCTTGACTTTTAGTAAGTGTATCATGGAATGCATCACGGACCAATCGGCACCGGATACGATCGGGCGCCACCCATCGCCTGTGGGAGGGAACCTCGTGTCGCTATCCGCTTTCGGGGGCACGGGCGACGGGATGCAGAGGCGGGGCAGATATGCTACAATGGATGGGAGGAGGAAAAAGATGAACGTCTCATTTTTGGTCACCGTGGGGATTATCCTCGCGGCGACGCTTGTCGGCTCGGCGCTTCGTGCCAGGCACAAGGACCGTTGCTTGGAGGACGTGGACGGCTTTCCCGTCCTTGTCGAACATAGAGATGGGCGTGTGATCTGGGGGGTCATGACCCTCGCCCCCACGGGGTTTGAGTTACGATATCAGCGTAACGTGGATGATGATCTGATGTATGCCAAGACATCCTACGTTTTCTATCAGAACGAATACGCGAACATCCAGGCCATTTATCGCCACGTCGATGCCCTCTCCCCCGATGACAGGGAACGGCGCGATCGGGCCTGGGAAAGGATTTTGCATCCGGGACCCCTGCACTACGTGGTCCGCATGGTAAAGAACTTTGCCAATACCTCCATCGACTCGTTGACGGAGATATTCGGCCTTTTCCTGAAAAGTTCTCAGCCACTGAGCAGCGGGATGGTGCTCGCCCCCGGCCAGACGCATTTACAGGGCCTGACCAAGGAGGTCTTGGGTTATGTGGGCACCAGCTATGATCCCCTATTGGAGGGATTTGTGGGAGTGCAGGCCGTCGCAGAACTTTCCGTTGGGGAGCATGTGTACGAGTACGTGGGCATTCTCCAGGAATACAGCGCGCGCTTTTTGGAGCTTTTGGACGTCTATTTCCCCCAAAGGTTGCATGTGGAACTGGAAGTGGAGAGGGGCGATGGCGACGCGCCGCCCGTGATTGTCCATAAGGACGGTGTGACCGCCAGCTTTGCGGACGGTGAACTCATGGTGAGAAATGAAACCCCCTATGCGGCCCTGATCAGGGAGGTGAACGTGGGTGGCCGGGAGGATCGCGTGATGAGCATCGTGGCCAGAGGGGGCACTCTGCGCTATGCCGTGGTGGATCCTCTTGAGAGGGTGGAGGTCGTGGTGACGGTGCTTCACAGATTGGACATGATTCTGCCTCGGGACAGCACCCTCATTCGACATCGCGCCGAGCGTTACCGTCCGGCGATTCTCTTTGATATCATGGAGAGGATGAAATTGTCTCTGGTCGGGGGTGAGGAAAAAGCGCGTCCCATCCTGGAGGATGCCGCGACCAGAGAGCAGGTGGAGATGTTTTTGCGTAACACCGATCGCCTGCGCCCCGCCGATGAGCGGCTGCGCCGCGTGGTCTTTGATAAAAAGGGGCCCACCGCTGGCGGAGAGGATGTGGTGGTACGGTAAACAAAAAGCGGAGGCATTCGTAGAATGCCTCCGCGGAAACAGGAGAGGAGAAGCCGACCTACAACTTGTCCTCCATATCGCTCAGCACGGCGCTCTCGCTCGGGAACCGGCCCGTCTCCAACTTGGAGTAGATCTTTTCGCCACTCACGCTGACCTCGAACGCGCCACCACTCGAGGGCGTCAACTCGATCTCCACCTCGTCTCCGTACGTCTCTCTCACCTTGTCCGCCAAACTGACGGCTCTACCTTCGTACCCTCAAGACGTGCAGTATTCGATGCCCACCTTACTGCTCACAATTTCCCTCCCTACAAAAAAGCGTCAATGTGAAGCAATTTTAGCAACATACCGCGCTTTCGTCAAGCCGAAAAGCGATCTCTGTGAATGCGAAAGCGGCGCGGTTGCGTAGGTCGAAAAAGGATTCAGCCAGCCCCACCTCTACAGGATGATCCCCGATCTACTTGTGACGGGATGATGCAGCGTGTATGATACCGACCAAAGCACACCTGAAAGGATTACAGAAGGGAGAGATATGCGCGTTGCTGTGTTGGGTATGCGCCATGAGACGAACACCTTTGCCGTGGAGCGCAACGACACACTGGACGTTCCGACACAGATGGGGGAGGAGGTGCTGGCCGAGGCCCACCCCAAGAGCTACATCGGGGGCTTTGCAGAAGCCGCCGAGGCGGCGGATGTAGAGTTGGTGCCCGTAGGAAACGTGAATTTCGTCGCCGGAGGGCGGGGGGGCATCATCACCGCCGAGGTGTACACGCACTATCGCGACCTCTTTCTGGACGGCCTGCGCGAGGCGGGACCGCTGGATGGGGTCTATTTCGCCCTGCACGGGGCCATGGCCGTAGAGGAACCCTACATGGAGGCCGAAGCCGATCTGCTGCGGTCGGCACGCGAGCTATTGGGGAACGAGACGCCCTTTGTGGCTACCTACGATTTCCATAGCAACTATGCCGAGGGGGAATGTGATCTGGCGGTGCCCGTGCCCCTGAACAGCAACCCCCACATCGATGCCTACGAGCGGGGGATGGAGGCCGCCGATCTTTTGCTACGTATGCAGGCCGGCGACATCGCTCCGGTGACGCGGTTCGTGCGGGTGCCCATCCTGGGGCCCAACGTGGGGCAGAGCACCTGGTCGCACCTGCCCAACGACGAGATGCGCCTGCCGTTGTATCATCTGAACCTCCTCCGGGAGGATTGGGAGAAAAAGCCGGGCGTCCTCAATCTCACCATCCAGGGGGGATATGGCTACTCCGACATCCCCTATGCGGGCATGAGCGTGATCGCCACCACCGATGGCGACCCGGTGTTGGCGGAGCAGTTGGCCAGGGACATGGCTCAGGAATTGTGGGACCGCCGGGAAGAGATCCGCACCGTGCGGCCCATCCTGCCCATCGAGCGGGGCATCGAGATCGCCATGCGGCGGGACGAGGGCCTGGTGTGCCTGGTGGACCTGGGCGACGACCCGGGCAGTCTCTGTCCGGCGGACAGCCCCGCCGTCCTGGAGGCCCTGCTGCGTCTCGGCGCCAGGGACTGCGCCCTGACCATTCGCGATGAGAACGTCGTGGAAGCGGGTCTGGAGGCGGGCGTGGGCGCCACACTGAAGATGGAGGTGGGCGCCAGCGTCGATCAGCGCTTCTACCAGCCGCTGCCCGTCACCGGCTATGTAAAAGCCATCGACGACGGCAACTATACCATCACGGGTCCGGCCCACGGCGGCTGGGGCAAGGTCGTCACGCGGGAGGCCTTCCGCGAGGTGGATGCGGGGCCTCGCGTCGTTCTCCGGGTGGGAAACAAGATCGACGTCATCTTTTCCCGGGGCCGAACGGGCAAGGACCGGGACTTTTTCAAGAGCGCGGGCATCGTCTTTGAGGAAAAGCGCATCGTCGTGACCAAGTCCAACCAGGGGCACCGCGCCTCTTTCGACCCCATCGTGGCCGCCAATATCAACCTGGATACCCCGGGCGTGGCCATGGTGGACTATGAGAGCTTGCCCTTTGAGCACCTGCCGCGTCCCATCTATCCGCTGGATCTGGATATGGAGTGGAAGGCGTAGGTCGGAATAGCATTCCGACCATGGAGGTGGATTTCGATCCTGTGGAAAGGTAAGGTGGGCAAGTGGCCCCTGCTGCTGCAGAAAGGAGAAGGGGAATGAAAGCGTTGCAAAATTTTCACTGGACGCCTCGGTGGGTGTCCCATCTGGGCTGTATCGAGGGATGTCTGGACTATTTGGGGATCGACGTCAGTGAACCCTGGCTGTACGGGGGTACAGGGCACGCCTTTGTCATCAACCTGCACGAGCAGGTCTGCCCCAGCGGGCCGACGGCTTGGAAGACGCAGAAGCTCTTTGAGCTGGGCGAGAACCTGGGCTACAGGCTCGATGGCGTCTTTGGGTTCAAGCATCAGGACGATTTCGCGGATCTACAGCGGCGTGCCTGGGAGCACGTGAAGGAGGCTATCGACGAGGGCCGGCCCTGCTACGGCTGGGAGCTCGAGGTGCCCGAATTCTATGTGATCTATGGCTACGATCAAGTTGGCTACCACTACTCGGGGCCTGGCTGCGAGGCGGGCAAGGGCCCCAAGCCCTGGCAGGAACTGGGCGATACGGGCATTGGCGTCCTCGAACTGTACAGCGTGTGGCCCGGCGAGGCCGCCGACGACGCGACCACGGTCAAGGAGACCCTGACCTTCGCCCTTGAACACGCGGCCAACCCCGAGGAGTGGATCTTTCCGCACTATCGGGCCGGCGTGGAGGGCTTTGACAACTGGATCAACGCCTTGCAGCAGGGAGAGGCCTCGGACATGGGCATGCGCTACAACACGGGGGTGTGGCTGGAATGTCGCAAGAAGGCCGTGGGCTTTTTGGAGGAGGCCAAGGAGCGGCTGGCGGGTCGGGCGGACGCTGCCTTTGACGAGGCGCGGGCCCACTATGCGGTCGTGGCGGAGAAGCTGGGTGACGTGGCCGAGATCTATCCCTGGGTGAATGGCGCCTCCGACGAGGAGACGCTCCCCGTGGACGACCGGAGCCGCGCTGCCGTCGAGGCACTGCAGGCTGCGCGGGACGCGGAGGCTGCGGGGCTGGCAGTCCTGGAGAGGATTGTGCAGGCGCTGTAAAAGACTGGCAGCACATTTCACGCTTTGCGGAGCCGTTCTTCAAAGGAATATGCCATGCATATTCTCCAACCAGCGCCGCCTCTTTAGGGTGGGGTGACACGCAGGGAGAATCTATACTAGATTTCAAAAAATAACATAATTTGCTTGAAAAGTGGGCCTAATTGTGATATAATGGGGGCGAAATATCAAGGTCGGGTTTCGTCGCGGCGTCAATCCATGGCCGAGAGGCTGGGATTGCCGTCTGTTTTTACTTTTGGGGCGGGTCGCGATCATCTTTGGAGGATCTTCCGTCGGGTCTGTATGCCCCACGAATCTTTCTCATTTCCTCACCCAGAGCGAAAGGCGGAGCGCATCCCCCTAACAGGTCTGCGACGAGACGCCAGTTCATACCACGAATCACGGCGAGGGTTCTTTCTCTCTCGATTCGGACAATTACATTGCCATAGTGGCCGGCACGCCCACCCAACGCGGAAGGCGCGATAGTGCTGGTGCACAGGTTGACCATTATCCGCGGTTACCGTTTGTGAGGGGTGGGTTTTTCTAATGGTGGCACAGGTTGAGAGGGATGTGGCCTTGGTGGGGATGTCTCTAGTCCTCAGGCGAGGGCAGATGCGGGGAGATCAGAAGCAGATAAAGGGGGTGATGGCATCAAATCCTAGCGGGATGTGAAAAAGTGAGCGGGTCGGAGGAATCTGTTGGATGCTGCGCTGGTGCAGTATCCCAAAAAGAGATCGGTGAGGGGGAATGCCATGTCTCCAAAAAGACTTTTGCTTACGCTCCTGGTGATTGTTGCCTTGGGAACGATCATCAACGCGGCCAGTGCCACAGCAACGGAAGAAATTGTCGAGCGGTCCGAACGCCTATCGGGCCTGACACAGACCACGGTCACCCTGGACGCGGTCGCCGACGCCACAGTGCGGCAATGGGATGCCGACACCAACTTTGGCGAGGATCCGTCGCTGGAACTCGCTTACAAGGGGGATGACGAGGAGGCGGCGACGCTCATCCGCTTCGATCTCTCTAGCCTTCCACCCGACGCCGTGATCGATGCCGCGTACCTGCGTCTCTATCTGGAAGGGGCTACGGGAGCCGATCCGGTGACAATAAACGCCTACTTTGTCACCAGTTCGTGGGACGAGTCCACCGTCACGTGGGACAGCGATATCACCACCGGAGAATGGGCCCTCTATGCCGATATCGACGCCGCTGTCGGCTCCTACAAATCCTGGGACATTTCCTCGTACGCCCAGTCGTGGGTCGGCGCTCCGGGAGCCAACTATGGTGTTCTGCTGCGGGGTCCGACCGACGGCACTTACTACGAACGTTGGTTCGAGAGCCTAGACCACGGGGAGTACGTGCCACAGCTCGAGGTCACCTATCACGTGCCTTCGTTCAGACTCAGCGGCCGGGTCTATGAAGGCGAGGTGGGCGACGAAACTGATCCGCTGTCAGGTGTCACCGTCTCCGCCTATGGCGCCAACGACCCCTATCCGGTCTCCGGCACGCTGCTCGTGACCGCGACCACCGACATCGAAGGATGGTACGGTCTGGATGTGCCCGAAGGCTACGAATATTACCACATCCGCCAGACGGATCTGTCAGGTTATACATCCGTCGGTGCTACCAGCGTCGACGGTACCGTGCGCACGGCAAACTGGATCGAGTATCTTGCGCCCCTCGATGGCAAGACGCTCACTGGCAACAAGTTCTGGGACCAGTTCTCCGAAGATCCCCCGGACCTGATCGTCACCACCATCTGGCCCGAGGGCACTTACATATGCTTCGTGGTGCAAAACATCGGCTCTGGTGTGGCGCCTGCCGGTCACCAGACGACGCTCTCCGTGGATGGTGTCGAACAAGGTACCGTGTCGGTTGCCGTCGACCTGGCGTCGATGGCCATGTGGGAGGGCTGCTTCGATTACACGTGGGTTTGTTCAGGAGAGAGTGATGCCGTCGTCGTGCGCGCCGACGCCACCGACGTGGTGGCCGAGAGCGACGAGACCAACAATCGTCGCGAGGAGAATTGGGACTGTGCCCTCACACCGCCAGAGATCGTCGCCGGTCCCACCACGACGGACCTCACGGCGACCTCGGCCGTGATCTCCTGGGAGACCGATGAGCCCGCCGACAGCGTGGTGCGTTACGACTCTGTCGCCCGCCTCCTTCGCCTCGAGGAGACGGATCCCACGCTGACGACCAACCACCAGGTAACGCTGGCGGGGCTGACGCCCTCGACCACCTACCACTATGTGGTCCGTTCCACCGATCCGGCGGGGAACGCTGTGGAGAGCCAGGACTTCCTCTTTGAGACGCTTCCCGCAGCCGACACGCAGGATCCCATCGTGGATCTAAGGGCGCCCACGGTGATGACCGGCACCGTCACCATCCGCGCCGACGCGGAGGACGACACCGGCCTGGAGAAGGTAGAGTTCTACCTGAATGATGATCTCGTTTTTACCGATTATTCGCCGCCGTACGAGTGGGTCTTCCTGACCGAGGACAAGGAGAATGGCGACTATGCTCTCAAGGCCAAGGCGTTCGATCTCTTCGGTAACGCCACCACCGATCAGATGACGGTCCCCGTGGACAACTTTGTGGACGCAGAAACCCCCACCGTCAACATCTTTTTCCCCGCTGAAGGGGCCGATGTATACGGCGACACGCGGGTTTGGGTCACCGTGTCGGATGACTCGGGATGGAGCGAGGTCGAGTGGTTCGTGGATGGCAACAAGATGGGCGGGGGACAGTACCCCGTCAGTCCCTCCCTCGACGTCATGTTCTGGTGGGATACGACATACTTTTCGCCAGGGTCCCACTCCTTGGCCGTCCAGGCCACCGATGGGGATGGCAAGGTGGGCACCGATCTGATCACCGTGAACGTGGCCAATGCGGGCCCTCCGCCGAGCCCCAAGCTTGTCGTGACCGAGCAGGAGGTCTTCCGCCACGCTCACACCTTTGCCATTGAGCTCACGGTGCAGAACAAGGGGCAGGCCACAGCAAGTGAGATCGAGGTCACAGACGCGCTGAGAGGCTTTCAGCCCATAGCGCGCACCTTCAACGACGTGACCTATGAGACCGACTTTGACACCACGAGCATGCAGGCGACGGCCATCATCAAGGACCCCGTGAGCCTGTCGCCGGGCGCCTCACGCACCTACGTCCTCGCGGCCGTTCCCGTCCTGATCCACGACAAGCCCCCCGTTCCCTCGATTGGGACGACCATACAGTTGGCCTACAAGGGATCCTCTGGCACCTCGTATCAGGAATCGCACAAGTTCGAGGCCCTCAAGACGACGGAGACGGCGGGATCGGCGCCCAGCGAGCCCCTCGGCACGGCGCATACGAACGCTGTCGGCGAGGCCGACTATTTGATCGTCACGAATCCCAGCTTCCTGTCGTTCCACAACCCGTTCCAGGATATCGAGCCGGTGCTTTCTGACATGGCAGAGCTAGCCTTCACGCGGGAGGGCGCGCTGGGCTATCTGCGCATGTCAGATCGCAGCACGCTCAGCAACCTGATCCTGCCGAGTGGCGACTGGGGCCAGAAGCTTGATAGCGCTTTCCGCACCGCTGCGGAAGGCTATCTCCTCATCGTCGGCGAGACAGAGATTGTGCCCGCCTGGTTGGAGACCCATTGGAACATCACGTGGAGCAACTGGGACTGCCACACCAGGGAGGCGGATATCAGCGATCTGCCGTATGCCGACACCGGCGGTAGCAACGCCGCACCGGAGCTCGTCGTCGGCCGCATCATCGGGAACGACGCGGCGGACCTCTCCGCCGCCATCCGCGCCAGCCTCGATGGCAGCTTTGATCGCTCCCACTATCTGCTGGTCAGCGGAACGGACGCGAAATCCTCTATCCAGGACAAATTCACCGGGTCGGTCGACGAGATCGAGAAGGCCATCAACTGCACGGACTGTGTTACCAAGCTACACTGGAAGGACATCACGTCCTCTCAAAGGGTTTCAGCATTCAGGAACAACACGAACGACAAAGATGTGGTCCTGTACCAGGGCCATGGGTCACCTGATGGATGGGGGCCGCTGAACACAACTCACCTGCAGTCGGTAACGCAGCCCATCAGCTTTGGCAGCACAAACCCCATTGTCCTGGGCTGGGCCTGTCTCACCGGATCCTATGAGGATCACACCGCCAACTGGGACCCCGTCGACGGCTGTACCTTTGATGGCGGGGACGACAACATAGCCGAGGCCTTTTTCGACCGCGGAGCGGCGATCTATATCGGTTCGACAGAGGTCTCGGCGATCAGCCATAACCGCGCCGGTAGCAAGGCCCTATTCGACAAATACTGGACGTCCGGCACCACGATCGGCAAGGCGTTCACTGAACTGAAGCGCAAGCGGTGGAGCTCAAGCTCCTACGCGCAGCTTTGGGTCTACGAGTACAATCTCTACGGCGATCCCAAGTACGGTGCCGTGTCCGCGGGAAGCGGTGCTGCTGTCGGGGCGGCATCTGAGGAGCACGCGGGTCAGCCAGCCTCGTCCATCGACGTCGTCGTGCCCGACTACGAGGTGACGCTCAACGGGGATGTCCACGAGGTGGACATCCCGGGCGGGGATCTGCTGCTGGATCCGGGCGACTACCGCATCCCCATCTATCGCGAGACCCTTACCTATCCGCCCGGCTATGAGATTCAGGATGTGCTCATGACCGAGCGCTCGGCCATGAGCACCGACACGGGCCTGAATCTTCCGCTCAACGAGGCCCTGATCGCCCCTCCCGCCGGAGGGGTCTCGGCATCCTCGGGAGGCGCTGCCGGCTGGACTCCCGAGGCACAGTACGACTGGGAGGTGATGGAGGACCCCGATGGCACGGTCACCCTGATCATCACCATGTATCCCTTCTACTATGACCCGGCCACGACCGACATCGAGTTCTACAAGAACTATGGCTTTGATATCGACTACACGCTATCCCCCGTAACTATCACCGCTATGAGCACGAATCAGAATGCCTACGCACAGGGAGAGCCCGTACAGGCCGAGATCTCGCTCCAGAACGCTGGTGCGGCGCAGGACGTGAGCGTCATGGCCATCATCAAAAAGTACCCCAGTGGGGAGCCCGCGGCGGGCCTGGCGCTGCAAACCCTCTCCGGCCTGACGGGGGCTGCTTCCTTTGCGCCCGTGTGGGACACCGAGGGGTTCGATCCGGGGGGGTACTACCTGGAGGTCATGCTCAAGAATGCCCAGAATCAGGTGCTGGACCGCAGCACGCGGATGTTCCATCTCGGCATCGCCTCTGGTCAGGTGAGCAGTCTTACCGTTGCCCCGCGGCATTTCGATATCGGGGACACCATCAACACTTCCCTCGTCTTTGAGAACAACGGAAGCGTGGATCTGACGGGTACGGCTGTTGTCAAGATTCGGGATAAGGACAGCAACTCCGTCCAGGAATTCAAGCAGACGTTCATCGACCTGGCACCTGGTGAGACGGTCACCCTGGACGCCGACTGGGATACGGCCGGTGCAGCGAGGGGGAGCTATGAAATCGTCGGATATGCACTCTACAACGGCATGGCTACTGAAGCAAAGACCACCATGGTGAGCACCGATTGGCTCGCCATCTACCTGCCCATCGTGTACCGATTCAGTCCCTGACGTTCCAAGGGGCCGATCAAATCCAGGGAAAAAGTGAGAGCAATCCATCCACTACCCGGGTCGGGTCGCCCGCACGTTGATTTCGATCAAAAAAGGGCGGCTTGACCCAAAGATCGTGCGCGTCGGCACCGGGTTGCAGCGTTATTTACCTCTCATCTTGCGCCATGTGAGGCACTAGCGGGCGGACGCGCACGGTGACCCATACCTCCGCAGACACGTCCGGCATCGTCGATTGCCGCAAACTCGTCGCGCTTGCGCGGGCATTGGACGCGCTGGTGCGCTCCCTCTAGGGCGCGTCACACTCCCCGTGTCAGGAGTGAGGCGTTCCCTTGATAGTATACCCCCTTTCTCGTATACTGGTGCCAGTCGATGGACAGACCGTTACCCAACACATGTCACGGCGGGACATCCTTTGTCCTACACTTTTCGGAAATGTACGCTAATTGGAGAGTCGATTAGATCTGAGGAGATACGAACATGCCCTACACCTTTGGCGAACGCCCCAACCTGCTCTATATCCATTCGGACCAGCACAACCCCTTTGTCACCGGCTGCTACGGTGATCCCGTGGTGCAGACGCCGCACCTCGATCGGCTGGCTGCGGAGGGGGTGGTGTTCGAGAACGCCTACTGCCCGTCGCCCATCTGCGTGCCCTCGCGCATGTCCATGCTGACCGGGCGGCATCCCCACGAGAACGACTGCTGGACCAACCAGCATTCCCTGGATTCGGGCATCCCCACCCTGGCCCACGCCATGGGCGCCGCTGGCTACTGGCCCGTGCTCATCGGGCGCATGCATTCGCGCGGCCCCGACCAGCTCCACGGCTACGCCGAGCGCCTGGTGGGCGACCACAGCGCTAACTATCTCGGCGGCACGCCGAGCGTGGATCACGGCATGCTCACCGGCACCCAGGGGCCGGCGCGGGTCAGCCTGGAAAAGTCGGGCATCGGCCAGAACGCCTATCAGGTTCACGACGAATACGTTACCGCCTCCACGGTGCATCGCCTGGACGAACTGGGCATCGCCAGGCGCTCCGGCGTGTTGGACGAGCCCTTTTCCATCTCCGTGGGCTTTATGCTGCCGCACCAGCCCTTTGTCGCCCGCCGTCAGGACTATGAACGGTACGAGGGCAGGGTGCCACCGCCTGATCACCCCGAGCCCTGGGGCGATCACCTGCACCCCTACCATCGTTGGTGGCGCGAGCGCTGCGGTATCGTCGAGGTGCCGGGCGAGTGGATCATGCGCGCCCGTACCGCATACTGGGCGCTGGTGGACCGCGTGGATTATATGGTGGGCCAGATTCTGGATGCCCTGGAGCACAACGGCTTGTCCGAGAACACCCTCATCGTTTACAGCTCCGATCACGGTGAGCAGGCGGGCGAGCATGGATTATGGTGGAAGCAGACCTTTTACGATGAGGCGGTGAGCGTACCCCTGATCATGAGCTGGCCCGGTCACCTTCCCGAGGGGCTGCGCTATGACGGCGTGGTGAGCGCGCTGGACCTGAATGCCACCATCCTCGATGCTCTGGACGCGCCGCCCCTGCCCGCCTCCCATGGGCAGACGCTGCTGCCCGTCCTGCGCGGCGAGAGCGAGGAGTGGCACGACACGGCCTTTTCCGAGTACTGCACCGACGAGGGCTGCATCCACCGCATGGTGCGCAGGGGGGACTGGAAGCTCAACTACTATCACGGTCAGCCGCCGCAGCTCTTCAACTTACGTGAGGATCCTGAGGAACTCGACGACCGCGCCGACGACCCAGACTGTCAGTCGATCCTCGACGAGTTGACCGACGTGGTCCTTGATGGCTGGGATCCCGAAGCCGTGTGGGAACGCATGCAGGAAAAGCGGGCCGACGAGGAGGTGCTCACCGCCTGGGCCCAGCGCGTCAAGCCGCCCGAGACCTACCGCTGGCCCCTGCAGCCAGAGATGGACTATCTGGAACAGGAGTAAAAGGGCGCTTTGACGGACTATGAAGTGTAGCATGCTGGTCTCCCGGCATGCTACACTTGTTGAATGCGCAGGGCTACATTCTGGCATGAACGGCCCGATCTTGGAGAGAAACTCCGCGTAGAATGGACACTGAAAGGTATGAAACGATGGATTTGCCCCAACACGATATCGACGTCCTCCGAGGATTGGCGGCGACCAAAGCCGCGATCGCCGAAACCCCTGTGAACAAGGAGCGACGGGAGGCCTGGTATCGCCTGGATGCCGGAGACGGGGATCGCGTCATGGTTCTCGCCGAACACGGGGGCGTCCGCGACCAGAAATTGCCCGTGCCCCGTGACACCCTGGAGTGCGAGGACGAATGGGCGCGCGATCTGGAGCATGGACTGCGCGAGACGATCTATCGATTCGAGGAACTCCAAGACGACCACGTCGTCGAGCCCGTCGTGAATGTGAACTGGCACGTCACCGAGGGTGACTACGGGGTCGCTCCGGTCACGCACCAGGGCGGGGATGAGACGCGCATGGGGTCGTATGTTTGGGATGCGCCCATTCAGGACCTGGACGAGGATTTTCACAAGCTGCAGCTCCGCACGTTCAGCGTCGACCGCGAGGCCACCCTGGCAGAGAAGGCGAGACTGGAAGCCCTGTTCGAGGGCCTGCTGACCGTTCGCATCCGCGGCAGCTTCTACTGGACCATGGGGCTGACGTGGAGCGCCATCGACCTCATCGGCCTTGAGCAGCTCATGCTGGCCATGTACGACAACCCGGCCGGGCTGCACAGACTGATGGCCTTTCTCCGGGACGATCATCTGGCCTTTGCCGACTGGCTGGAAAGCGAGGGGCTCTATTCGCTGAACGACGAGAATGACTATATCGGCTCTGGCAGCATGGGATACACGCACTCGCTGCCCCAGGAGGACTGGACGGAGGGCATGCCCGTGCGGGCCCAGGATCTGTGGGTGCTGAGCGAATCGCAGGAGACCGTGGGCGTGGGGCCGGAGCAGTTCAAGGAGTTCATCTTTCCCTACCAGCTGAGCATCGTCGAGCGATTCGGGAAAACCTACTATGGCTGCTGCGAGCCGGTCAACAATCGCTTCCACATCATCGAGCGTATTCCCAACCTGGCCCGCGTCTCCGTATCGCCATGGGCCGATCAGGCTTTCATGGCCGATGCGTTGGGGCGCGACATCGTCTTCTCCCGCAAACCAAACCCGGCGCTGATCAGCACCGCGCACTTTGATGAGGATGCCATACGTGACGACATCCGGCGAACGCTCGAGATCGCCGGCGATTGTCGTTTGGAGATCATCATGAAGGACGTGCACACCCTGAACAACGAACCCCAACGCCTGGCGCGCTGGGTGCAGATCGCCCGCGAGGAGATCGAAAGGTACGAATAGGCTCCTACTTCGCCTGGTCGCCCTTTGAGGAGCCAGGGGGCGGAACCAAGCGCAAGTATTGGCGGATGGTGGGGCGTACCCGCAAAGGGTGGACGCCATTGGCATTTCCCTGCCGGAACGACCATAATAGTCGGTGTCTTGGCGGCAGGCCTTGTGCGCGCCGGCGGTCGATAAGGAGGAGAGAATTGTGAAAGTCACAAGCAGACACTATGACCAGGCCGCCGATTATGAGCAGATCGGCCAGTTCCTGGTGAGGACCTACGACATCCCCATCGGCGGGCACATCAACTGGATGCAGCCGCGTTGGGAGTA